>NZ_CP022315.1:3131703-3444873 GCF_002216775.1 Virgibacillus phasianinus
TTGAACTTGGTGATTTGCAGATTGGGGCAGTTATTGCTGTGAATGCTTTCGGTGATATCATTGATCCTGTAACAAATCAAATATTAGCCGGTGTTTATGATCGTTCCAAGCAAATTTTTCTTAGAAGCGATAAGCAAATGCTTAAGCAGCTTGAGAAAAAAGCAACGAATCGGTTTACGGGAAATACAACAATAGGCTCTATCATGACAAACGCGAAATTATCCAAGTCACAGGTTAATAAAATTGCAGCAATCGCGCATGATGGCTTCGCTAGAACAATTCGCCCATCTCATACTCTTGTCGATGGTGATACGCTTTTTGCATTATCAACAAATAAGATTGAAACCGACCTTAACGTCCTGAGTATGTTAGCAAGCATGGTCGTGGAAAATGCCGTAATGAATGCCGTAAAAAATGCTGAAACAGCTTTTCAAATCCCAAGCCATTCAAATTTGGAAAAATGTTTATAAAATTAATAATACACATAGGGAACATCTTTTTTATACTTTAAAAATGTATAAATCTTAATCGGTATAAAATATAAGAAAATCTAAGGCTACTTTCGCCATTAGTTCTTGGCGACTAGTCTTAGATTTTCTAAAGATGGTTCCTCGGTGTCTAGTTACACAACTATTCTAATATCGTTATATCGACAGTTTTTCTGCCCCAGCTGTATGCCTCATCCTTCGTTGAGAAATGGACATCAATCTTCTGCCCATTGATAGCACCACCGGTATCGGCTGCCACAGCATATCCATAATCCTCTACATAAACCTTTGTGCCAAGTGGTATAACGGATGGATCAACAGCAATAACTTTCGCGTTTTCATTTTCATTTAAATTTACACCTGTTGCAGTCACTCCCGAGCACCCCGCGCAATTAGCTGTGTAAGCAGTTGCTTCAACAGTTAATGTTCTGCCTTCTACGTTTGATTGCTTCGCCTCTTTTTTCTTTATTGATTGGGTTACTTCCTTGCCCGCTTTTTCTTTTATAACCGGATCAGCCTTTACTGGTGCCTGAGAGACATCTGCAGATAATTGGTTCACTTCCTGTTGAACAGTTTCCGTCCCATTCACTATTATTTGTTCCCCCGTGATAATCAAATCGGAAGAAAGATCGTTCCACGCTTTTAAATCGGCCACTGTTACACTATCACCGTATGATTTGCTGATGCCTGAAAGTGTATCTCCCTTATGTACAATGTAATATTTGTTCTTATGTCCATTTAGTTTTAATATTTGTTTCGGATGAATCAAAGTAGAATTTAATCCATTTACATTCATTAACTCTTCCACTTCTATGTTATGATTATTCGCTATATCCCAAAGGGTATCTCCCTTTTTCACTTCATATTCCTCCGCAGCCACGGTTGTTGCAAAAATGCCTATCATAATTAAACCTACAAATAAAGATACTAATTTTTTCATTATGTAGTCCCCCTTTTAATTATTGACAAACTTATCGTAACACGGTATTCAGTAGTTTGTGGTTACAGCCTGTTTAAAAGAGGGTGACACAGATTACAAATGAAATAAATTAAGATTAATAGGTTCTATTCTCATTATCTCTTGCATATAATAGGATAGAGCCGGCTATGCCGTTGACCGATTAATCGTATTTTCAACCATAATAATAAGTAGAAATAAACGAAACAAAGCCGCTTTCCAGTTGATGTTCATACTTGTGAAGAATGTACATACTTGCAACTGGCGGGTCTATAAAATGCACAGGTACTTCTAATAATCTTCCTTCGATTATTTCACGGTTAATGATTGACTTTGGCAAAAAACTTACTCCAATTCCTTCTAAAATAAATCGTTTGGTAATGTGGGATTGGTTAACTTTCATAAATTTGTAGCTGTCTAGTCTGGCTTTTAACTGTTCTTTTAATCCATCCCAATATACGGGATGATTATCAGTAAATATAATGGAGTTCTCCAACAACTGCTGTGCATCAATTATCGGCCCGGACTCAGCATCATAACCATCATGGTTACATACCAGACTTACTGGTTCCTCATGAAATTTAGCTGTTTTAATAATACTTGAACCTGGTAAGCAGGAGAGCCCTATATCAACTTGTCCATTTTCAATCACAGTCGAAATTTGATTCGATTCCAAAACCTGTATAGACATTTCCACGTGCGGGAAATCTTTCGTATACGCCCGAAAAATACTTGGCAAAATTGTATCAGCTAACAAGGGTGCAATTGCAACTCTTATGGTTTCGTGGTATCCCTGTTGAAAACGATTTACTTTGTCCATACTTTTTTCATAGTGGGATACCATTTCTTTTGCTTCCATGTAAAACAATCTGCCAAGTTCGGTTAAAGCTATATTTCTTCCGTTTTTCGCAAATAATTTTCCCCCAAGATCTTTCTCCAATTGCCTGATCTGAAAGGTGACTGCTGGCTGCGTTATATAAAGCTTTTCGGCAACCATTCTAAAATTCTCGTATTCAGCTGCCAGAATGAACGTTTGCAATGTGCGGCTATCCATTTATTCACCTCATTAATAAGTTATATTTATTATTATACAAAAAATTATTAAATTTTAATAATCATCATTATCCTTTATATTTAAGTCAGAAAGGGAAGGGGAGATGATCATGTATCAACCTGGGTTAAAGGGTGTTATTGCAGTAGAAACGGAACTGAGTAATATCGACGGAGCGCAAGGTATATTGACGTATCGCGGCACAGAAATTCAAACAATTATTCAAGATTATTCGTTTGAGGAAATTGCGTACTTCTTATTGCACGGAAAAAATCCTTTAGATACCGAATTCCAGGCTTTTCAGGAAAACTTGAAAAGGTACCGAATAATGCCCGCATATTTACAACAAATCATTGATCAATTGCCGGAAGACCAAAGCATGATGGATGTATTACGAACAGCTATATCTGCTGTATCAACTCAAGAAAGTGCCATGTATGACAATGCGGTGCAATTGATTGCGATTACACCAACCATTATTGCATATCGATTTAACCAGTTGCGGAAGAAACCAGTAATTACACCTAATGACAACTTAGACCACGTAGCAAATTTTATGATTAAATAATAAGCCAGACTGGATTGAATTAGCGTTAAAAATTGAGGCAGAAACGATTGAAATTTTAAAGAAATATAAACCAAGTCAGCAATTATATACAAATGTAGAGTATTATGCAGCTGCGATTATGAAAACATTGGAAATCGATTCTAGTTTGTTTACAGCAATATTTAGCTCCAGTCGAATAGTTGGCTGGTCTGCACATGTAATGGAACAAGCAAACAACAATACAATTTACAGACCAAGAGCAAAATATGTTGGTCTGTAAAAATAAAAATCTCATGCACTTATTATCTGCATGAGATTTTTTAAATATCTCACTATCATAAGTATACTTGGATATGAGATGAGAAAATGAGTTTTTTTAATGAGTACCTATAATAAAGATTATGTCTACTAGAGAAAATGAGAATAAAAAAAGCAATCTTTGTTTTTCCCTACATAGCCCCCATCAGTAAAAGTTTGACCTTCTTCGTGTTTCATTAAGTTTTCTTTTCCTGATTGCATTCTTATTGTACTTAAGCTTTCTATCTGCCAATTGATTAAGGGGTAACTTTTCCAATTGAAAAGTGTAAAATTTTCTTTTTAAATATATTTTTTTATCTTGATACACCAAACAGAAAAAATTTTTATAGTTCTTCGTCCGCTTACATATACTCGAAAATAAGTCTTGTGCTTGTGAAATTTGTTTCGAATCCTTGCTTTTCAATTACTCTTTTAAGGGTTAGCATAAAGGATTCCGATCCGCCCACAGATGAAACATTTGCTTTGGCAGCTATTTCTGTTGTACTAGCACCTTCCTGATATAATTTTATTATTTCCTCATTACTTAAACAACGTCTTCTAAATTTTCCATTTTGGCTTCCACAAAATAACCTCCCTCATATCGGCATCTAAGAACTAACGTTCTGTTTTCAATATACCACATGCAATGGATTTCGGGAAATTTTAAATCACTTGAAATCTGAAAATCGGGAAGCTTTCCTTGTCCTGCGGGAAGTGAGAGATCGGCGAGACCCCGGAGGACGGCAATTAATGAGGCCCCTGACTATAACCGCCCTTTGCGGGCAACATTGGCTACCCCTTGCCGGGGCAAGGAGACTCGACACTCGCCCACTGAAAGCGCAGTATATTCAAGATGCGATGATAGATCCTCATATTTTGTATTATAATTAACTTTTTCAGTGGATTTAAAACCCACCTGCGTGGTCTCGGCACATTCATTATTCCGCAGAAGTCTCGCGGTTTCCACTCCCTTTGCTCTGCTCTCGAACCTTTTGATTTCCTTGCAAACTCCAATAACGCATGTAAATCAGGCTGCCAAAAATTTTTTGAAAGCCTGAAGGGGTCCTATAGGCCCCTTTTTTAATGAAAAACGTTGAGCTGATATAGCAAAATTGGAATCCAACGATACTTTCTGTTCACATTCCATCATTCATTTACCTCATTAATATCAAACGATATAATTCGTTCTGTATTTGTATTATAAATTACATTGCCCCGAATCTTTATTCTTTCTTGTGGCGATTGTAAAATAAATTCATAGGTTTCTTTTGTTTCTGTTGGGGTCAATTGGGTTTTACCTATCGTATTATATTCTGTTACGTTATACCCGGGATAAGCCGTTTGAGTAATTTCCAATAAATATTTCCCCCATTTTTCCAGCTCTAATTGAGGTGATGGAATTATTTCAATATTGATGACGCCTTGATCGGGATTAGCCCCAAGCGCTTCAAATGCTTTCTTTTGAAGATTGATTCTATTTGCCGGATAACCAGGAACCGTGTCAACCACTTCTACCAAAACCTCTCTCCCTGGCATCGAAAGATTTCTAACTTTTAAGGTTTGGCCACACTGATACGGAGAACCTTCTCCTACAGCTACTGTCATTGATTGATTATCTGTCCATGGGATGCCACATTTTGTAATTGTGCCTCCCGTTGTCCATGTGGCTTGCCCACGAACGGATTGTTGACGGTAATTATAATACTCGGTTGCATAGTTACGGTAGTAGTCGTATGAGTTGGCATAACACGGGCAATTAGCATACCAGTTTCCATACTGACTAAAAGCATAATTAGGATACATATCTTTTCCTCCTGTCTAATCATAAACCTATTGATAGCATATGCATCAAAAAGGTTGGACCGTGACAGGTATCCTTATAACAGAAGAATTAGATCCATCCCCATTTGTCTTGTAATTGATGAATCTCTTCCTTATGTGTGATCCCTTCTCTCTTTGGTGTTTCTAAAATAAATGGGATGTGTTTTAACTGTGGTGCGTGCATAAGTTGATCGAATTGAGATTCTTTAATACATCCATGGTCAAATATATTGGCGTGACGGTCTTTGCCTAACCGGGTTTCATATTTTGAGTTATTAAAATGGATAGCAGCTAAATGCTCAAAATAACCTAGTTCCTCTCCTTTTTCCAAAACCGCTTCCCAATTTTCACCGGTCCACAAGCCACTTGCAAATGCATGACAAGTATCGAGACAGAATCCTATTTTCTCTGGTTGATCGGATAAATTACGAATCTGAACAAGTTCTTCCAATGTTGTTCCAATTGACCCAGGCTTTCCAGCATTATTTTCAATGAGTATTTTGCAATGCCCGTCCCATTGATTTAAGGTTTCATTGAGAGTTTCAATAATCAGTTGATAACTAGAGAGTGGATTATCTGCAGCGATCAGCTTGCCAAAATGCACAATCGCACCAATGGATCCACATGCTTCGGTAATTGCCAAGTCATTTAATAGAGATTGGATAACCAGACTTCTTTTATCATCATCTGTAGCTGTCAGGTTTGTCGGATATGGTGTGTGGGTTACGGATTCCAGATTATGCTTTTTACAGAATTCCTTACATAATGCTGCATCCTCTTTACTATAATCTTTTATCGATAAACTTCTTGGATTTTTGGGGAAATACTGAAATGCGGATGCATGCATGGATGCCGCTCTCTGCGCAGCACCTAAATACCCATCGCTAATGGAAACATGACTGCCAAATTTCATACCAAACCCCTCCAGTAAAAAGTGTTATTTTTGACATTCGTCACAATAAAATGTTTTTCGGGATGAAATTTTGTCTTTAATAATTGGTGCGCCACAGCGCTTACATGCTTCCCCTTTACGATCATACACATATGTCCGATCTAGGTAACCGCCAGTTTTGGTATCCCCTTTATATAAAGGTTCATCCATATACCCCCCATACTGGATTGCCTGTTTCAGAATAAACTTAATGGATTGGTATAATTGAACATTTTCTTTATCGTTAAGTTCATTCATATTGCGTTCAGGCAACAGTTGTGCGTGCCAGGCGATTTCATCAGAATAACGGTTTCCAATCCCCGCTAAGAATTCCTGATTGACTAGTGTCGTTTTAATCATTCCTCGTCTGTTCCTAATAAGATTTAAGAAGGTATCAAGTGAAAAGTTTACATCGAGTGGATTCGGTCCTAAATCTGCTAATTCCCCCTTCACTTCTTCCTGTGACAATAGATGAAGGTAACCAAGTCTTAGACCGATAAAATAGAGATGCTGCTTACCAAAGGATAATTGCACTTGAACTGTACGATCCGGCTTGTCCTCTTCGGTACCATAAAACATCCAGCCGCCCAGCATAAGGTGCAATAGTAAAACAGAATTGTTGTTTAGATGGAAGAGTAAATACTTCGCTCTTCTTTCGATTGTTTTGATTTTTTGAGTTTGTACGTTTTTGACAAACTCATCCGAGGACAAATTTATTGATTTATCCCGGTTTATCATTACACCCGAAATTGTATTTCCGACAATCTTTTGCTGAAGCAACTCTTTGTAATTTTCCATTTCTGGTAATTCCGGCATTTTTAATCCTCCGTAACATAAAGGTTCTTAGACAAGTTTGTGCAAAAATATAACTATTAATACGACTGGAGGTTTTGTCATGAGACATTTGGATTGGCAACTGATTCTGTTTGTTGGAACATCCCTAATTCAAGACTATTGGATTTACTTTGGGCTACCACGCATCCATTACTGGGATGTTAAGCATCAAGCAATAAAGAGGAATAATGATGAGAAAAAAGCTGCGTAAACACTATTTGTTTATGGCAGAGACCTGCTCAAGAGTTTGTACAAAAAGGCCATCTCCTTCCAGCCATTCAGCAAGAAAAACGTCCTGATAGTTATCAATTCCTTGCATTTTCAGTTGATTCATTAACCATTCTTTATTCTGATTCATATCAACTAATTCATCTGGCAATAGTTCTCCATCTCGGATGAGTGTAACTGGAACATGAACGGTTTGTGCAGGAAGATTTATATCATCCTGCTGCAATTTTTGTTTTGGTGATTTTTTCATTATACTAATGGCCCCATTGGCTTCTAAATAGCAGTAGGCCACCTCACGTATCGAAAATGTTTCGGATTGTCTAAGCAGGCTTTGCAGTTGATTTATGTTCATACGATTCTTCTTTAATTGCTCCCTGTTTAAAACACCATTATGGATTAAGACAGATGGTTTTCCCTCAAAGACTTTTCGTAATGGAAGGAACTTTTGCCCCAGGATTTCTACAATAAACAGTAATAATGCCCATAAAATCATGGAGAATACGATATATCTTAATCCAATTTTTTCATCATACAAAGCATTTCCCAATAATTCACCAAGTACAATTGCGGCTATAAATGTAAACGGTGTTATTTGGTTAATCAGTTTTTTCCCGAGAAACTTTACCAGAATAAATAATAAAATGAAACCAACAACCAGTTCTGCTGCCAAATACATCATCTTCATGACTTCTAACCCCTATCGATCTGATTCAAATTCTCTTACAATCATTACCAATTTGGGTGAAAAGCAATCACTTTTAGGAGGAAAACAAAAATACCCCCTTCTTTTAAGAAGAATATCGGAGTATTTTTTGCTTGCTGTATGTATTATTTTAAATATTTGCTTCCCTCGCGAATACTTAATTTTGCCAAATCAGATTCTTTTATAAAATCTCTGACTGAATCTGGATTTGTTTTTGAATATTCCCTTAAGGCCCAGCCGATTGCCTTTTGAATAAAAAACTCCGTACTCGCTGCATTGTGTTTTATGTAATGATACAATAATGCCTCATCTGTATCTTGTTTATACTTTAACTGGAAAAGGATCGCTGTCCGTTGTAACCAGATGTTTTCATCAATAACAAAACTGTCAATTGTTTCTGGAATGACTTCAGGATAGCTAGCTGCAAGTTTCGCTACCGGATTTTGTGCAAGCGCGTCAACAGTGTCCCACCATGATTTGGCTGTGATCAACTTCTCCAGTAAAAAAAGATCGTCTTTTTCCAATTTTTTTAGGGACCTGCCTATGTAATCAAGTGCGGCATATTGGTACTCGCGCTCCTGCTTTCCCCATAATGTTAAAACTAAATCACGCTGAAATGGTCTTTTTAAAATTGCCGTATCTATATAAAACTCTTTCATTAATTGAACCCTGGCAGGTGTCTTTATTCCAAGAAAAGAAAAATGATTCTTCATATATTTTTTCATTGGGGCCGCCTGTTCTTCGTTTCGCTGATCTTCAAATAACGGAATTAGTTTGTCTAAATAATTCATCCTTCAATCTCCTCGTTACTGTTTACTTCATCCTAACACTATACAGAAAATATGGAAAAGGCTAAATGACCGGATACGATCATTTAGCCGCTTCTCATTTCATTAACTTTTCTCCCTTTTCATAGAGTTGTTTCCAATCATCTTCTGGTACAAGGTCCCCGCCAGTTGCCCATGCAATATGTGTTGCGTTTTGGGCATTTAAACGATTGTTCTCTAGATAACTGGACTGCGCCATCTTATTTGGTCCAAGCAATCCGGCAGTTGCAGATGGTTCGAGGTGAATTTCCTCTGAATCTGCAAGCATAACAAGCATTTTATACAATTCCTCATCTTCAATGGTATATATTCCACTAACCAAGTGATCACTGATTGGAGTGGCAAATTGTGATGGTCTTCCCACTGCTAGACCGTCCGCTTCTGTTCGATTATCTATATGAAAGTCCTGAACGCTTACCTGATCCATCTCACCAGTCAACAATCCAATTAATACCGATGGTGAGTGAGTTGGTTCAACGAAAAAGCAATGAACATGGTCACCAAATACCTGTTTCAAACCAAAGGTGACGCCTCCTGGTGACCCTCCTACACCACAAGGTAAGTAAACAAACAGCGGATGCTCAGCATCTACTTGGATGTGTTGATCCTCCAATTGTTTACGCAGGCGTAACGCAGCCACGCTGTATCCAACATATAGATGTTTGGAATCCTCATCATCAACGAAATATCCTTTAGGGTCATTAATCGTTTGTTCTCTGCCGGCGCTTATCGCCTCACTGAAATCGCCGGTAAATTCAAGTACGGTTGCTCCTTTAGAACGGAGTAAATCTTTTTTCCATTGTTTTGCATCAGCAGACATATAAACCGATACATGAAAACCAAGTTTCGCACTAATGATTCCAATACTTAATCCTAAGTTTCCTGTTGATCCAACACCAATATTGTATTGATTAAAAAATGATTTAAATTTATCACTTGCAAATACTTCATAATTGTCATTTTCACTAATAAGACCAGCATCTATTGCCAAATTTTCAGCGTGGTGCAGCACTTCATATATGCCACCGCGAGCCTTTATAGAACCAGCAATTGGTAGCTCATTATCACATTTAAGGTATAACTTACCCGAAATGGCAGAATAAAACCGTTCCATTTCCTCTTCCATAGCTGTAATCCTTTTTAAGGGTGATTCAATAATGCCGTTTGTTTCTTTTGTTTCAGGAAATTCTTTAGCCAAATATGGTGCAAACCGATGCCATAATTGTTCCGCTTCTTCTATATCATGTTTATCAAGGGGAAGTTCAGGTAAATTATTTACCTGTTTCAGATGTGAATTTAGCCATATAACTGGATCCAAGTTCATTATATCACCCAGTAAAGGATATTTTTGTTTCCACATGCCTAATTTATTTGCTGTAACGTTCACGATGATCACACCTTTCCTGCATAGTATTCCTTATTCACCACTTTTTTACACTTGAGGAAAATATAAAGGAATTAAGTATAACCATATCATATGAACCCTAACTTGTTGAATCATGACGTTTGCAATAAGAAAAGCCCAGGGCGTTCGCTTCTCGGCCCTTGAGTTAGACAGATTTTCGTTATACTAAAAGATCTTTTGAAAAAGACTACCGAAAACGGCAGCCTCATCTTTTTTGTTTTTTAAAACCCACCACCATCAGTAAAATTCCTGTTCGATAGGTTTCTGGCATGCTCTTCCGCTCGAATTTGATTTTCGCTTTTTTCTTCAGGTCGGACACCAAAACGTCTGAGAACAACGGCCAAAAGAATAATAAAAACAATCGTTCCCCAGAAAACCCACCCAAGTATAGTCAACGTCAACTCACCCCCGTTTTTTAGAAAACAAACCCATCGCCAAGTAAATTTGTACTCCAAAAAGTAAAAAATGGCTTACTACATATACATACGTTTTAGCAAGCCTTATGTTTCAGTAATCTAATCATTCTAGCGAAAAGCTTTTTCCTGAGTTATTTTAACGAAAAAGGACAAAATAAATTTGTAGCAAAACTTTTATAATGGGGGTGTTGTGATGGGCAAACAAAGATTAGAACGCAAACGAAAGCACAAGGATGATCAAGAACGCCAATACCAGGAAATTGATCGGGTTGAATTTGCAAGTGAACATGACTTTATTGATGAAATAAACTTGAAGGATAATGATAGGCAGCACCATGGACCCAATAATTAATTGAAAGGGGATATATGCATGCAATTAGCATCACATGAGTTAAACGAACTAAGTGAGCTTGTAGCAGGATGTTATAATACCGTTACTTGTTTGACTGACTCCATAAATCAAGCACAGGACCCGGAATTGAAGAAGTTGCTGGAAAGACATTATCCGCTTCACGTACAGGACTATAATTTGAAAGTTGAATTTCTCCAAAGTAATACGACACCGGATATTACAAAGTTTAAACCAGCTGAATTAAAGCCTGTTCTGGATTCCTATACCCAGGCACCTGTTAATCAATTCCAATCTGCCGTTCCGAGAACACAAGCTGGGCAAAAAAACGACCGGGAAATTGCTACAGCCTACCTGCTAAATCAAAAGGGTTCAGCAAAAAACTATGCAGCAGCTGTTGTAGAGTGTGCAAATCCAGATTTACGTACTTTTTTAGAAAATGCTTTCCTGAACAGTAGTCGTCATGCATATGAAATATGGGAATATATGACCCAAAAAGGGTATTATCCTCTTATGCCTGCACCACCAAACGCAATGCAAGCTATTGCGCCAATTTACCAGCCCGCACAACAACCAGCTCAAGTTTAACGCAACAAATG
This sequence comes from Virgibacillus phasianinus, assembly GCF_002216775.1. Lineage (GTDB taxonomy): Bacteria > Bacillota > Bacilli > Bacillales > Amphibacillaceae > Virgibacillus_F > Virgibacillus_F phasianinus. The sequence goes on from NZ_CP022315.1 coordinate 3,143,158, forward strand.
CTCAGGTTCGCGGGAAACCTGAGCATTTTATTTTCTTTTTAACCTAAGTTGCTGCCGTTCGTTAAAGAATGTTTTATACGCAAGATGCAAAAAGATAACAACAGTTAGTGAAACGGTCCCGGCTACCCCAAGCATAATGGCAATTTGATATTCAACAGCAACAAGTGGTGATGTGCCGGAAATAATTTGTCCAGTCATCATCCCTGGCAGGAAAACAATCCCCATGCCCACCATCGAATTAATTGTAGGTAAGATTGCTGAATCAAATGCCTCGTTTATGATCCCATTCGATGCCTGTTTTGGCGTGGCACCAAGCATTAAAGCTCCTTCCACTTTTTCTTTTTGTTCACGCATGCCAATTAAAAGATTGTTTACACCTAAGGAAATTCCAGTCATTGTATTTCCTATCAGCATTCCTCCGATGGGTATGAAATACATCGGATCATACCATGGATCTAACTGAAGGACAACTAACATAAAAAAAACTAGACTGAAACCTACTCCAATTATCATGGAAAGTGCCACCATTTTTTTGATGGATAGGTGCATCAATTCCTTTGTCCGTTGATAGACATTCAAGATAGCAAAACCAAGCATAAATAGAATGACCACAAGGGTAAGCATTGGATGTGGGTGATCAAAGATAAAAATGAGAATATATCCAACTAATATAAGCTGAAGTGTCATCCGAATAGTGGAAATGACGATTAATTTCTCGCGTGGTATTTTCTTTAGTTTGACGATAACAAGTAATAGCAGAATAAAAAAATAGGCAGCTACCAATTGCCAGAGGCCTATATTAATAGCTCCGCCTTCATCCATTATGATTTACCCCCTTCAATGTTTCGCTGTACCTATCCATAGAAATGAAATTATCGCTAATTTCCTTCGCCAACTCTCGGTCATGGGTAACCATTACCACTGTTTTGTTATGTTCTCTCATATAGTTTACATATGCGTGGATGACATCTGAGGCGGTTTTATCGTCTAATGAAGAGGAAGGCTCATCAAGAAGATAAACTTCGGCGCTAAGCAGCATACTGCGTCCTAGAGCAAGACGTTGCTTTTCTCCCCCCGATAACTCATCCGCAATAGTTTCCAAGCTTTTGTTTAAATTCATCAAACGTAATATGTCAATCATATGTTGATCGGAAACATCCTCTAATCTGGCAAATTTTAAGCCAATCAATAAATTATCCTTAATTGTTCCCTCGTAAATAACAGGGGTTTGTGGGACCATTGTAACCTTTCGCCTTAATTCAATTGGATCGAGCTCTTGTAGATCGTCACCATGGAAGCGAATTTCCCCGGAATCAGGATCATCTAAATTATTTAATAACCGTAGAAACGTTGATTTTCCACTTCCACTTTGCCCAACAATAGATGTGATCCTTTGATCAGGGATGATAAGATTATCAATTGAAATAATTCCATTTACCTTAACTTTTTTTAATGAAAACAACATTTCAAACCCCCCTTTATTACTTATATTGGCCTGATGCCAAGCAATATATGTGCTGTGCTAACTACTAATTAATCCTCTGCTACAGGATGTTATTTTCTCTAAGATATGCATGAACATTCCAATCCCCACTTTCAATATGATCAGCTGAATCAATCAAACTTTCTCCTCCATAATACACCAAGGCTCGGGTCTTATCCCCATTGTGATGAACTACGGTAATGTATTCGCGATTATATAAATTGTGTTGTCTTGTTTCATCATATCCCTCCAATGCATCTATTTTATTCAATTGCTCGTTTGAAACATCATAAAGTTCTCCATAAACCGGCTGATTTTCTTTTTTTCTGAGTAATACTGGGTAACCATTACCAGTATCATACAAGGATCCTGTTACCCAGCATTGTTTCCAGATAACAGTTACACGCTTGAGATAAAAATGATTTCGGTTATCTTCACGCAATGTTCCATACACAAATAACTTTGTCATTATACGTCCTCCAGTACTTATATTAATATATCCATTGTATTCACTAATTTGAAAGACCGCAAGACGGGAAGGAGAAACACTCTAAACAAAACACGCAGGTATATAGGTATACCCCTAATCGTATACAATTGGAACGTTTCGTATGTACCTATACCCCTACTTGTATATACCTGACAGATTCCTCTTTTACCTACTTTTTAGCCTGAAAAAACGTATGAATTCCGCCAGTTTGACTGACCATAAGTGTGTAAGATTTTGTTATAGACATGGAGGCTGACGCAAGTGAAGGCAGTTACATACCAAGGAAAAAATTCAATAAGTGTAGAAAAAGTAGAAGATCCTATCATCCAGGATAAGAGGATGTGATTGTAAGAATAACCTCTACCGCAATTTGCGGATCTGATTTACATTTGTATAAAGGTAACTTCCCTTTACCAATCGGATATGTAATCGGCCATGAGCCAATGGGTATTGTGGAGGAAGTAGGACCTGACGTTACCAAAGTCAAAAAAGGAGATAGGTTGGTTATACCATTCACGATTGCATGTGGAACATGTCCTTATTGCTCAAAGCATATGGAAAGTCAATGTGATCATGCTAATCCGCATTATGATTCTGGCGGATATTTTGGCTACTCTGAAAAATTTGGTGATTACCCGGGGGCCAAGCGGAATACCTTCGTGTTCCATTTGGAAATTATACTCCCTTCCTGATTCCGGAAGATTGTGAATTAGAGGATGAGCAACTGCTATTTTTATCAGATGTTTTACCTACAGCATATTGGAGTGTGGAACATGCGGGGGTCAAACGAGGAGATACGGTAATTGTTCTTGGATCCGGACCCATCGGCCTAATGACCCAACAGTTTGCATGGAAAAAAGGAGCTAAAAGGGTTATTGCTGTTGATTATTTTGACTATCGCCTTGATCATTCCAGGAAAATGAATCTGACCGAAACATTCGATTTTACAAAAGATGAGGATATGGGTGAAACACTCAAAGAATTAACAAAAGGTGGAGCCGATGTTGTTATTGATTGTGTTGGCATGGATGGGAAGAAATCACCGTTGGAATTTATGGAGCAGAAACTAAAACTCCAGGGTGGTACACTTGGCCCAATACAAATTGCAACTAAAGCAGTAAAAAAATCTGGAACCGTTCAGCTAACAGGTGTTTATGGCGGTTTGTATAATATGTTCCCGTTAGGACCTTTCTTTACCCGAAATATAACGTTAAAAATGGGACAAGCGCCCGCACGTGGATATATGCCGCATCTGTATGACATGATTGTAAATAACCAAATAGACCCTACTGAAATTCTTACCCATAAACTGCCGTTAGATAAAGCAGCACACGGATATGACATTTTTAATAAACGGGAAGATAACTGCATTAAGGTAATTTTAGAACCTTAAAAAAGGATGAGGGCATGCCCTCATCCTTTCGTTGAGATTAAGAATGTAAAATATGTCTAGTTTCAGCGGCCAGGAGCTGCCGTCATAAGCAAGGGACACTACGAACGTCAAACCCATCCCTTGCTTATACGTCCGCTTCTAAACTGGGCGCTTACGCTCTTCTAAATTTGGTTTACACTAATTTGGCCAGATTAGTAAAATTAAGTTCACGTAGTCTGTCACCGATTAACCCCTTGTCACAATTCCAGAGGGCATCTTCCAGTTCACAACTAATTGGTACATCACATTTAATTTCAGCTAATTCTCTTGATAAATGCAGCATGTCCAAATTGGTTTTAATTTTAGTTTGAACCCCTTTTGGTAAAGACTCTATATTTTCGAGCAAATTATCAATCGTTTCGTATTCCTGAATAAGCTTTAACGCCGTTTTTTCGCCAATTCCTTTTACCCCTGGATAGTTATCGGCCGAATCCCCCATTAATGCTTTCATATCAATTACTTGCTTAGGAACGATTCCTTTTTTATCGCGGAAATTTTCATGTGTAAAGACTTCATAATTGCCTTGGCCTTTTTTCATTATTGCTACCTGAATACCCGGATCGACTAACTGCAGCATGTCATGATCACCGGTTAGGATCAAGACTTCATTCGCTTTACTGTGCACTCTAGCCAATGTACCAATGCAATCATCAGCTTCGTAATTTTCAAGACCAACATTAGGTATTGTAAATACGTCCATGATTTCTTTAATTTGATCAAATTGAGGGATCAACTCCTCTGGTGGTGCGGAACGATTCGCTTTATAATCCGGCAGCATTTCTGTGCGAAACGTTTTACTCCCCATATCCCAGCAGCATACGACATATGTTGGCGCAAAAGTTTCAATTGCATCCAGCATATACTTTAAAAATTGATACATTCCATTTGTCGGAATTCCCTCACTGTTTCGCATGAAATTGCCGCGGAATGATGTCGCAAAAAAACCCCTGAATAATAGCGCCATTCCATCAACAAGTAAAATCGTTGGTTTACCCATGACACACTCTCCTTTACTGCCCAATTCCATAATTTTTCATTATGGATGCCAGTTCATTCTCTTTATTTGCTAACGCCGCTTGATTATCCCTATCTGATAATACACGCAGCAATCCATCAATATAGGAATCAATGCTTTGCTCGTAATCCAGCTTAACTTGTTTCATTGTATCGTTCCATTGTTCCATATATGAAATATCCATCATCTGTTTGTTTGCATCAAGGTATTCCTTTGCAAATGGTTTGAGTACAGCGAATATTGCCTCCTTCATCCGTTCCTTTTCATTTTTCTCAAAAAATGATTTTGTGCCTTTATAGCTTGATAACGCCTTCGAAAAAACAACTAAATCCAAATCACGAAATGCCTGGTTAAAATTCGGAGTGGCTAGATCTATTTCATTTCTGCTCGGCAACGCAAAACGATCGTCAATATTGATAATTTTGCCCTTTACTACTTTGCCTATTTCATCGACTAATTCACGTATTTGCGCTTCGATTCTTAAGGATACTGCTCGTAATTCCTGAAGTAATTCATAGCCGACATAGTCAAGTAATTCCTGCATGCTGTTTTCGATTTGAAGTTTTCCTTCCTTACCGGAATCCTGAATGGTAGTTGGATTAAACATTTCTTTAAACATATCATGAAACCGAATCGATAACCGATCCAAAACATAGACAAGCTGCTTATCAATTTTCTGGGAAATAGCGTTTGTATACGAATCCTTATCCAATTCCCGAATGACCTGAAAGGCCTCCTCTTTATTATGTTGTAAGTTATTTCTTTGCTTAACCTTTTCCTGTTCCGAAAGCTTTAAAGATGCAGCATAACTTGAAATTGCATGATGCGCCCGGTTCATATCCCAAAGTGCGGACTCAATGCTTAGCTTCGTTAAATCATGGTGAATAAAGTTATAAAATTGCTCTTCAAAATGATACATCTGATCGTTTAACGGTTCTTTTTCAAGTTTGTTCTTAAGTGAAGCGCGACTCGAAATAGGATATAACTTCGGAAAACGGATGCCCAATTGCAATAGCTGTTCATTAACATAATTCTCCACCAATGATAATTCTTCATCATCTTTTGCAAGGTCTGCTGCGTTGATCATAAAAAACATTTTATCAAGTTCAAAGGATTCCTTTACCCGTCCCAGTTGCATTAGAAAATCCTTATCTGCACGTGATAAAGCGTGATTATAATAGGTTACATATAATATTGCATCCGCATGCTTAATATAGTCAAAGGCAACATTGGTATGTCTGGCGTTTACCGAGTCAGCCCCGGGGGTATCTACCAGGGTAATACCTTGTTTCGTCAGGGAACAATCATAATACAGGTCTATCGATTCGACAAAGCAGGCTTTTGTTTCATCAGTAACATATGCAGCAAAATCATCAACATTAGATTCAATATAACCACCTATATTAACTTTCATTGATTCATAGCCATCGGTTATTGCCCGTAAATAATGGGCCTGTGTTCTAGCCAGGGAAGAAATATCTGTACCTTTAAGCCATTTATACAAATCTTCCAGACTATTACTTCGCGGGGAAAGTCCTTTTAAAAGGACTAAACAATCTTGGAGAATAGTTTTTTCATCTTTCATTGTTACAATTACTGATCCATGTTTATGCTCACTGGAAACGGGAGCAATCCGGTTAATTGCTGCTGTAGTCGGATTTGGCGAAACAGGTAAAATAGACTCGCCGATTAACGCATTAGCAAACGATGATTTACCAGCGCTAAATGCCCCGAAAAGCGTTATGGTAAAAGACCGTTTAACCAATTTCTCCTGCTTATGTCTTAGATCAATTATTAATTGATCAAATCCTGGTACAGCTTCTACCACCTCAAGGGTCCGGTTAATACCATGCAGTACATCATCGATGGTAGTATAGGTTGTTTGATCCTTATCCCGAGCCTGTACTGGACTTTGTTCGACATTTGCACGATCAATGTCAGTATTGTCAGCTTGTGGAGCGGTTTCCTTACTTATATTGTTTCGTATATTCAACTCTTCTTTGAATTTTTTCCATTCATCATTTATTGGGTGACGGTTTGCCAATACTTCCTGCAGCATATTTACTTTTCCATCACGTTGATCAACTAACTGCATAATCTTTTCATTAACATTCTCAGCCTTCTGCATCTCTGTCAATTCACTTTGGTATTTTTTGATTTGTTCCGTATTTTGTTCATTTAATCGAGATATTATTGCTGCCTTTTTAGTCATTACTTCCCTTTTTAGTCTTGCTTTAATGTCATTACTTATATCTTGTGTGTAATTGAGTACAGATCCGCCGTTTACCCCGGCGCCAGGATTAATCAGCGACTTAAGGTCGTCCTCTGTATACGTTATGGATAGATCCTGCATGTTTTGCACCAAATCAGGATCTGTTATGTGATATTTCTTCATTTGTTCAATCAGTTTATCACGAAGCCTCCATTGCATAGATTTATCCATATTTTCCTGTAAGGATGACAAAAAATTATTGAGCCGTTTTGACCGTTCATCTTCCGTCTTTTTCTTTGAAGCAAATAATCCTATTTTAAAATTAGCTTGTTGGGATTCCAAATAAGATTGTGCCTTATCACGTAATGCAGCGGGCATAATATAAGCATTTTGCAGCGTGGTATTAACCGTTTGCTGAAAATCTTTTTCAAATTGTGAAACTTCGTCTTTCGCATAATCTAATTGATTCCTTAATTCCTCCATACGCTTCACATTCATTTCAAAACCATCAGATTCAGCTTTAAGCATTTCTATTTTATCGTTATAATAATCGTTAACAAAATGCTTATGTTCTTCAATAATTTGCAAAACGGATCGTTCAATAGAATAATAGTCAGCTTTTTTTGTCGTCATCATCGTTGAGAAATATTTCTTCAGTGACAAGAGTTGATTGTGTTCGACAGGTCTATCCACTAATGATGTGAAAAAGACATTTTCAGGATAAATTTCCCATTGATTAAACGTTTGTTTGATTTTGTCCTGATATGTCGAAAATGCTAATTCAGCTTCATTGTGCTTATCAATCTGATTGATTATAAGTGAAAATGGGATATTTTTTTTTTGAATCTCCTGTAAAAACTCAAGATTCACTTCTGATTGCACATGATTATAGTCCATTACATAAAACATGGCATCAATCTGGTGTATGGACCCTTCCGTGATAAGTCGATCAGCATCATCAGCGGCATCAATACCTGGCGTATCCATTATAGCGGTACCAGAGGGAAGGATAGAATTGGAAGAGCTTATTTCAATTTTTTTAATCGTATCCTTATCCTGGCAGTACGCTTTAATTAAATCGATATCATAAGGTTCACTATATTCGACCGTTTTTTCGTGATGAAAATGCACTCTTGCGTATCCATCACCGGAAAATATTTTTACTACATTTGCGCTTGTTGGTATTGGACTTTGTGGCAAAAGTGATTTTCCCAATAATTCATTGATGATGGACGACTTTCCAGCAGAAAAATGACCGGCAAAGCTGATTACCAATTCTTTCTTCTCAAGTTTTTCATATAAATCCACTAAATTTTGTGCTTGTTTCCGATCACCATGTTCGTTAAGCAACGTATATAGCGACACCAAATTTTCTTGTTGTATTTCTTTTAAAAGTTGCAAGATCGTACAAATCCCTTCTCGTTAAACAGTTCATATATATTCATTATACGGATTAATGTCCGCTTTTTCAAAGTATAAAAAAACTATTTGCAAGTATACGCAAATAGTTTTTTAAAGCTAATCTAATGTTTATTTTTCGTCAGCTTTCGTGATCAGCGTTGTCGAAATGTATCGAATAACATCCCCTCTGCTTACCACCCCAACCACTTTATAATTTTGATTAACAACCGGTATTTTTTTAAATCGATGTTTTGCAAAAATTGCTAAAGCCTTTTCAAGTTCATCATTCGGATGTACAGTAAAGATATCTTTACCTGACATGACATTTTCAACTTTATGATCAATCGCATAATCGAGCTTATGCATTAGGTCTTCCTTTTCACTGACCAGAACTAACGCAAACATGTCATAAACCGTTCTTCCCTTTGGCTGGAGGTAACGAATAACGTCCCCATCACTGATCATTCCCTGTAAATTGTTTTCGTCATCAACAACAGGAACTCCACCAATTTTATGGTTTACAAGCAGTTCTAATAACTCCTTAACGGAAGTGCTTCTTGTTGCTGTAATTACATCCTGGATCATAAAGTCTTTGATATTCATAGGGTTTCCACATCCTTTTTAGAATAGGCTATATTTATTAATTCGTTATAAATCAGCAAATTCCTTCTTTATTCCGGGTTAACTGTCCTGTAGTTTCCCCATAAAATAAAATAGGATCTCCACCGTCTGCTTTAATTTCCGTAACCTCTGCAATAAATATCATATGATCGCCAGCTTTTGCTGTGTCCTTTACCTGACAAGAAAGTGTCGCAACCGAACCATCAATAACTGGTACACCGCTTTGTTTAACAAAAGGAATTTCACGATCCTTTTCCATTTGTTTTGCGAAAATCATCGATATTTCTTTCTGTTCTTCTCGTAATATGCTAATTCCAAACTGTTTCGTTTCTTGCAACTTAGTATATAGTCTTGCATTTTCATCTATTGAAATAGCTATGAGTTTTGGTTCAAGAGAAACCGACATAAATGCATTAACAGTCATTCCCAACATTTCATCTTTATAATCAATGCTTACAATTGTTATCCCGGTAGCAAATTTACCCATTGTATCACGAAATTGCCGATTATCCATATGTAAGTACACTTCCTTTCCTCACTGTATTCAGAATATCATTAAAGTAAAAAAATATGAATTAAGTCGCCTTACTCAATTGGTTTACATAATAAAATTATAATAAATTCCACATATTGTATTAGTGCAGATTAAAGGCCTTGATACATACTATGCTATCAAGGCCCTTTTTGTTCATTATACTGGATATACGCCGTGTTTCCTTTCGGTAAACGTGGTGCGTTTTGATTCGTACATATTAAATCGAGTCACTAGTTCACTTCTTAATTTTTCAGGTTCAATTATTGCATCAACCACTAATTCAGACGCCAACCGATATATATCAATATTATCTTTATACTCTGCTTGTCTTTCTTTAATAAATGCGGCACGTTCCTCTTCAGGCAGTTCCGCTATTTTATTTGCATACACTGCATTTACTGCGGCTTCAGGACCCATTACAGCAATCTGCGCTGTGGGTAAAGCAATACAGCAATCCGGCTCAAATGCTGGACCTGCCATCGCGTAAAGACCGGCTCCATAAGCTTTTCTTACAACTACTGAAATTTTAGGAACAGTAGCCTCACTCATGGATGCCAGCATTTTTGCTCCATGTCGAATAATTCCTGCTCTTTCTACCTTTGTTCCAATCATAAATCCTGGAATATCCATCAAAAATAGCAATGAAATGTTAAATGCGTCACACAACTGAATGAATTTCGCAGCCTTGTCCGCGGAATCCGGGAATAGCACCCCACCCTTCATCCTTGGTTGATTGGCAATAATACCTACTGATTTACCATTAATTCGTGCTAGTCCGGTAATCAGCTCAGGTGCAAATTTTTTCTTCACTTCACAGAAACTTTCCTCATCGATAATACGATCAATAAAATCGTACATATTAAATGGAGCATTTTGGTTTTCAGGTATTAAGTCCGTGATTGTTTTCTCAAATTCTTTAACTTCTTTCTGATCCATTACCTTTGGTTTGTCTTTAAAACTGGCCGGGAAATAACTAATGTATTTGCGAGCATAAGCAATCGCTTCTTCTTCTGTTTTTGCCAAAACATCGCCACACCCAGATACCGAGGTGTGCATTTTGGCCCCACCCATTTCCTCAAGTGTAACTTTTTCACCGATTACTTTCTCAGCCATGCGAGGAGAACCTAAATACATGGAAGCATTACCATCAACCATTACTACTATATCGCAGAATGCAGGAATGTATGCCCCGCCGGCAGCGGATGGTCCGAATAACAGACAAACCTGTGGTACGCGTCCAGATAATTTAATTTGGTTGTGGAATATTTTCCCCGCCCCTCTTCTGCCAGGGAACATTTCAATTTGGTCGGTAATTCTTGCACCAGCAGAATCAACTAGATAAAACATTGGCAATTCTAACTTCATAGCTGTTTCCTGAATGCGGATAATTTTTTCTACTGTTCTTTTACCCCATGAACCGGCTTTAACTGTGGAATCATTTGCCATTACACATACCGATTCACCATTAATCTGGCCTATTCCAGTTACAACCCCATCAGAAGGTAGGGAATCGTCCATACAATTGGCAAAAAATGCATCTTCCACATCCAAATCATCGTCAAATAAAAGTTCTAGACGTTTACGAACAAATAATTTTCCTTTTTCTTCATTCTTTTGGTGGTATTTTTCAAGACCGCCTTTTTCAATTTTTTCCACTCGTTTTTGTAAATCTTCTACATATGACATGTGTTACCTCCTGCTTTAGTCTGTCTTTATGGCTTACCAAGCTATTGTCTATTTCCCTCGATAGACTGGCTTTCTTTTTTCTTTAAAGGCAGTCAGTCCTTCTAGCCGATCTTCTGTCGGGATGGTTTCTTTATAACAAAGGTGCTCGATTGCTAGGCCTGTATCGATATCTGTCTGTATTCCTTTGTCAATTGCGGTTTTTGCTTGTTTTAAGGCAATTGGTCCATTTTTTGCTATTTGCCTTGCTATTTCAGTTATTTCAGGCAGCAGACTGTTTGGATCGGCTAAAAATTCGACCAAACCAATATGTAAAGCTTCATCGGCAGAAACCGGCTTACCAGTATATATCAAGCGTTTTGTCTGCCCTAATCCGATTAGCCGTGTAAGGCGCTGTGTTCCGCCGGCTCCAGGAATAATTGCCAGCGACGTTTCCGTTAAACCTAGTTTAGTAGTGTTAATTGCTATCCGAATATCACAGGCAAGTGCAAGTTCTAACCCGCCGCCAAAAGCGACACCATTTAGCGCGGCGATAACCGGCATTTTCATAGCTGCTACGCGGGACACTGTTTCCCCAATATAGCGAACTGCTTGAATAACTTCACTTTCTGACATACCCTTACGCTCTTTAAGATCCGCACCGGCGCAGAATGCTTTCTCACCAGCCCCGGTAATAATTGTACAATAAACAGAGGAATCCCGCTCAATATCATCAATTCGTTTGTTTAACTCATTTAATAACGCCTTTGACATCGCATTAGCAGCTTCGGGCCGATTTAGCGTAAGAAGGGCTATATGGTCGTCAATTTTTTCATAAGAAATAAGCTCTGACATGTGCATTCTCCTTAGTTAGCGCTCACTTTTTAATATCTTCATTTGATTGCTTGATAGATTTTTAACATACTTTTCTATATATAAAGCCGCTTCAATAATATTTTTTTCGTTAATACCTGTTACAACTCCCATGCGATGGAGCATGTATAACAGGTCATCTGTAGCAAGATTTCCAGAGGCACCTTTAGCATATGGGCATCCACCGAGACCGCCAACAGCGCTATCAAAGTTCGTAATCCCATAATCAAGTGCAACAAGAACATTTGCAAGGGCTGTTCCCCTGGTATTATGAAAGTGCATAGCCAATTTTTCTTTTGGAAAGTATCGCAACAATTCTTCTAGCACTTTAGCAACCTGAGCGGGATCAGCAACCCCAATTGTATCCCCCAATGATAATTCATCAACGCCCATCGTTAACAGTTTATCACAAATGGAGATCACCTTATCCGTATCAATGTCGCCTTCATAAGGGCATCCGAAAACGGTGGATACATATCCTCTAACTGTTTTATTTGCTTTTTTTGATTCGGTGGAAACGCTTTCTAAAACAGGTAATGTATCAGCAATCGATTTATTAATATTTTTTTTGTTATGCGTCTCACTAGCTGATAAAAACAGACAAACCTCATCAATGTTTACCTCCAATGCACGCTCCAATCCCGTACTGTTTGGAACCAAAGCAGCATAGGTAACATTGGGATTTCGCTTTATTTTTTTTGCCACTTCTGTTGCATCCTTTAATTGTGGTATCCATTTTGGATGCACAAATGAAGAAATTTCAATATAGGATGTACCAGAATCGGAAAGCATATTTATCCATTCAATTTTAGCATCAGTCGGTACCATTTCTGATTCATTTTGCAATCCATCTCGTGGACCCACTTCTTTAATCGAAACTTTATTTGAAAAGTCCAATCCCAACCCTCCTATCTGTTATTTTTTTATAGGGTTGTTTTCGCAAAATTTGTTATTAGTCTTACCGCAGTTTAAACTGTGACATAACAGTAAAGTGATTTCCAACGAAGAATGCGCTGGTTTGTTTTCCGCTGCGGTCTCAGTGCGCTGAACTTGATTTTTAGTTGTGTCACAGTTTATGGGTTTTGTCTCAAAAACAACATTCTTTTAGAAAACAGCCTTTTATAAAGAGGAGTTTGTTTAAGTTATCCACTTCCAGGCAAAAAACGCCTTTATTCAATTATTGCGATTGTGTCCCCTTCGTTAACAAAATCTCCTTCAGCTACTTTTATTTCTTTAACGGTTCCATCGCTTTCGCTTGGGATTGGGATTTCCATTTTCATAGATTCCAAAATTGCTACATCCTGTCCGTCTGTTACTTTATCTCCTTCAGCCACTGTGATTTTCCATACGCTACCTGCCATTGATGCTTTTACTTCTTCCATGATAATAATTCCTCCTAGTTTGTTTTTGATTTAATAATTGGTAAATAATAGTCGTTTACAAAACTTGTTGTTGCCTTTCCTTCAATAAATTCATCGATATTCATGATCTCTTTTAGCATAGAAATGTTTGTTTTAATTCCATCAATTTGATATTTCGATAATGCATCTTTCATCGCGGCAATTGCCTCATGCCTCGTTCTTGCCTTTACAATTAACTTTCCGATCATAGGATCGTAATATGGTGTTACATCATAATCACTTGTAACTGCTAACTCATTACGTACATGATTATCGGTTGGTACCTGCAATGTTGTAATATGACCTGGTGACGGAAAGAAAGTAACTGGGTCTTCGGCATAAACTCTGACCTCGATAGCATGCCCATCAATGGATAAATCATCTTGTTTAACTGATAAGACCTCGCCATTCGCAATATTTATTTGTTCTTTTACAATGTCTATCCCCGTTATTTCCTCTGTGATCGGATGTTCTACCTGAATACGAGTATTCATTTCTAGGAAATAAAAGTTTTCATTTGCGTCAACTAGAAATTCGATGGTTCCAGCACCAGTATAACCAATTGATTTTGCAGCATCTGTTGCTGCCTTACCCATTTTCTCGCGTGTGCCTTCAGAAATAAATGTGGAAGGTGCTTCCTCAACCACCTTTTGATTTCTCCGTTGGATGGAACAGTCACGTTCAAATAAATGGATGGCGTTTCCATGTTGATCAGCGAGTAATTGGATTTCGATATGCCTCGCATCATCCAGTTTTTTTTCCATAAACATGGCTCCATCACCAAAGAATGTTTCAGCACGTTTTGAATTGCTGTCAAATGCCTTTGCCAATTCTTCATCAGAATGAACTACCTGCATACCAATACCGCCACCGCCAGCAGATGCTTTTAACATAATGGGATATCCAATTTCTTTTGAAATTTCAAGCGCAGCATCGACTGATTCAACTGCTCCTTCTGTACCTGGGACAACTGGTACTCCAGCTTTTTGCATCGCCTTCCTAGCGGCAATTTTACTGCCCATATTTTCCATGACTTCACTTTTTGGCCCGATAAAAGTTATTCCGGCCGCATCGCACTTTTCAACAAATTGGCCACTCTCACTTAGAAATCCGTAGCCGGGATGGATAGCATCTACGTTTGCCTTCTTTGCAATGCTTATTATCTTGTCGACATTTAAATAACTTTCATTGACCCGGGGTGGTCCAAGTAAAAAACTTTCATTAGCCATTTTAACAAATGGTGCCTTTTGATCTGCTTCTGAATAGACAGCAACAGTCGAAATCCCCATTTTCTCACATGAACGAATTACTCGTGCCGCAATCTCTCCGCGGTTGGCGATAAGAATCTTCTTGATCATTGTATCTCCTCCTTATTCCAGGTGTTGTATTGCAAGTTCCTTTAACTTGTATTTTTGAATTTTACCACTTGCTGTCATTGGGTATTCTTCAACAAATTCAATATACTTTGGAATTTTATGATGTGATATATTTCCTTGACAGAACGTCCTAATATCATCAACCGTCGTTCTTACATTTTTCTTTAAAATAATCCACGCCATAACTTCTTCCCCATATTTCTTGTCGGGCAGTCCGATAACCTGAACATCTAATACATCAGGATGGTGATATAGAAATTCTTCAATCTCACGCGGATAGATATTTTCTCCGCCGCGAATAATCATATCTTTCATTCTGCCAGTTATTTCAAGATAGCCATTTTCATGCAGAATAGCCAAGTCACCGGTATGTAGCCATCCTTCAGAGTCAATAGCTGCTTGAGTAGCTTCTTTGTTGTTATAGTACCCTTTCATAACAAGATAACCGCGTGTACATAGCTCTCCAGGTAAACCCACCTGTTGCTCCTCATCAGTTCCTGGAATAATTACCCTGATTTCTACATTTGGATGAGGCTTTCCCACAGTTCCAACTTTTAATTCAATCGGATCGTCTGTTTTTGTCTGTGTAATAACTGGTGATGATTCTGTCTGCCCATAGGCAATGGTAATTTCCTTTGCCCCCATTTTTTCCATAACGTTTGTCATTACCTCCATCGGACATGTAGACCCGGCCATAATGCCAGTCCGTAAATAGGAAAAATCGAATGTATCGAAACGTGGATGGTTAAGTTCCGCGATAAACATAGTCGGAACACCATGTAGACCTGTGCATTTCTCATCAGAAACAGCTTTCATAACTCGCTCAGGTTCAAACTGCTCGAGCAGAACCATGGTAGCGCCTTTCGAAACCGCAGCCAGTATTCCTAACACACATCCAAAACAATGAAAAAATGGAACAGGAATACATAAACGATCTTTATTCGTCAGTTTCATGCAATCAGCAATTTGGTTCCCGTTATTTACAATATTATGATGAGTTAGCATAACCCCTTTTGGAAAACCTGTGGTCCCGGAAGTATATTGCATATTGATTGTATCGTTAGGATTTAGTGAAGCCTTTCGTTCCTCGAATTCCTTATCCAATACTCCGTCACCCATTTTTATGATTTCATTCCAGTTATACGCATAGCCAAATGTATCATCACTTAATACAATAATATTTTTTAAGTGAGGGAGATTAGAAGATTGCACCTGACCTTTGTCGGCAAGTTTCAGTTCTGGACAAATCTGTTTTAAAACATCCACATAATTGGTCCCTTTATAGGATTCTGCCATTATAAGCGTTGTCGATTCAGACTGCTTTAATAAATATTCCAGCTCCTTGGCCTGGTAGCTCGTGTTTACAGTTACTAAAACCGCACCCATCTTTCCAGTAGCAAATTGCGAAGTAATCCACTCTGGTTTATTATCGGCCCAAATCGCTACGTTTTCCCCTTTTTTTATTCCGAGTGACATAAATCCTTTAGCGGTCTGATTAACCATTTTATCGAATTCTTGATATGTTTTCCGAAGGTTAAGCTCTGGATATACTACAGCTTCCTGATTTGGATATAAATTCACTTGTTTCTCTAATAATTCTCCTACAGTTAGGTCTAATAAAGACATGAATTTTCCCCTTTCAACCGCATTCTATAGTCCTAATTGCCGTGCAATTACCATCCGTTGCACCTCAGATGTACCTTCTCCAATTTCCATAAGTTTAGCATCGCGCAGGTAACGTTCTACCTCATATTCACGCATGTAACCATATCCTCCATGAATCTGAATTGCCTGATTAGCTGCTCTGGCTGCGGTTTCGCTTGCATATAATTTCGCATAAGCTGATTCCTTTGTAAAAGGTTTCCCTTGATCCTTTAACCAGGCGGATTTATGAATGATATTACGCGCCAATTCTATTTCCATTGACATATCCGCCAGTTTAAACTGAATTGCCTGGAAGTTAGAAATTGATTTACCAAACTGTTTACGTTCCTTTGCATATGCCAGGGATTTGTCAAGAGAGCCCTGTGCGATCCCAAGAGATAAAGCTGCTATGGAAATACGGCCGCCATCCAATGTATGCAAAAATTGTTTAAACCCTTTATTCGGGTCACCTAATAGGTTTTCTTTAGGCACACGGACATTATCAAATACAATTTCAGCAGTATTCGAACCACGCACGCCCATCTTGTCATAGTTATCTGTAATGGTTACACCGTCAGTATCAGTCGGAACGATGATTGCACTAATGATATTTTTACCGCGGTCATCCTTGCCAGTAACAGCAGTAGCAATAATAGTCGCTGCGTAGCTTGCATTGGTAATAAAACATTTCTCACCATTAATTATATAGTCATCACCCTCTAATACGGCGGTTGTTTTTGTACCACCTGCATCCGATCCTGCGTTTGGTTCTGTTAGGCCAAATGAACCTAGTGATTTTCCTTCTGCTAAAGGTGTTAAGTACTTTTTCTTTTGTTCCTCTGTTCCAAAATAATAGATTGGACTAGCACCCAGTGAGATAGCTGCAGCATAGCTCAATCCAGTGCTGCCACATACTCGGCCAATTTCTTCCACAGCTAGGGCATAGGAAATGGTATCACCGCCAGATCCTCCGTATTCTTCAGGAAATGGAATACCAAGTAATCCTAATTCGCCCATCTGTTTAAAAATATCCTCTGGGAACTCAGCTTTTACATCAATATCAATTGCGCGGGGTCTTATCACATCTTCAGCAAAATCACGTACCATTTTTTTAATCATAAGCTGTTCTTTTGTTAATTCAAAATTCATTTATCTTCCTCCTAGTAATCTATCACCAAGACCGACTAGTTGGTCTGTGTGCGTTATTAAAAAATGAAAGCGATTACTTTCATGTGGTAAAAAAAGATTCTTCTATTAGCGCATCACGATATGAGGTACTTTCCAATGTTTCAACTCGTAAAACAGAATGCAGGATAAGATCTACATATATGTCGCCTATTTCTTCAATTGTCTTGGTTCCTTTCCGCCTATACCATTTGTATGTCCAATTAACCATACCCAATATTGCCATTGTAGTAATTTCAACTGGAAGGTCATTACGGAATTCCCCCGCATCTTTTCCCTCACTGATAGCTTTTGAAATAATCTGTTTAAATTGGTCACGCTTTTTCTTTATTAAATGCTCATATTGCGGTTTTAAATAAATGGTTTCTTGATAAAAAACGGAAATATGCGGCTTATAAAGATCAAATACTTTAACAAAATCTTTCACAATTGCCTGCAGCTTTTTAGTTGGCGATTTATACGTTTCATTCGCCACCATCGCTTTCTCAAGAACATATGTAATAAATGTGTCATGGATAACGAAGAGTAATTCATCTTTTGATGTAAAATGATGATAAAATCCTCCCTTAGAAGTTCCAACATCATCTACAATCTGATTAACTGTCACACCATGGAAACCTTGTTTTTCAAATAAAGGTAAAGAAGCCTGAATTATCCTTTGACGTAGATCCGTTATAACCCCTCCTTCCAACGCTCCATTATTACCTTATCATATTTTTCAGATTATATAAAGCAAAACTTCATTCAGTGAAGGCATTACTATACGTTACACCGCCAGTAAAACAGTATATTATTTATATGAAGCAAAAACAGCCCCCAAAAATGGAAGCTGCCTTTATCACTAATCTATTCTTCCTCTTCGAATGGTTTTCTGTAGCTTGCTACTCTCCATACTTCCGTTACTTCACCCTGGTTATCGGTATCAATCACAAAGGATCCATTACTTAAGCGGTCACTTAACGATAAATCCAATGGATAAACGGTTTGCTGTTCTCCCTTAGTTGTTTTAAACGAAACGGTATCTTTTTCATCAATAACAAAGAAACCACGAACTCGGTGAGGCTTTTTCTTAAGCTCACGTAACATCATCAGCCCCCGTTTTGCACGGCTGGTTTTCGTGAACTCACTTAATCTCATGCGCTTGCAGGCCCCCCGCTGTGTAACGATTAGTAAAGAGGGATCAGATAAATCATCAAAAACTTGTCCATTGACAACATACTCTTGTTCCTTCAATTGAATTGCTTTGACACCGGAGGCTCGTTGCCCAACAGCGTTAACCTCGGATTCATGGTACCATAATCCGTATCCGGTGTTAGTTGCAATAAAGACATCTGAATGCCCATTAGTCAAATATACATTAACAACTTCATCTTCTTTTTTCAAGTTCAGCGCAACCAATGCTTTAGAATGACGCTGGGCATTATAAAGCTGCCATTCACTTCGTTTTACCATGCCGTTTTTGGTGAAGAAAATGACATATTGCTCCTGGTTGAATTGTCTTACTGGTATGCAATTAACAATGGTTTCATCTTTTTCCAAAGTGGCAATATTTGATATATGCTGGCCAATATCCTTCCATCTTATATCTGGAAGCTGATGTACAGGCAGATACAAGTATTTCCCTTTATTTGTAAACAAAAGGATATTATCCGTTGTGTTTAATTCAAATAACCCAACTACGTAATCATCATCCTTAATAGCCATATCCTCCCCGTTTGAGGCGGAATACGACCGCAGACTTGTCCGCTTAATATAACCGTCCCTGGTCGTGGAAACTAATACATCTTCACTTGCGACCATCACATCTATATCTATTTTTAATTCTTCAATATTATTTTCTATTTTGGTTTTCCTTGTATCTCCATATGTCTTTTTTAACTTTTTGAGATCATTTTTAATGGTTTGAAATAATTTTTTTTCATTGCCAAGAATTAATTCTAACTCGGCAATTTTCTTTCTTAACGCTTCGGCTTCTTTTTCCAAAGAAGTAATATCCGTATTGGTTAATCGATAAAGTTGCAGCATCACAATTGCTTCCGCTTGTGGTTCAGTAAAGTCATATGCCTCAATAATCCTTCTTTTGGCATCTGCTTTATTTTTGGACGCACGAATCGTGGCAATCAGCTCATCTAAAATAGAGATAGCTTTTATCAATCCTTCAACAATATGTGAGCGTTCATTTGCTTTTTTAAGTTCAAAAGCTGCTTGTCTTGTGACTATTTCTTTTTGATGCATAATATAGGCATCAAGCATCTGCGGTAAAGATAATAGTTTTGGTGTTTTATCTTTAATAGCTACCATGTTGAAATGATAGGTTACCTGTAAATCGGTATTTTTATATAAGTAGTGTAGAACACCTTCACTATTCGCATCTTTCTTGAGCTCAATTACAATGCGAAGTCCTGTCCGATCTGTTTCATCACGTATTTCGGCGATTCCCTCTACCTTTCGATCAATTCGTAGCTCATCGATTTTTTTAACCATATTTGCTTTATTTACTTCAAATGGAATTTCGTCAATAACGATTTGTTCCCGATTACCACGAATTTGTTCAACCTCAGCTTTACCACGAACAATAACTTTCCCTTTTCCTGTCTCATAGGCCTTAACAATTCCATCAATACCTTGAATAATTCCACCGGTAGGAAAATCCGGCCCTTTCATTACCTGCATTAGATCCTGTACGGTGACAGATGGATTATCAATTTTCATAATCACTGCATCAATAACTTCAACTAAGTTATGTGGAGGAATGTCTGTAGCGTATCCAGATGAAATCCCTGTCGAACCATTCACTAGCAAGTTCGGAAACTTTGCTGGTAATACGGTTGGTTCGTCATTTGTGTCGTCAAAGTTTGGTATGAAGTCGACGGTTTGTTTGTCGATGTCACGAAGTAATTCAGAAGAGATACTTGATAATTTTGCCTCCGTATAGCGCATTGCTGCTGGGGATCACCATCAAGGCTACCGTTGTTCCCGTGCATCTCAATTAGTACGTTTCGAACTTTCCAATCCTGGCTCAACCGAACCATTGCTTCATAAACAGAAGAATCACCATGAGGGTGGTAGTTACCAATTACCGTACCGACAGTTTTAGCTGACTTGCGGAAGTTACTGTCATGCGTATTTTTATCTTCGTACATTGCATATAGAATGCGGCGTTGTACCGGTTTAAGGCCGTCTCGAGCATCTGGGAGTGCTCTTTCTTGAATAATGTATTTACTGTATCTACCAAAACGATCACCAATCACTTCTTCAAGTGGCAGGTCTAAATATTTCTCTGGCTGTGACAATAATGTCACCCCCCTTTATTACGTATGAATTTTATCATTTTCTAATATGTTTTCATCTTCGTTCATTCCGAATTTAACGTTACCTTCAATCCATTTACGTCTCGGTTCTACTTTATCGCCCATCAGGGTGGTAACTCGTCGTTCGGCTATTGCCAGATCCTCAAGCGTCACTCGGATTAATGTTCTCGTATCTGGGTCCATGGTAGTTTCCCATAGCTGTTCAGCATTCATTTCACCAAGGCCCTTGTACCGTTGAATTGTATATCCGTTTTTAAACTTGTTTAGGACACTTTTTAGTTCATCATCTTCCCATGCGTACTCGATTTTTTCATTTTTCCCCTTACCTTTTGAAACTTTATATAATGGCGGCAATGCAATATAAATCTTTCCGGCCTCGATTAATGGTTTCATATACCGATAAAAGAATGTCAGCAATAGAACCTGGATGTGGGCTCCATCCGTATCGGCATCGGTCATAATAATAATTTTATCATATTGCACATCTTTTAAATCAAAATCCCCACCAACTCCTGCTCCTATGGTATGGATAATGGTTGAAATTTCTTCATTCTTAAAGACATCTTCTAATTTTGACTTTTCCGTATTGATTACCTTACCTCTAAGTGGCAGAACTGCCTGAAATTTACGGTCGCGTCCTTGTTTAGCTGATCCACCTGCAGAGTCTCCTTCGACTAAATAAAGCTCATTTTTTTGCGGATTTTTAGACTGAGCGGGGGTCAGTTTTCCGCTTAACAATGAGTCCTTTCGTCTTTTTTTCTTTCCAGTACGTGCATCTTCACGTGCCTTGCGGGCAGCTTCTCTAGCCTCTTTTGCCTTTACCGCTTTGCGAATTAATAATCCAGCATTATCAGGATTTTCCTCCAGAAAGTAGGAGAGTTTTTCTGAAACAATAGCATCTACAACTGATCTAGCTTCAGAGGTTCCAAGCTTACTTTTCGTTTGTCCCTCAAACTGCAATATTTCTTCCGGTATACGAACAGAGACAATTGCAGTAAATCCTTCACGGATATCCGTTCCTTCGAGGTTCTTATCTTTTTCTTTGATAATACCAAGTTTACGGGCATACTCATTAAAAGTCCTGGTTATGGCGGTTCTTGCCCCGGATTCATGGGTTCCGCCATCTCTAGTCCGCACATGGTTTACAAAAGACAGCATACTTTCTGAATAGCCATCATTAAATTGAAAAGCAAAGTCCACTTCAATACCCTGCTGTTCACCCTCAAAAGATACAACTTGATGCAGTGTATCTTTTTCCTCATTTAAATAAGCAACAAATGACTCCAGACCATCCGGGAACTCATATATTTCATGATTGTTTTCCCGTTCATCCACCAGTTCGATTTTTAAACCTTTTAATAGAAAGGCAGCTTCTCGAAGTCTTTCGGATAACGTTTCAAAATTATATACTGTTGCGGAGAAAATCGCCGGATCAGGTTTGAAGTGAATAACTGCACCTTTTTTCCTGGTCGTCCCTTGATTTTCCACAGTTCCTGCGGGGATACCACCGTTTTCAAACCGCTGGAAATATTTCGTCCCATCACGGTAGCTCGTGACTTCCAACCATTCAGAGAGTGCGTTAACTACCGAAGCACCAACGCCATGCAAACCCCCGCTTGTTTTATACCCACCCTGACCAAATTTACCGCCAGCGTGCAATACCGTAAAGATTACTTCAATGGTAGGTCTTCCAGAACTATGCATTCCACCTGGGATACCACGTCCGCTATCCTCAACTGAAATACTATTGTCTTTATGTATCGTTACTTTTATTTTATCCCCGTAACCAGCCAATGCCTCATCCACAGCGTTATCAACGATTTCATCAACTAGATGATGCAAACCGCGGTTATCGGTGCTTCCTATATACATACCAGGTCTTTTTCGAACAGCTTCGAGCCCTTCGAGAACCTGAATAGAGTCATCGGTATACTTTAATGGTTTCTTAACCAATTACCATCTACCCCTTTCTTGCATCCATGTTACCCTGTTTCACTATCTTCTATAATGATAGAACAAACGTTTGTTTTTGTAAATGTAGTACCCTTCCTGTAAAGAACCTGTTATTTAGTATACTACAATTAATTTGAGCTTGTATAGAAAGATAATATAGCATTAATGTTTCCAATATAAAGTTGTTCCCGTTTTGAAGCAGAAGAAAAGCCTTATCCCTGATGTTTTTCAGGGATAAGGCCGAACCAATTATCTTATCAACATCGAGTGCGCTACTTTAATGCAAGTATCCATAATTACAGTAAAGTCGCGTTCTTTCAGGTATTGATATGCCTCTTCATTAGCAATTCCCAATTGTGCCCAAAATATCTTGGCCGTTGTTTTTGCAGCATCTTCAGCGATTGCAGGTAAAAATTCAGACCTTCTAAATACATTAATGATATCAATCGGCCGATCAACATCCAATAAAGAAGGATATGATTTTTCCCCTAATGCTTCCGTTATCGTCGGATTTACTGGAATAATGGTATATCCCTCATCCTGCATGATCTTTGCTATTTGGTACGATGTTCTGGCGGGATTATCGGATAAACCCACAACTGCTATATTCGTTGAATCCTGTAAAACCTGTTTAATTTTATCATTTGACGGATTTGTGATATTCATTTTAACACTCCTTTTTAATCAAGTAATCCTTGCTTAGTTAAATAATTTTGAGCAACGGATTCAGGTGATTTGCCATTGTAGTCAACCTGATAATTCATTTGACGCATTTGCTCATCTGTTATTTTGCCGCCTAATTGATTCAATATTTCTTCTAACTCCGGATATTTCATTAACGTTTCCTCCCTTAACAGCGGAGCACCCTGATAAGGCGGGAATAAATGTTTAGGATCATCCAGTGTTACTAAATCAAATTTAATCATATAACTGTCAGTTGCATAGGCATCTATAACATCCACTTCCCCGTTTGATAACGCTTCTTGACGAATGCCCGGTTCCATGGTAACTACTTTGGCAAAATTCACGTTATATACATCCTGCATTCCAACATAGCCATCATAACGATCTTTAAATTCCAGGGTGAACCCGGCTGTTAATTTATCCTCAACTTTATTTAAATCGCCGATTGATTGAAGACCATATTTTTTCGCTAATTCTTTTGTAGTGGTGACAGCATATGTGTTGTTATATTTCATTGGCTGTAAAAATGCCATGTCGTATTTTTCTTTCATACCTTTTTTAGCTTGCTGATAAACTTCTTTTGGATCATTGCTCTGGGCTTTTTCACCAAGATGTGTAACGATAGCTGTTCCAGTAAATTCAGGATACATATCGATGCTGCCTTCCTCTAATGCTGAAAACACAAATGCGGTTTTACCCAAACCTGTTTTTAATGCAACGTTTAAGTCTGTTTCATCTTCAATTAACAATTTGTACATGTTAATTAATATGGCTGGTTCTGAACCAAGCTTGGCCCCAATAACTAAATCAGCCTTTTTGTCACCATTAAAGAGAAATGGAGTTGCGACTACTAAAACTGCTATAATCAGCATGGCTACAAAAGATTTAAAGCCGGAGCGTTTCGATATAAATTCAAAGCCACGCAGGATAATATCCAGACAAATTGCCAGCAGCGCAGCTGGAATAGCACCCAATAAGATTAAATTAATATCAGCTCCCCGATCGATTCCAAGTAAAATCAATTCACCAAGCCCACCAGCACCAATCAATGCAGCAATTGTTGTAGTTCCCACGATTAGTACCATTGAGGTCCGTATGCCAGCCATCATAACAGGCATCGCAATAGGCAGTTCAACTTTTGTCAGCCGTTTAAACGAATTCATTCCCATCCCGGTTGCGGCCTCTTTTAAAGATGGGCTTACTTCTTTAATACCGGTATATGTATTACGTAAAATTGGTAATAAGCCATAAGCGGTTAAGGCAATAATTGCCGGAGTTGTCCCAATGCCGAAAAATGGAATTAAAAATGCTAATACAGCAAGGCTGGGAATCGTCTGCAGGACAGCTGTAATTCCAATAATCGGTTCCGCAATCCTTGTATATCTTGTTAAGATCAGGCCGAGCGGCACAGCAATAATGATGGCAATAATCAAAGCAATTAACGATATTTGCAGATGTTCCCAGATTGTTTCAAGTAACACATCCTGCCTTTTTTGAAAAACGTCGATGAATTCACTCATGATTGAACCACCCCGTTTTCCACTTTAGTTTTACTTCTTAAAAATGCGACAATATCTTTATTTGTTAATACTCCAACTAACTTCTGATCTTTTAATACAGGTAAAATTGCTTGTTCATCCGGTTGAATGGTTTCAGTTGCTTCAATTAGGGGCATGTCATTTTTAATTGTTTGAATGTCTACATTCTGGCCGTTTTTCACCGCGCCAATATACATGCCATGCTCATCTTTTATGGCGAACACCCCTGATTGATCATACGTGCCTTGTTGATAATCAGACAATGATATTACATGCGACTGTGATTGATCAGCAATGACGTCCACCGCCGTTTGCCAGGGAGATTTTCTTTCCCCAATAAAATCCCGCACAAACTGTGTTTTCGGATTCAAAATTAATTGTTGTGGTGTGTCAACCTGAATGACCTGTCCTTCCTTCATTAAACAAACTTTATCGCCAATCGCCATCGCTTCATCCATATCGTGTGTTACAAAGACAATGGTTTTCTTTATTTCTTTCTGCAAAATTCGAATATCCTTCTGCAATTGTTCCCTGCTAATTGGGTCCAGCGCACTAAAGGGCTCGTCCATTAGAATAATATCCGGATCGGCAGCCAACGCCCGGATAACTCCTATTCGCTGCTGTTGCCCGCCAGACAGTTCTCTTGGCATTCGTTTTTGATAAGTAGACGGGTCTAGGCCAACCATTTCCAATAACTCCATTCCCCTGTCGCGTATCTTTTTCCTTTTCCATTTTTTCATTTCAGGAACAACTGCTATATTTTCTGCGATTGTCATGTGTGGAAAAAGTGCGATTTCCTGTAATACATATCCGATATTCCAGCGCAATTCATGGATATTGTATTCATTAATATCTTTATCATCTATGTAGATGGATCCTGATGTGGGTTCAATCAGGCGATTAATCATTTTCATCGTTGTTGTTTTCCCACAGCCACTTGGGCCAATTAATGTCATCAGCTCCCCGTCTTCCACTTTTAATGAAAAGTTTTTTAATGCTTCAGTACCGTCTGGATACACCTTTTGAATATTGCTAAACTCAATCATTCGTCTCGTCCTTTTTGATTTATTCCCACACGATCATGGGTGGTATTGTATGTTATAAATTAAACTGGAATAATGGAAAACATACGTATAATTTACCCGCTATCCTTAATTTGGAAACGTTATTTCCTGAAATTAATATACTATTTTAGGTTCTTTACCATATAACTTCATGATAAAATAAGAAATAGGCTTATTTTTAAGAGATTAATATAGAAAGAAGGACAGTACATGGAATACGTGCTATTTATCATCATTGCATACCTGCTTGGTTCAATTCCATCCGCGTTAATCGTTGGCAAGCTTGGGTATAAAATTGATATACGTGAACACGGAAGCGGTAATTTAGGCGCAACAAACACATTCCGT
This sequence comes from Virgibacillus phasianinus, assembly GCF_002216775.1. Lineage (GTDB taxonomy): Bacteria > Bacillota > Bacilli > Bacillales > Amphibacillaceae > Virgibacillus_F > Virgibacillus_F phasianinus. The sequence continues at coordinate 3,169,385 of NZ_CP022315.1, forward strand.
GTATTAGGAATTAAAGCCGGAACTATTGTAACCTTGTCTGATATTTTAAAAGGAACAATTGCCACTTTGATACCATTATTCTTGGATGCAGATGTATATCGCTTAATTATCGGCCTCTTTGCTGTGTTGGGCCATACATATCCGTTATTCGCTAAATTTAAAGGTGGTAAGGCCGTAGCTACATCCGGTGGGATCATATTAGGTGTAAGTCCATTATTATTTATTAGTGCTGTAATAGTTTTTTTACTAACCTTATATCTTTCAAAATATGTTTCCCTATCATCAATCATCACCGCGGTTATAGCAGTTGTTGTAGCGGTCTTGTTAAAAGAAGACATTGGATTAATATTTGTTGTATGTGCACTGGCAGCTTTCGTTTCCTATAGGCATAAAGACAATATAAAACGAATACGCAATGGCACAGAACCAAAAATCACCTGGATGTAATATTTTCGCCTTTTATCTTAATTAATTCAGCAATCCAAAAAATTGAATATAGACACCAAATTGTTTATAATTTTAATTATTCTTAGCATGAAAGGGGACACTGTCATGACTTATACACCTACATCCCTTACAGTAAACTTACCAAACAAGGAAGAACGACATCAACTATTTGGTTCCGTAGCACCTGGGCCCAGGACAAAACCTGAGGAAAAGGATAAAATGGCGGATTTACAAAATACAAAAAAAGATTTTCTATTTGATTTAGATGAGGTTGGTATTTCAAATGTGAAACATCCGATAACGGTAAAAAGCCATATAGAGCCACTAACACAATCAACAATTGGAACTTTTTCTTTTACTTCTTCTATCAAAAAAACGAATAAAGGTACGAATATGAGCCGATTTATGGAGCAGTTGAATGCGTATTATCATAATGGGTCTGTAACCAGCTTATCGACACTTAAGCAATTTACAAAGGATCTGGCAACTCGGCTTAATCAGGAAGATGCAGAAGTGCAAATATCATTTCCCTGGTTTTACGAACGTACCGGACCGAAGTCCAATATAGCAGGCATGAATCATGCCGATGTCAGTATTACTGTTTCATATGATAACAAAAATGGATTTGACATCTACGCAACCTTGTCAGCATCAATAACAACTTTATGTCCTTGTTCAAAAGAGATCAGCGAATACAGCGCACATAATCAACGTGGTTTGGTTTCCATGGAAGTTTCAATTGCTGACGACTTTGATGAAGAAAAAACAGACTGGAAGTTAATGCTGTTAGAAGCGGCTGAGAGCAATGCAAGCGCACGCCTGCACCCAGTACTGAAACGCACTGATGAGAAGACTATCACAGAACAGGCATATGAAAATCCAAGATTTGTCGAGGATATAGTAAGACTTGTAGCTGCAGATTTATTTGAAATGCCCTTTGTAACAAAGTTCAAGGTCGCCTGTCGAAATGAAGAATCTATTCACATGCATGATGCAATAGCATCTGTAACGATTGATAAGGCTGACTATATTTCACAATAAGAAAAGCTTATGACCGGCAGCTTCTGGGCGCTTGTGCTTGACATATCTTTTAAAAAAGGTCGATTTCTATGAAATTCGTTTTTATTGCACTCATAAATTTTTACCGAAAAGCAATTAGTCCATTTAAACCACCATCGTGCAGGTTTTATCCCACTTGCTCAGAGTATGGCCTAGAAGCGATTAAACGTTTTGGGGCGATCAAGGGTGGATATTTAACGATTAAACGTATTTCAAAATGTCATCCTTTTCATACTGGTGGCGTAGATTTAGTTCCTGAAAAAAAGGTTAAAAAAACTCGGCAATCACCCCATTCTTAGGGCGGAAGCCGAGTTTTTTCTATTTATTTTGCAAAGCTCTTTATATAACAAAGGACTGCTGCTTATGTTCTTACATTAGTCCGCTTTCTAAAGATTGTTGTTTTGTTACAAAACCTATAAACTTCGGGCACTGGATTCACCATAATTCAATACAATCATCTCAGTGATTGGAGCTGCGGGTAGTCCACTCCAGCGGGAAAATAGGCATAGGTGAGACCCCACAGAGCGTAAGGAGGCCACTGAAAAAGGTATAGATAGTACACAAACATGTGGATCTATAATCGCATCTTGAATATACTGCGCGCACCTTAGGGCGAGCGACGAGCCTCCTTGCCCCGGCAAGGGGTAGCCGACGTTGCCCGCAAAGGGCGGTTTTAGTCGGGCTTCCTTAAATGCCGTCCTCCGGGGTCTCGCCGATCTCTCACTTCCCACAGGAGTCTCCGTATATTCAAGATGCTAGGTAAAGGTGAAAAGCTGAATTTATAAAATCCACCACTTTTTCAGTGGCCTTGAGCGTAAGCTCAAGGAGGCTCACCAGCCGCCTGCGGAAATCACGTTGCTGTTACGTCGCATTTTATATCAACTGCGGTGATATTAGTAACAAACAGGTTTACATTAGACTAAACTTTTCCAATTGTTCTAGTTGATTTTCAGCGATTAATATTTCTCTTTGTTTTGCACCTAATAGATCAAAGTGTGGAAAGTTCTTATCCAAATGAATCCAATTTTCCTGTAATTGATATTTTTCACCCCAGGTAATTAGCTTTTCCATGTCACTGCAACCCACCTTTGTAACGGAATAGTATTCTGGAAATCGGCTATCCTGCCAATAATGAGTCAAGAAAGAAATATTACCTTGTTTGACGCTGGTTTTCCAACGTTGTAAATCAGCACGTTTAAGGCCAAATGCCATCCTTATTCACCTACTAATTCTTTCTTATATGCGTGGTGCCAGTCTGGAAATGCACGTTTAAGGGATAATGGCCGAAAGTTTTCTTTTTTTACAATAACATGCTTCGTTGTTCCTGTAATTGCAATATCATTTTCCTCATTTAATATTCGATACCCATAAATGGACCGTATTCCGTCATATTCAGCAAGCCAAGTCTCAACTGTTGCTTTTTCACCGTAACGAATTGGTTTTTTAAAAGATACCTGTGCATCCACAATCGGTGAAACTACATTGCTCTTTTCCATATCAGCATAATTAAAACCAAGGTATTCAATGAACTTTGTCCGGCCAATTTCAAACCAGACTAAATAATTTGCATGGTAAACAACGCCCATTTGATCTGTTTCCTGATATCTCACGTCTATGTCTGTTTTCACTATACTCAAAACATACTCCTCCTACTGGTTTCAATACATACATATTTTAGCATATTGGTTTCATAAGCATAAAAAGAAAAGCATTTCCAAACATATACGTTTTGGAAATGCCCTCTAGCTATGCTTCCTTATTTTCTTTCAGCTGCTGGTATTTCAGTTCAAATTTTGATTCAATTTTCTCCAGAACTGATTGATCCTGCATAATTTCCTTTCGGTTCTGACTAACTAATTCGTTGTAGGAAAGTCTTCTTTTTAAAGAAATAGAAATCCACTCCTTTTTTAAAAGAAGTATTCCCAAATAATTGAAAATTTATAAGGTAACGATAAGTAAAACCTTTTTAGCGAGGGCATGTCATTCTAATTTAACTTTTCCAGCATTTCAACCATAAAATCGTGAGTCATTGGCCCAATTTTTTTCGGTTGTTGAATGACACCATCAGTTCCTACAAAATAGGTTGTTGGTATCGTAATCACACCATAGTTACTGGTAACCTGAGATTCCTTGTCCAGCAGGACTGGAAATGAATAACTATTATGATCAATGTATTCGCGTACATCTTTTAAATTATTTTCCGATGTAATTGCCAAAACTTCAATTTCATCCGAATGTTGCTTGTAAAACTCCTGTAATTCCGGCATCTCTTTTTTACATGGTGGACACCAGCTCGCCCAAAAATTTATAAATACTTTTTTACCTTGTAAATCAGATAATTTAATGGTTTCACCTGACAATGTTTCCAATTCAAAATCTGGTGCCTTTTTCCCAACCTCAAGCCCCGAGTCACTGGGCGATACAATCGCAGCTCCATCTACATTCGTGTTGCCTGTAACGTCGACTTCATTGCTACCAGTATCATTATTCGGCTTATTTGTAACATTTATTATTAGAAGAACTACTAAGATTATCAATATTGCAGCAGCTAATACCTTTTTAATCATGCACTCTCTCCTCTATCATCTACAGAAATATTCACCACTAATAGTATGTGTGAATGCGTTAAAAGTAAAGCAAAAGACAGTAATGTTCATTAATTCCTCACATTAAAAAACTCCTACACTAGAGTAAATAGTGTAGAAGTTAATGTTGTATATTTTATGCTTCCAGCTTGTCACGTAGAACCATTTGCAGGATTCCGCCATGACGATAGTAATCAATCTCTACATCACTATCAAATCGTGCAATCACTTCAAATTCAGTTACTTTACCATCTTCACTTACTGCAGTAACTTTAACCAAGTCATGTGGTTTAACAGATTCATCAATTTCTACATTATATGATTCTTTACCAGTTAAACCTAGTTTATCTGCGCTTTCACCTTTTTGGAATTGTAGTGGTAATACGCCCATCATTACCAGGTTTGAACGATGAATTCGTTCAAAGCTTTCAGCGATTACCGTTTTAATTCCTAGTAAGTTGGTACCTTTAGCCGCCCAGTCACGGGAACTACCCATACCATAATCTTTACCGCCCATTACAATTAAACCAGTATCTGCTTCTTGGTATTTCATTGCAGCATCATAGATTGGCATTACTTCATCGGTTGGCCAGTAGGTCGTATATCCACCCTCTGTTCCGGGTGCCAGCAGGTTGCGAATACGAATGTTAGCAAATGTTCCCCGCATCATTACTTCATGGTTACCACGACGTGATCCGTAAGAGTTGAAATTACGCGGTGATACATTTTTATCCTGTAAATATTTACCTGCTGGCATATCTTTTGCAATTGCCCCTGCAGGAGAAATATGATCAGTTGTGACAGAATCACCGAATAAACCAATAGCACGAAGCTTGTTTAATGGTTTAACAGAACCTGCTTCTTTTGATAACCCTTCAAAATATGGAGGATTTTGAATGTATGTTGATTCATCATTCCATTTATACAATGGTTCGTCAGTGGTTTCAATTTCATTCCACTTTTTGTTTGAATCAAAGACATTTTCGTATTCTTTACGGAACACTTCTGGTTTAACTGTCTTTTCAACTTGCTCTTTAATTTCTTCCATTGTAGGCCAAATATCATTCATATAGATATCATTGCCTTCACTGTCTTTACCTAAAGGTTCTGTCACTAGGTCAATATCCACTGTACCAGCTAATGCATACGCAACAACCAGTGGTGGTGATGCAAGATAGTTAGCTTTTACAAGCGGATGAATTCGTCCCTCAAAGTTTCGGTTACCGGATAAAACGGAAGAAACAGTTAAGTCATTGTCCGCGATTGCAGTTTCAATTTCTTCTTTAAGTGGACCAGAGTTACCAATACATGTTGTACAACCGTAACCGACCAGGTTAAATCCTAATTGATCGAGATATGGTGATAATCCGGAATCATCCAAGTAACGTGTAACCACTTTTGATCCCGGTGCAAGTGATGTTTTCACATAAGCAGGTACAGTAAGTCCCTTTTCAACAGCTTTTTTAGCAATTAATCCAGCACCCAACATAACGTATGGGTTAGATGTGTTCGTACATGATGTAATTGCTGCAATTGCCAGCGCACCAGTTTTCATAACAGATGTTGAACCATCTGCATGTTTAACGGTTGCTTCTTTATCAAACTCTGATTTTTTCAATCCAAATCCTTGGTTACCAGCTGGAGCTGTAACAGCTTTATTAAATTCTTTTTTCATATCAGAAAGTGCTATTAAATCTTGTGGGCGCTTTGGTCCAGAGAGGTTTGGTTCAAGCTCGGACAAGTTAATTTCCACCAGTTCTGTATATTCAGGATCGGCTTGTTCTGATGAATACCACATATTGTTTTCTTTGCAGTATTTTTCAACCAAGTCAATATGCTCTTCATTACGTCCAGTCAAACGCAAATAATTCAAAGATTCTTCGTCAACTGGGAAAAATCCGCATGTAGCGCCATATTCTGGAGCCATGTTAGAGATGGTAGCACGGTCCGCAAGTGGCATATCCTTAAGACCAGGTCCAAAATACTCTACAAATTTGCCAACTACTGCTTTTTCACGAAGGACTTGGGTTACCTTCAGCGCTAAATCCGTTGCAGTAGTACCATTAGGGAAACTACCCGTAAATTTAACACCAATTACCTCCGGAACTGGCAAAATAGAAGCCTGGCCTAACATTCCTGCCTCTGCCTCAATTCCACCTACACCCCAACCAAGAACACCTAAACCATTAATCATAGTAGTATGGGAGTCAGTTCCAAATAATGTATCAGGAAATGCATTAAAGCTTCCATCTTCATTTTCTAATTCATGAACTACATTTGCAATATACTCAAGGTTTACTTGGTGAACAATTCCTGTTGCTGGTGGAACCGCACGATAATTGTCGAATGCCTTTTGTGCCCAGTTTAAAAATTCATACCGTTCACCGTTACGTTTAAATTCTAACTCCATGTTAGCTTGTAAGGCACCTGGTGTACCATATTGATCCACCTGTACAGAGTGGTCAATTACTAGATCCACTGGTACTTCGGGATTAATCCTATTAGGTTCTCCACCCATATCTACCATTGCTTTACGTAAAGAGGCAAGGTCGACAACTGCCGGCACTCCGGTGAAATCCTGTAAAATAACACGTGAAGGTTTAAATGGTACATCTACCCCTTTGCCTTCTTTTGTGCCCCATTTAGTTAACCCTTTAATATGTTCATCTTTAATTACCCGGCCATCATGTTGACGGAGGATTGATTCTAGTAAAACACGAATCGAAAATGGTAGTCTTGCAACTTTGCCAAGTCCAGCTTCTTCTAATGCTTTTAATTGATAATAATTATACGTTTTACCATTCAGCTCAAACTGTTTTTTAGCTTGAAATGCATCATTTTGTGCCATTATGTAATGCTCCTTTCACTCTTTATTGTCGAGGATTTATTAAAATACAAAAGCAAATCCAGGACAATCCTATTAATCTTACCTATTCATATTAAATGAAAAAAGCATATAAAACAAATGTTATATGCTATTTACCATATATTAAAATTTTATGTAAAGTGATAACAAATAGTTATATATTAAATGTAATGTTAACAATGTAAATTATACCCAATGACAAATTTTAATCACTGGGTAAAGGAAGGATTATTTTAAATGTGCTTCCCTTGCTTATATTTTGCTCTATAGCTAACCTTCCATTATGCTTTTCTAGAATTTGTTTGGTAATCATTAAACCAAGTCCGGTACCGCTTTTTTTGGTTGTGAAAAATGGTTCACCCAATTTATGAATAATTTCTTCTGGAATACCTGGGCCATCATCTATAATTGCAATTTCAAGTTCCGAGTCCGACGCGGATATGGTAATTTCAATTTCACCTTTCGCAACCATCGCCTCAATCGCATTTTTCACAATATTAATTAAAACCTGCTTGATCTGGGAACGATCACAATAAATTTTGTGTTTCTCCTGCCGCTTCCAATTAATTTCCACATTTTTTAAACGGGCTTGGGGCAGCAATAATGCTACAATCTCGTGAACCATAACTTCAACATTTTCTTCTTTACGATTATCTGTTAAAGGTTTAGAAATAAATAGAAGTTCTGATGTAATGGTTTCCATTTTTTCAATTTCATCAATCATAATTTTATAATATTCTTCTTTGCGGTTCACACCTGCCTGCAATAATTGCATGAACCCTTTTAAGGAGGTTAATGGATTACGTATTTCATGGGCGATTCCTGCTGCTAATTGCCCTGCCACTGACATCTTCTCCGAGCGGATCATCATCTCCTCAGCTTCTTTTTTATCTGAGATATCTTTCACCATGGAAATATAGAAAAACTTGCCGCTTTCATCCGAGATAATTTTTGAAACTACACACTCTGTCCAGATATATTTTCCCAATTTGTTCCGAATATTTATATTAAATTTATGGTTATTATGATCCTTTTCATCGTCGGTAAAATAGTTCCTTATATGTGACACATCTTCGGAAGACAAAAAATCATACCAGGAAACCTCCCCTAAATCATCAAGAGGATAACCTAAAATACGCTCAACAGATTTAGATAAGAACATTACTTTTCCCTTGTTATCCCAAATGGAGATTAACTCGTTGCTATTATTTTCAATCCATGTAATTATATACGGTGGCAGCTCACTCATATTCGCATAGATTCCTTGTTTCATCATTGTCTTATCTGAGCAGGACATGTTTTCACCATTCTCATCCGTATGCTCAATAAAAGAATTAGATTTCATCGCTTCACCCCTAGTTACAGATTCCAACATAAAATTGTATATAATTACTTATATGACTTTATTTATATAAATATGTCACTTGTAAGAAACCCTATGTACTTTTATAATATAACTATACAAAAAGATTAGAATGTATTTAGATCAAACTTATTAAATTAGTAATTATTAGTAATATTACTATACTTAACGTAAAAAATAAATATTTTGAATGATTTAGAAAAAGAAAATTAGAAACAGGTGATTATATGTCAATGATTGGCGAGTATTTAATTATACTATGGGGATTCTTATTAATTGGACTTATGGGCATTGGCGGTTTCTTCATGTTTCGTAAGTTTCTTAAAAAACTGCCAAAAGAAGACGGAAAATCTAATATGGACTGGGAAGAGTATTACATGGAAAAAACACGGCATATGTGGAAGAAAGAAGAAAAGGAACTATTAGAAGAACTTGTATCGCCCGTCCCTGAATTATTCCGTGATATAGCCAGACATAAAATAGCAAGTAAGATAGGTGAAGTGGCACTTAAAAAGAAAAGAAAAAAAATAACAGAAGACGTTTTAATCGAGGGATATATTGTTGCAACACCGAAACGGGATCATAAATTTCTGCGAAAAAAACTTGCAGAAAAGGAAATTGATGTAACACCGTATGAAATATATTTTGAATAAGAAAGCTCAGGATACCCTGTTAAGAAGCAGACGCATAAGGGTTCGTAGGACCTTTGCTTATGACGGCAGTTTCTGGACGCTTGCGCTTGACATATTTCCGTATAATTTCTGACCTTTTAAAATAAACGAGCTGCCTAATTTTTAGGAGCTCGTTTTTAATGTGCTTCTGAATATTTCAGCTGTTTTTCTAATCGTTTATACTTTATTAGCATCGCAATTCTCCATGTAATAATCATACCAAACGCTAATAAAAAGAACATTCCACTTGTTTCATACAACGAAATGGACCCACTAACGGCTAATTTCAAAACGATACGTAATAGGAGTAAACCAATTAAAATAAAAATAAATGATTTGGAAGGGATTAAGTAAATATCATTCTCCTTAATTTCAAACTTAGAACCAATTATTAGCAATATAGAAAAGACTACACCAACAAGAAGCGCCTCCAGTACTTGGCTTAAGCCAATTCGAAATTCAGGAAAAACAAACATTAACGCCCCGGTACTCATAAAAATTGGAGGTAAAATAATTTTTTTTACTGAAGCAGGTTTTTTGGCAGATTTCATGCGCACAAATATCATAAATCCTGCCATACATCCTGCACCTAATGTACTCATAATAATCCAAAACATGAATAATCATCTCTTTCACTATCTTCAATTGATAATTTATCGTAATTGTAGCCCCGAGTATAAATGGCTTATTATTACCGGTCATTTGCAATGGTTAGAATTATTGTTACCGTAACACCTAAAACAGTTACAAACACACCAAAGTCAAATATCATTGCCGTAGCCAGTTCAACCTCACCAAAAATAGGAAGGTGAAAATAGCCATAAGTATGTGATAAAAATGGAACATGGAATACAAAGGACCCAATGCCAGTTGACAATGCAATAAGCAGGCCAAGCGGAATCAACTTACGGTAATTAATTGGCAAAACCTTATCTACCGCCTCTATTCCATACGACATGTACATTAATAAAATTGCACCTGAAGTAACCAAACCACCAACAAACCCGCCACCTGGTGCATTATGACCAGCAAGCAATAAATAAATCGCAAATCCAAACAGGATAAAGGCGATAAGGGATGTGGTTGTTCGAAGTATGAGATCATTCGATTTATACATCATAACTTTCCCCTTTTGTCTTTATACTAATACATACACGCGAAAAAATCTATTATAATCCAGTGAATCCGAACATACCTGCTAAAAATGAGGTGAGATCGGTCATCCAGTCAAAGAATAACGCAATCCCCATTAGTATCATAATATATCCACCTATTTTCATGAAGATTGCACTATTTCGTTTAATCCAAGACAATTTTCCAATGAAAAAAGACAGAATTAAAAATGGTAATGAAAAACCAAGGATATAGCTAATCATCATTACCATACCAAGGTCCGGATTGGTCGCAGTTAACGAAATGACAACCATTAGGATAGGACCCATGCACGGTGTCCAGCCTAGAGAAAAGGCCATTCCGATTAAAAAGGAACCAATAAATCCCGCGGGACGATTTTTGAATGTAATTTTTTTATCTTTCATTAGAAACTCAAAGTTAAATATCCCGACTATGACTAACCCAAAGAAGACAATTAATATGGCACCAACCTGGCGAATAATATCCTGGTTCGCTGTTAAAAATTCGGAAACAAATGTAGTGCTGAACCCAAGTACAATAAAGATACTGGAAAACCCAATTAAGAAACATATGGTATGTAATAAACTTTTTCGTTTTAGCATGATATTATCTTCTTTTATCTCACTCACACTCATACCCGTGATATATGACAAAAAAGCCGGATACAATGGCAGTACACAAGGCGAAATAAATGATAAAAATCCTGCCCCAAACGCAATGAATATATTGATTTCTGACATAGGTAACCCTCCTGAAAACTAGTCACTTCTCATTAGTTTAACAGAAAGTGAATAGATTATCTGTTGGGAATTTGACAATATACCAACTATTTTAAATACCCCTTAATACTAAACAAGTATTAAGGGGTATGATACAGTAACTGCATTAACGTGCTTAATGATTATTTACCTTGCTGATTATTCATTGCACGCATCATTTGATTGATTTTCTTCTGAGATGGTTTTTGACCCATTTGCATCATCATAGTTCGCAGCATTTGTTCATTAATTGGTGGGTTTTTCTTTAAGTAGTTCATCATATATTTTCTTGCAATGAAGAAACCAAGAGCAACTCCAACAATGAGAGCCAATATAGCAATTAATACGACCCAAATCGTGCCCATTTCAAGTCTTCCCCCTTCATGTTGTCTCTCATACAGTATAGTAAATCAAAGAGTAGAATACAATATTTGCTCATTCAAATGATCCTTCAACTTTGTTACTGGAGAAATCCAACCATAGTTATTTAATTTATTATCCAATACAAATAAGGATGGATGGAATAATTGTAAAATAGGAAATAACAACATCTCTGCATCCTGAAGCATATTGCAACGAAAGTTTATCTGCTTTTCACTAATATGTAAAGAGATATAATGCTTATCTTGTACTATTTCTATTGAATTATTACCATCTTTCACCATAGCATTTTTATTATACAATGATTTAATTTTAGTATTCAACTCTTTTGTAGAAAAAACGCAGGTAATTTCGTTAAACTGATCGTTTATCAACTGATTTTTATTATTTTCGTGGTATTGTTTTAAAAAGCGATAGAGAATATCACTTCTATAATAATAACGTCGTGCAAATTCAATTTTTATTGGATAAATAGAATACGTATTCAACAATATCACTCCTTTTATTATTATTATACGTATTCTATTTCAAAAAAATGTCACAATGAGTTGCACATTACCACTAGTTTTGTCGATAAAGCAAAGGGCCTCAACTTATTGGAGGCCCTACTGAGTTTTATTTGATTAGTTTTTCCACTTGTTTTACAACATTTTCAACCGTGAAACCATATTCTTCCATAACCTTATCTCCGTTTGCTGATGCTCCAAATGTATCAATGCCAAGCACAGTTCCCTGGTCACCTACATAGCGTTCCCAGCCAAATGGCGATGCCATTTCAATTGCTAGACGACTTTTAACCTGTGGAGGAATTACTTCGTTACGATAAGCTGCCTCCTGTTCATTAAAACGATCCCATGATGGCATGCTGACAACATTTACATGAATGTCTTTTTCCAGTAGTTCTTTTTGTGCTCTGACAGCAAGTTGAACCTCAGATCCTGTTGCAAGGATTAACGCATCAGGTGTTTCTTTTTCACTTTTACTTATTACATAAGCGCCTTTTTTGACACCTTCATAGGCGTTTTCTTTTGTACCTTCAAGTGTCGGTAATCCTTGTCTTGTTAATACTAATGCAGTCGGCTTGTTCGTTGATTCTAAGGCCAAACGCCATGCAGCCTGTGTCTCATTTCCGTCAGCCGGACGAATTAGTGATAATCCAGGCATTGCACGGAATGCAGGTAAATGCTCGATTGGTTCATGTGTCGGACCGTCTTCTCCAACTGCAATAGAATCGTGTGTAAATACATAAGTTACCGGATTATTCATTATCGCCGACAACCGGACAGCGGGACGTAAATAATCACTGAAAACAAAGAACGTACCTGCATATACTTTTAATCCACCGTGAAGAGCCATACCATTTAGGGCCGCAGCCATTGCAAATTCACGGACACCAAACCAGATATTTTTCCCTGCATAATTATCGAGAGAAAAATCAGTTTGATTTTTTACAGTAGTTTTGTTTGAACCTGCTAAATCAGCACTGCCTCCGAATAAATTAGGGACAGCATTAGAGACCGCGTTAAGAACTTCTCCGGATGAAGCACGGGTTGCCAATTTATCTTTGCCCGGTTCATACAAAGGTAATTCTTCGTTCCAATCAAGTGGTAGTTCTCCGTTTATTGCTTGTTCCAATTTCTCTGCATCTTCAGGATACTTTTCTTTATAATTATCAAACAATTGGTTCCAATTATCTTCCACATCCTGGCCGTTTTTACCGATTTTCTCGTTGAAATCCGCATAAACTTCTTCAGGAACATGGAAGTCATCATGTGTCCACTTATAGGATTCCTTTGTAAGTTTCACCTCATCCACACCGAGTGGAGCCCCGTGCGACGCAGAAGAAGCGGATTTATTAGGTGAACCAAAACCAATGACTGTTTTAACCTCTATCAATGTTGGCTGACTCGTGTTTTCTTTCGCTTCTTTGATTGCATTACGTAATGCCTTCACATCATTACCGTCCTCAACACGAATTACCTGCCATCCGTATGCTTTAAAACGAAGCTCGGTATCATCGGAAAAGGAACGGTCCAAGTCACCGTCTAAAGAGATATCATTTGAATCATATAACGCAATTAATTTTCCTAAGCCTAGATGCCCGGCAAGTGAAGCTGTCTCATGGGAGATACCCTCCATCAGATCGCCATCACTTATTAATGCATACGTATGGTGGTCCACAATCGATAAATCTTCTTTGTTAAAAGTAGCTCCAAGATGTGCTTCAGCCATTGCCATCCCCACTGCCATTGCAATACCTTGCCCTAATGGACCAGTTGTTGCCTCAACACCATCAGTATGATGAACCTCAGGATGTCCTGGCGTTTTGGAATCCCATTGTCTGAAATTCTTCAGGTCTTCAATTGTTACATCATATCCAGCTAAATGCAGTAATCCGTATAGCAGCATTGATCCATGTCCTGCTGATAAAACAAAACGATCCCGATTAAACCATTTTGAATTTTTAGGATTCTGATTCATAAAGTCTGTCCATAGTGTGTAAGCCATTGGAGCAGCCCCCATTGGTAAACCTGGATGGCCTGAATTAGCATTTTCAATAGCATCAATAGCCAGGGTGCGAATGGTATTTATTGATAGTTCTTCTACATTTGATGACACGTAAATTCCCCTTCCTTGTCGAAACTTGTATAACCTATTCAATTCTATAATGAAAACTAGCTCGGAACAAGTATCATTTTAGCTTATTTAATCTATTAATTATTTCACTGATCCTTTTTATTATTCTTTTGCAGGTCTTTTACCTTTTGCGGGGTTACATCATTTCCTTCTGGATCCTTCACTGTCATTGTTTTAAATTGATTTTTAAAAGATGAGCGAACATTGCTTAGGTACTCTTCACGTAATCCTTTTTGTTCTTTTTTCTCTTCTACAGTTAACCCTTCATTTTTCGCTTTTTTTGAAAGTGCATTAATACGTTCCAATTTTTCTTTTGAAATCACAATATTACCTCCCTAACATATAAAAAAGCACGAACTTATACTAGTTCCTGCTTTTTAATATTACCGTTCTATTCTTGTTAATTCAAGCGTTATGGTATTCTTGGTACCTTCGATGAACTGTTGCTTTTGAAACATGATAACCTAGTCCATTTAGCGTACTTGCAATTTCTTCAAACGTTAACTTATTTTGACGTAACCGTACCACTTCCTGGATAGGAAAGTCCATCCGCTTTCTGCCACCGGCCATATTACGATTCGTCAAATTCTTACCGGGTTCATACCCTTCTCTGATGGCCTTATTCATTCCCCTTTTTATCTTAATGTTATGGATTTTACGTTGATACTCTTCTACAATTCCTACAATCTGCAAAACCATGGAATCAGATTCAGAAAACTCTAATTGCCCGTTATGGATTCCTGTATAGATTGTAATATTTAGTTTATTGAGTTGATGAAATAATGCAATCTTTGTGTTTCCTCGACCCAAACGTGTTTCATCTTGAATTAACAAGCATTCCGCATGCCGATTTGCGAAATGTTTAAGCATTTCAAAGACACCATCCCGTTCAATTTCATAGCCGCTTGCCTGCTCTTTAATAACCGCTATGACATTCATGCCCTTCGTTTCTGCTAGTGCAATTAACTCCTTTTCCTGCCTGACTAAAGAAGTTTCCTGCGTTTTCTTATCCGTACTTACACGACAATAAATGATAGTGTTCAATTTTATACGCTCCATCTAGTTCTATATTTGACTATTATTTAAGCACTGGTGACTAAAGAAAAATATAAAAATCCTAAAGTTAATGCAAATGCCACCAAATAAAATGCATCCGTCTTGCTTATTTTATCAAACATTAAAAATCAACCCTTTCCCGTTTAACAGAACTATTGTTCGCCTCTGTTAATAGAGTACATCGAACGTATGGTCCTGTCAACTGTTTTTTCGAACGAACGTTTGCTTTTTATGGATATCAGTGGTAAACTAGCAATTAATAAATCCTATGCGTGAGGTGTTAGATAGATGACAAAGTTGTCCAAACGGCAAGAAACCATTCTTGAATATATTAAAGATGAAGTAAATAAAAAAGGGTATCCACCATCAGTAAGAGAAATTGCAGAAGCAGTGGGTCTAGCATCTAGTTCAACCGTTCATGGGCATTTATCAAGGCTTGAAAGCAAAGGGTATATAAGAAGAGATCCCACTAAGCCGCGCGCGATAGAGGTACTTGATCTATCATTAGATAGCAACGTTCCACGAGAGGCAGTGCGTTATGCCCCTGTCATCGGTAAGGTTACTGCAGGAATACCAATCACAGCAGTTGAAAACATTGAAGAATTTATTCCATTACCCGGTTCGTCATCATCGCCGGACGATAATATTTTTGTCCTGATTATTCAAGGAGAAAGTATGATTGAAGCTGGCATATTAGACGGAGACATGGTAATTGTAAAGCAGCAAAACGTTGCCCAAAATGGCGAAATTGTTGTAGCTATGACTGAAGAAAATGAAGCGACAGTGAAACGTTTTTTTAAGGAAAAAGATCATATCCGATTGCAACCAGAGAATGCTACAATGGAACCTTTAATCTATCAAAACGTTACCATATTAGGTAAAGTGATAGGGTTGTATCGTAATATTCATTAAGAATAGCTTTTGGCGCCTGTTTAGCAACGTACAAACTGGAGTTAGAAATGGCTATTGCTAAAAGTAGGGTTTATAGGGTCAACTTTTATACATTCTAATCTTTAAAATAAAAACCGTGATGCATACTTTCTGCATCACGGTTTTTATTATTAATAGCTCGTTAAATACTGTTCACGTTCCCAAGGATGTACAGTTGTTCTGAACATATCCCATTCAATTTCTTTCGCTTCAATAAAGTGTTCATATAAATGCTCACCAAGCGCCTCTTTTATAACTTCATCCTTTTCAAGTTCTTCGAGTGCGTCCATCAGGGTTGCTGGAAGATCTTTGACACCATTTTTAATTCGCTCTGCTTTGTCCATGGCATAAATATTGCGGTCAACAGGGCTTGGCGCCTCTAATTTATTTTCAATCCCATCTAATCCAGAAGCAAGTAATACAGCCATTGCCATATAAGGATTTGCTGCTGGATCCACACTTCTTGCTTCGATCCGGGTACTTAACCCCCTTGAATAAGGAATACGTACCAACGGGCTGCGGTTCTGACCTGACCAGGCAACATAACATGGCGCTTCATATCCAGGGACCAACCTTTTATAGGAATTAACAGTTGGATTCGTTACTGCAGTGAAGCTTGTTGCATGTTTGATAATTCCAGCTGTAAATTGAAACGTCAGTTCACTAAGTTTCATATCCCCTTTTTCATCAAAAAACATGTTTTGCCCATCTTTAAATAAGGACATATTGACATGCATTCCTGAACCATTGACACCAAATAGTGGCTTTGGCATAAAAGTAGCATGTAAATTATGTTTTCGTGCGATTGTTTTAACAACCAATTTAAATGTTTGAATATCATCAGCATGTTTCACTGCATCAGAATATTTAAAGTCAATTTCATGTTGTCCAGGTGCAACTTCATGGTGAGACGCCTCAATTTCAAAGCCCATTTCTTCTAATTCAAGCACGATATCACGTCTGCAATTTTCCCCTAAATCAGTCGGTGCAAGGTCGAAGTATCCCCCTCTATCATTCAATTCTAGTGAAGGATCACCTTTTTCATCCAGTTTAAACAAGAAAAATTCAGGTTCTGTACCAATATTGAATGCAGTAAAACCTAATTTTTCCATTCTTTTTAGGTTTCGTTTTAAATTGTATCTTGGACAGCCCTCAAATGGCGTACCATCCGGATTATAAATATCACAAATAAAACGTGCAACTTTCCCTTTATCTGATGTCCATGGATATACCACAAATGTATCCATGTCAGGGTACAAATACATATCTGACTCTTCAATTCGAACAAATCCTTCAATTGATGATCCGTCGAACATCATTTTGTTATCCATTGCTTTTTCCAATTGACTTAAAGGGATTTCAACATTCTTAATCGTTCCAAGCATATCAGTAAACTGCAGACGAATAAATCGTACATTTTCCTCTTCTATCACCTGATAAATTTTTTCTTTAGTCATCTTTGATCCCATCGTTCATCCTCCTTGAATTATGTATCATGTATTTTAATGAAAAAATCTTGATAACTCACCTTGTCGTAAACTTGATTTCCCGAAACGACCTGCTTCATACAATTCATGCTTTAGCATGTGGCGTAACTCGCGTTCTGTTATTTCAGTAGCCTTTTCTTCTGCTTCTTCTGCCTTTTTCATTGATGGATCAAGTAATAATTTGACACCCGCCAGGTTTACACCTTTATCTAAATAATTTTTTATTTCCAGCAGACGATCAACATCATTAAATGAAAACAATCGTTGATTTCCTGTTGTGCGTTCTGGTTGAATCAAATCATGATCCTCATAGTATCTAATTTGTCTGGCAGTTAATTCCGTTAATTTCTTAACAATTCCTATAGCAAACAAGGGCATCGAACGGCGATCCTGATCATTCATTGGACACCCTCCTTCTTTGATAATAATAACACTATATATTATGTGAGGTATTTTGTCAATTAAATGTAAGGTTTCCTGACATATAAATTAATCGAGTAGAGGGGAAAGTTAAATGACTTTCCGCCCCTCTCACACCACCGTACGTACGGTTCCGTATACGGCGGTTCAATTTATATCGCAGTGTGTACTTTTAAGTAGTAGTCTAAGGCAAAGGGAATACCCCTTTGCTTTAGACGTTTGTTAGATAAAGCTTTATGAACTACCTTGGATAGCCCAATGAAACGATAACCCCTTCGACAGTAAGTTAAGCCTTTTGCTTCCTCTTTGGGAATGCCAAGCTGGACAAGGGATTTTATTCTCTTCCTGCTGTTCTTCCATTGCTTCCAAATGATTATTCGCAGTCTGGAGCGAAGTTTTGCGTCGATTGCTCCGAGTGCTTTCTTCATGTTGGCTATCTTGAAGTAGTTGACCCAGCCAAATATGACCTGTTTTAACTTGACGATCCTGTCATCTAATGAGATGCTCCAATTTCTTTTTGTTAACTTTCGCAATTTCCTTTGAAATTTCTGAATCGAACTTTCATGCGGTCTTGGTTGAAACTTTCCCTTATTAAAATCAAAATAGTAACCGAATCCTAGAAATTTTGTTTCACTAGGGCGGGAGATTTTACTCTTTTCCGCATTGACCTTTAATCCCAATTTCTTCTCGATAAATTTTGTAATGGAAGTGAGCACTCTATTCGCTGCTTTTTCGCTTTTGACGAAAATGAGACTATCATCTGCGTATCTGACGAAACGCAGACCTCTTGTTTCCAGTTCCTTATCCATCTCGTTCAACATAATATTGCTTAGAAGTGGACTAAGGTTGCCTCCTTGTGGTGTTCCAACTAACGTATCTTTATATTTACCGTGGACTATCACGCCACTTACGAGATATTTCCGTATAAGGGAAATTATATCCCCCTCTTTTATCGTATGGGAGATGATTCTCATCAATTTGTCGTGATGCACCGTATCAAAGAATCGTTCTAGGTCAATATCTACTAACCACTCATATCCGTCATTCATATATTCCAGCGCTTGGATGATTGCCATCTCACAGCTTCTTCCCGGTCGGAAACCGTAGCTATATTCGCTGAATTGTTTTTCGAATATGGGGCTCAGTTTTTGACTGATTGCTTGCTGTACTACTCTGTCAACAACCGTTGGGATACCTAGTTTGCGCATTTTCCCATTTTCTTTTGGAATCTCTACACGCAATGCTGGCGCTGGTTGGTATTTCCTTTTTCGGATTTGAGAACGAAGTTCATCCTTATGTTCTTTAAGATATCCCTTCAATTCTTCTATACTCACTCCGTCTACTCCACTTGCGCCTTTATTGCGATACACGCGCTTATAGGCTTGATTCATATTTTGATTACTTAAGATTTCTTCTAAAAGCTCCACACTCGTTTCTTCCTTTCCTTTCACGTAACGGTAAGACACTTCGTTTTTGAGTATCCTCTGAGATACGCTCATACTTTCCTCATTAACACATTCTGAAGTATATCTACCGTGCATTCATGGCGTAGAAACACTATAAATTGTTCAGCCCTTCGTGATATCTTCACTACTATGGCTTCGGCTGACTTCTCACGATAAACCTTTTCCGACCAGCCTTCTTTATAGGGGACTCCTCAGCTGTCCGTGAGACCTCCCAGGGTAAGACAACTATCTTTCCTCTTTTACTCGCCTAATTTACTTTATAGGATTACGCACACCTTTTGGACTTTGACTTGTATTGGAGCCTTATCCACCTATAAAGCCTTGGTATCAGATTTCTGTTCGTCGAGCCAAGATTTTGATACACGCTTCCTTCAGCCATTACCTCACGATAATTGCCTTGCGTTTCTCTAGTAGTTAGTCGGTGTGTACCCCCACAGTGGACTTTCACCACCTAGATAGTCGCCATGACTGGCGCACAATAAAAAAAAAAAAAAAAAAAAGAGCTGCCCACTGCAACTCTTTATCTTTTACCCTAATTTCATCAGATTAATCCTGATTTAACAGACTTTTTATTGATTCTTTCAATGCTATTTTTACATGTTCGTAAGTTAAACCGCCCTGAACAAAAGCAGTGTACGGCGGACGTATTGGCCCATCAGCAGTAAGTTCAAGACTTGCCCCTTGAATAAATGTTCCCGCCGCCATGATTACCTTGCTGTCATAACCTGGCATGTCACTAGGATAAGGGGTGACGAACGAATTTACTGGTGAGTTTTGTTGAATCGTTTGGCAAAATGCAATCATTTGATCAGCGGTTTTAAAGGTTACTGACTGAATTAAGTCTGTTCGTTTTGCCAGATAATGTGGATTGGTTGAAAAACCTGCTAATTCAAGTAATCTAGCAGTAAGAACAGCCCCTTTTAATGCCTCTCCAACAATATGCGGTGCTAGGAACAAGCCTTGAAACATTTCTTGCAGCATGTTTAGTGTCGCACCGGTTTCTTTTCCAAGTCCTGGTGCAGTTAATTGGTGCGCACACTTTTCAACAAGCTTTTCTTTTCCCGCTATATAGCCACCTGCACGCACTATTCCACCACCAGGATTTTTAATTAAAGATCCGGCTATTATATCCGCTCCCACGTGTAGAGGCTCCATTTTTTCAACGAATTCTCCGTAACAATTATCAACAAAAACAATAATTGTTTCATCGATTTGCTTTACGAATTGAACCATTTCTTCTATTTCACCGATAGTAAAGGACGGCCTGTCCGCATAACCCTTTGACCGCTGGATGCCAATCACCTTCGTTTGTTTCGTTATGGAAGCTTTAATTTGGTTATAATTTATTTTCTTATTGTTCAGTAAAGCAATTTCTTTATAGGTAATTTGGTAATTCTTTAAAGAACCATTATCACCATCGGAATTGCCAATAACACTTTGCAGCGTATCATACGGTTCCCCGGTTATATACATAAGTTCATCAAACGGACGCAGTAGTCCAAATAATGTTGTCGAAATAGCATGTGTTCCGGAAACCAACTGCGGACGAACAAGCGCGTCCTCCCCGCCAAAAATGTCAGCATATACCTTTTCAACCACTTCTCTGCCATAGTCATCGTACCCATAGCCTGTCGTGGAATTAAAATGACTATCGCTGACCCGATTCTTCTTAAATGCATCCAGAACACGTTTTTGATTGTATTCTACGATGGATGCAACTTGTTCATGCTTTTGTTTACAATCTAATTCAGCTTCTATTGCCAGTTCATCTATCATAAATCTGTTATTGCTCCCTTAAAATGTTCTGTAGTGGATGTTCCTGTCTAATAAAACCATTAACAATGTAAGCATCCTGTTTTTCATCATATTTGTTATTCTTCATGATTGTTTCGTGTTCCAATCTGTTAATCATTTTACCCTTATCTGGTTCAAGTACTGTCGAATACCATTCCCACTCTGCTTCTAATAACGATTCAATTTTAGCAAATAATCGTTCAATGTCATCCTGATCAAATGCACTGATAACAATGTATGGATGATTGTCAGGGATAAATTTCTCATTCATTTTATCTTTTTTATTATAGACTGTCAGCATTGGAATAGAGGCCGCATCTAAATCCTGCAGCAGCTTCCCAACAGTTTCCTGGTGTTGTCCTTTATCATCACTCGAACCATCCACTACATGCAGGATAAAATCAGCTTCCGTTACTTCCTCCAGCGTAGACCTGAATGCGGCAATTAATGATGTAGGAAGATCCTGCAGGAATCCGACTGTATCGGTAATTAAAGCTTGAAACCCTGAAGGTAGCCGAAAATGTCGTGTCAAGGGGTCGAGTGTCGCAAACAATTGGTCTTCCTCCAACGATTGTTCATTAGTTATCTTGTTAAATAGTGTTGACTTACCAGCATTTGTATAACCAACGATGGCAATTTGAAATGCTTTATTCGTTTTTCTTCGTTTCCGGTATTGTTCACGCTGACTTACCACAACCTGAAACCGCCGTTTAATATCATGAATTCTTCTTCTTATGTGGCGCTGGTCTGTTTCCAGCTTTGTTTCTCCAGGTCCCCTGGTTCCTATGCCTGCACCTAATCGTGACATTTGCGTTCCCTGTCCATGGAGTCTTGGCAATAAGTATTGCAGCTGTGCAAGTTCTACCTGCAGCTTACCCTCTTTTGTTTTCGCACGCATTGCAAAAATATCAAGGATTAACTGACTCCGGTCGATTAAAGGGATACATAGCTGGTCCGATAAATTTCGTGATTGACCTGCAGATAGTTCATCATTTGAAATAATAAGATCGATTTCAAGTTCTTCAACATAATTTTTAATTTCTTCTATTTTACCTTCACCAATATACGTTGCAGGATGGATTCGGTTTCTTTTTTGTGTAACAACCTGTTTAACCAGTCCGCCAGCCGTATCGCATAAAGAAGATAATTCCTCCAAAGATGAATCAAAATGTTCATCTGTTTGGGAGGGGTGCTTTACTGCAATGATTAATATTTGTTCCTGCATGATTTATCAGACCTCTTTCTTTAATCTCCTATCATCAATCATAGCAAAGTGAAAACCTTATCACAATTTGTATGATAAGGTTTCCTTAGCGTGCCTAATAATTAGTTGTTTTATCAAATACCAAATCTTGCTTCGTTAAGGTTATCAATGTATCGGTGGTAATTTTATTCTGATTTAATATACGCATAGCCTGTTTTCGAATGGAACGTTCAATTACATTCCGAACATAACGCGCATTAGAGAAATTATGGGAAGAATTATTTTTCTCCATAGAAATCTGTTCTCTTAACTTCCATTCTGCTTCGTTTGTTAATTGGTACTCCCGTTCACGCAGCATTTTTTTTGCTATTTGCAGCAACTGATCAACAGGATAGTCGTCAAAGTCAAGGATAAACGGAAACCTGGATTTCAACCCTGGGTTTAACAGTAAAAATCGCTCCATTTCATATGGATATCCTGCGAGGATTAATACAAAGTCATCGTGCTTATCCTCCATATGCTTCACCAATGTATCAATCGCTTCTTTACCGAAATCCTTCTCTCCACCGCGTGCGAGAGAATACGCTTCATCAATAAATAATATACCACCGGCCGCCTTTTGTATAATAGCACGCGTTTTTTGGGCAGTTTGACCAATATATTCCCCAACCAAATCGGCCCGTTCCGCTTCGATAAAATGTCCTTTTGACAATATGTTCATATCATAGTATGCAGAAGCTAATTTCCTGGCGATAGTTGTTTTTCCAGTACCTGGATTACCTTTGAATAACATATGCAGTACCTGATTAGCGGATTGGAGGCCCACCTGCTTCCGCTTCTCATTAATCGTTATCATGGCGTAAATTTCTTTTATTGAATGCTTCAAATAGTCCATCCCTACGAATGATGAGAATTCTTGGTCAATACGATAAAATGGGCTGCTTTCGTTAACCGATAAACGTTCTTCCGGCTCAACTTTTACACCATCTTTATCATATAAAACGATGTTAATTTGCCCGTTTTTATTTTGCATCATTTGCGATTCCAAATCATCACCCCTTAGTCATTTCAGTATACGTTCGACATGAAAAAGTTGTGACAAACGCCCACTAAGAAAAGCGGAATCGGCGTTAAGGAAGCTTTAACCTTTACAAACTCAGATCTTTTAAAAAACCGAATGCCGCGATAAATCAGCATTCGGTTTTATTCATTTCAGGTAAGAATAAAAATCTATTAGGATTTCCTAATTATTCTTTTTCAAGTTTAATATTTTTTACCGGTGCAAAAGTTGAAATTGCATGTTTAAAAATCAATTGTTGTTTACCATCAGATTCCAGTAAAACGGTAAAATTATCAAACGCTTTAACCACACCCCTTAATTGAAATCCATTCAATAAAAATACCGTAACGGACATATGGTCTTTGCGCAACTGATTTAAATACTGTTCTTGTATGTTTACCGATTGTGCCATCCCGCTTCCTCCTTTTTCTATCTATATAGTAATAATTTCTACTTTTATCCCAACATTCCTGCTAAATCCCTTAAAATAGTTCGAAATTTTTCACCAATTGTATCAGGAGTAACAGAATACCAAGCTACATCCATCTTATTCTTAAACCATGTGTATTGACGTTTAGCGAACCTTCTGGAGTTACGTTTTAATAACTCAATTGCATAATCAAGGTCATATTCACCCTTAAAATAAGGGATAAATTCCTTATAGCCAATTCCCCGCATCGATTGACAATCTTCCAACCCTCTCACATACAATTGATGAACCTCATACAGTAATCCATTTTGTACCATTTGGTCAATTCGAGTATTTATCCGATTGTATAACATTTCCCTTTCCATTTCCAGTCCGATAAAAATGGGGTCATACGGAGATTCTTTCTGTTCCGCTTGAAATGCAGACATTGTTTTCCCGGTTGTTTCATAGATTTCGATTGCACGAATAAGCCGGCGATGGTTGTTGGGATGTATTTTAACAGCCTGGTGTGGATCAATTTTTTGTAATCGCTCGTGTAAATATGCAGCACCAAATTTATCAAGATCCTGTTCTAATTCCAGAGTTAATTCATTATCCCTTGCATCATTTGAGAAATTATAATTGTATAATGCCGATTGAATATAAAGCCCACTTCCCCCTGCGATAATAGGTAAATGACCTTTCGATGAAATTGTCTCAATATGATCTGTTACATGATGCTGAAAATCGGCAACTGAGAAATTATCGCTTGGGTCCTTGATATCCAGCATATAGTGCGGTATGCCAAGTTTTTCACCTTCAGTAATTTTAGCCGTCCCTATATCCATACCCCTATAGATTTGCATGGAATCCCCGCTAATAATCTCACCGTTGAATTGTTTAGCGATTTCTATACTTAATTTCGTTTTTCCAACAGCTGTTGGTCCAACTATCGCAATTACTTTCTGTTTCATAATTTCCTCCTGCTTACATCACTCGTTTAAACATCTTCTCCAGTTCGTAGGAAGAGAAATGCACAATGATTGGCCGTCCATGCGGACAGGTAAATGGATCAGTGGTTTTCCGCAAATCTTCCAGTAAGCGGAACATATCCTGTTCATTTAGGTAATGATTAGCTTTAATTGAGCCTTTACAGGACATCATGATTGCTGCGTCCTCACGGATTGATTCAATGTTTACCTGTTCGTTATCCATGATTTGATCAACCATTTCGCGAATAACTTCCTCTTCGTACCCTGTTGGGAACCAGACAGGGTGTGACCGTATGATGTATGTCTGATTACCAAATTCTTCAAAAAACAATCCAACACGTTTAAACTCTTCCTCATACTGATCGATAAAAATCGATTCTTGTTTTGAAAATTCAAAGGTCATCGGCAATAAAAGTTCTTGTAGCGTGTTGTCTGATTTACCAAGTTTATCCCTGAAAAATTCATATTTCACCCGTTCTTGTGCTGCATGTTGATCAATCATGTATAAACCATTCTCATTTTGGGCAAGTAAATAAGTTCCATGCAATTGCCCGATGGGGTACATAATTGGGACACGTTCCTGTTTTTCTACTGTTTTCGTTTCCGTATTTTTCTGAACAGGTGGTACATAATCCTGTTCGTTAACCTGGAAACCAGTCTTAATATCAGAGGCATGGGCTTGGTCGAATTGTTGTTCTTTTTTTGTAACAGGGGGGAAATACGATTTTGAATTACCGGAATCTCTTTTTGGTTCATCAAAATCTATTGACCGCTGAAACGATTGCTGCGGTTTTGGTTCAGGTTGTTCGACTTCCGGAATTAGTGACGTTTGGCGGAATGTCTGCCTAATCAGTTCCTCAATCATTTGAAATAACTCTTTTTCCTTACTAAATCTAACTTCTAGTTTAGTTGGATGGACGTTCACATCTACTAGAATTGGATCCATTGTAATTGACAAGACAACAACAGGCATCCTGCCAATTGGAAGCAATGTATGATAACCTCTGATGATCGCTTGAGATAAAGGAATACTTTTGATGAACCTGCCATTGATTATTGTGGAAATATAATTACGTGATGCTCTGGTAATCTCAGGCTTAGCAATGAATCCATCTAATTGAAAATCCAGCGACTTGTCAGTAATTGGAACCATTTTCTTAGCAACATTCATTCCATATACCTGTGAAATAACCTGGAGCAAATCTCCTGTTCCTGCCGTCTTAGATAATTGTCTCCCATTATGCGTTAATTCAAACCGGACATCTGGATGTGATAATGCTAAACGATTCATCAGATCAGTAATATGGCCAAGTTCAGTATGAATTGTTTTCATGTATTTCAGCCGGGCAGGTGTATTGAAAAATAGGTCCTCAACCAGAATTTCCGTTCCTTTACGTGCATCACTTTTCCGTTGATTTATTATTTTACCGCCCTCTAATTCAAGCAGTGTCCCAGATTGATCACCCTCCGATGTCTTTATTTTTAATCGGCTGACAGCAGCAATGCTTGCTAATGCTTCTCCCCGGAATCCAAGGGTTTTAACATGGAACAAATCCGTTTCATTTTTAATTTTGCTGGTGGCATGACGTGAAAAAGATTTTAAACAATCTGGTTCAGACATACCTTCCCCATTGTCTATCACATTTATTTTCTGTAATCCAGCTTCTTCAATTTCAATTTTTACCCATGTACTGTTTGCATCGATACTATTTTCCACGAGTTCCTTTACGACAGATGCCGGTCGCTCCACCACTTCACCGGCAGCTATTTTATTTGCAAGCGCGTCAGTCATTTGAAATATTTTCATGCTTCAATCCTTTCCGCTCCTACTATTTGAGCTTTTTTTGCAGACGATTTAATTCATTCATTGCATCGAGTGGAGTCATATCAAAAAGATTTACTTTTTTCAGCTCAGCGAGTACGGATTCATTTGACTTATCTGTCTGTTTTGGTTGCCTTTTGCTTTCTTCTACAAAAAAGGATAATTGACTTGTACTATTACTATACACAGCATTCTCTTCTTTTTCATAACTCTCAAGTTCCTCTAAAATTGACGATGCTCGATTAATTAACCTGTCAGGAAGTTCAGCAAGCTTGGCCACATGGATGCCATAGCTCTGGTCTGCCGGACCCTCTTTTATTTGATGCAGAAAAACAACACTTCCTTCATGCTCCTCCGCTCGAACATGAATATTTTTCAACTTATCCAGTGATTGGTCAAGTGAGGTCAATTCATGATAGTGGGTGGAAAAGAGTGTTTTGGCATGAATATGATCATGGATATATTCGACAATTGCCTGCGCTAATGCCATCCCATCATAAGTGCTTGTCCCTCGCCCAATTTCATCCAAAAGAATCAAACTGCTGCTAGTAGCATTTTCGATTGCATGGTTTGCTTCAAGCATTTCAACCATAAAGGTACTTTGCCCAGAAACTAAATCATCCGCAGCGCCAATTCGAGTGAAAATCTGATCAAAGATGAGCAAATCTGCTTCCTCACATGGAACAAAACAGCCAATTTGACCCATCAATACCGTCAATGCCAACTGACGCATATAAGTGCTTTTCCCCGACATATTTGGACCGGTAATCAATAGCACATCTGAATCCTGATCCAGCAAAACATCATTAGGAACGAACTGACCACTCTTCATCACCCTTTCAACTACTGGGTGTCGCCCACTTTTGATGGATAACTTATCAGTAACAAAACGTGGACGGTGATAATTGTTATTTTCACTTACAGTAGCAAATGCCTGCATGACATCGATTTTACTGACAACTTCGGCAAGACCCTGCAGCTCTGGAATAAACGCTTTTAAATGATCACGAATCGCAATAAAGAGTTCGTATTCCAATTCGACACTTTTTTCTTCAGCTTCTAGAATCAATTGCTCTTTTTCTTTTAATTCAGGTGTAACGTATCTTTCTGCATTCGTCAGCGTTTGCTTGCGCTCATATCTACCTTCTGGCAGTAAATGAAGATTTGCTTTGGTAACCTCAATATAGTAACCAAAAACCCTATTGTAGCCAACTTTCAAGGATTTAATATTTGTTTCCTGCTTTTCCTTTTGTTCCAGTTCCTTAATCCATTGTTTACCGTTTTTTGATGCGTCACGGTACTTGTCCAATGTTTCATTATATCCATCTTTGATCAGTGAACCATCCTTTATGGAAACGGGTGGGTTTTCGACTAAACTGGTTTCTAGCAGATCAACTAATTGCTCCGGGAATTTAAATTCATTCACAATTTTATTGATCTGCTTTGAATTAAATTGGTTTAAGATTGACTGCAGTTCTGGAATTTTTTTCAATGAATATTTCAATTGAATTAAATCCCGCCCATTTACATTACCAAAAGCAATGCGTCCTGCCAATCGTTCGAGATCATAGACCGATTTCAATGCTTCACGCAGCGCATCACGCTCCATGAAGCTGTTGAAGAAGGTTTCCACAACATCCAATCTTTCTTCGATTTGTTTTTTGCTGAGCAATGGACGTTCAATCCATTTTTTTAATTGCCTGGACCCCATTGATGTAACTGTCTGATCCAGCACCCAGAGCAGACTTCCGTGTTTCCCTTTTTTCAAAATAGTTTCCGTTAATTCCAAATTACGCTTCGAGTACATATCCAGTTTCAAAAAATGTTTTAACTCAATAACCTCAGCAGGCTGCAGATGGTCAAGAGATCGCTTTTGTGTATGTTGAACGTAATTTAATAAACGGCTAAATGCTTTTACCAGCCGTTCGTCATTTAAATGGTCAAATAAACCTCTGTATTCCCCATTAAAGGAGATTTCATCCTGATGGGATAACGTAACATTCAACTTCTCCTTAAGCTGTTGCTGATGTTCAGGAGGCATTTTAGAAGATACTACAATTTCCTTAATCGGTTGATTATAGAGTTCATGAATCACTGCGTTCCATCCATCTGATACAAGTGCAAGCATGTTTTCCCCTGTTGATAAGTCATGGTAAACAATTACATAGGATCCATCTTGGAAATAGGAAAGGCTAGCTATATAATTATTCTCGCTCTCGCTTAGCATATTCGATTCCATTACTGTTCCTGGAGTAATTAATTGAACAACCTCACGTTTTACGACACCTTTTGCATGCTTTGGATCTTCTACCTGCTCACATATCGCAACTTTATACCCTTTTTCAATTAAATTTTTTATGTAATTTGCTGCGGCATGATAAGGTACCCCGCACATTGGTATTGGTTCATCCTTTGCTGCATCACGCTTTGTTAACGTGATTTCCAATTCCCTGGCAGCAACTATCGCATCATTAAAAAACATTTCATAAAAATCCCCAAGGCGGAAAAATAAAAAAGCATCCTGATAGTCAGCTTTTATTCGTAAGTATTGCTCCATCATTGGTGTATATTTCGACATGCCTATTCCCCCAAAAACAACAAAATATTCTCCCGCCATTATAGCATAAAATGAAAAGCGGAGGCGACTGGTTTGGGGTGAAACGCGTAAGCAAGGGACCGTAGAGCACCGTACTTCGTGCTCGAAGTGTCAATTGCTTACGTCGCGAACCCCAAGGAGCCACAGCCGGACAATGAAAAGCGGAGGCGACTGGTAGCGACGTACAAATAGATAGGACTGTGAAACGTGCGTCGAATTTTACGTACGTTCATCGGGACTAACTATCCCCCAAAAAAAAATTACGAGAGAAAATTTCCCTCGTAATTACATTAATCCTTATCTTTGTTTAGAAAATCTGGATTAATTTCATCCAGTTCCTCATCATTTACGTCAAAGTCCCAGTCTTCATCGTCATCATTGTGGTGATGACCCACTGGATTAACTTTAACATATACTTTAGTGTCGCCAATGATTTGGACCAAAAATTCTCTTTCAACTTCCACTTCTATTTTATTCCCTTGGTTTGTTATTTTACATTCCAGGCAATTCGGTTGCTGAAGAACCTTTGCTACTACGTCATAATCGTCGTTTATACAATGATCATCCTTTACAGATAGTTTAACATGATCACAGTACGTAATTCTTTCTGTAACCACCTCTGTTTTGGTATTGTCATTGTACGAATACCAAATATTGATATCGTAGCTGCCATTTACTTCAACAACGTCTTTTGATTTCTTTTTTGCATGGTACAAATGATTAATTACCCAGCACCCCAAAATACTTGATGGCTTATGGGATGGTGTTATTGAATGTGTTGCCTCAACAAACCTGCGTCCTTTACCACATACTGCCTTCGTAATGATTTCTCTATATTCTTGATCAAGAAAAGTCATAATTTCGTATACCTCCTCTTTTTTCATAGTCATTTTATGCAAGACAAATACCTAAAGTGCATAACAAAACCATGAAAACGAAAGAGGATGAAATTCACCCACCTGCGAAGGGTTACTCCACATGACTTTACGCGATTAAAAAACCAGATAAGAAATAGAAACTATTTCTTATCTGGTCACGATTAATGACTACATGCTGAATTATTTTTGGATTTGGAACCAGTTTCACCCGCGAGTACATCGCCACCCGTTGAACGAATAACATCATTTGTTACCTCACGGGCAATTGTTCCAGATACAACCTGCAAAATATCGTTAACGACACCCTGTGTCTCTTTAAACTCCTGTACAACTGGAATATCATCTATTTCAGCCTGTAAACGATCTATTTCTTCCTCGACCCGTTTTAGCGCTTCTTTTTTTTCATATGCCTGAAAATTAACTGCCTGTTTTTGCAATGCCTTTATTTTTGTAATTAGCTTTTGGACCTTTTGATTATCATTAATCTTTGCTTCAACCTGCTTAAAGCGATCAATTTCCTCCGTACTAGCTAGCATTTGTGCCAGATTTCTTGCCTCATCTAGAATTTGTTTACGTGTATATTCAGCCATTTAATTCACCTCAACCGTATTTTCTACCATCATACCATTTAATGACCATGTTTTCGCTTCTGTTATTTTAACTTCCACGATTTTTCCAATTGCGGAATCAGGCCCTTTAAAGTTTACAAGCTTGTTTTTTTCCGTGTATCCTGCTAACACATCCGGGTTTTTTTTGCTTTCACCTTCAACAAGCACTTTTACTATTTTATTTTCGTATCCTTTCATCGACTCAGCCGACTGTTTGTTAACTAAATCATTTAACCGGTACAAACGCTGCTTTTTAACATCCATTGGTACGTTATCTTTCTTCCTCGCAGCCGGGGTTCCTTCCCTTGGTGAATAAATATACGTATAAGCTGCCTCAAAGCCAACTTCTTCCATAAGCGTCATCGTTTCTTCAAATTGCTCATCTGTTTCATTCGGAAACCCTACAATAATATCAGTAGTTAACGTGGCATTTGGTATTGCTTTACGGATCTTCGCAACCAGTTCAAGGTATTGTTCCCTGGTATATTTACGATTCATTAATTTTAATACTTCACTGCTACCTGATTGAACGGGTAAATGAATATGGTCTAACAGATTGCCGCCCTGTGCAAGCACTTCAATTAAGTGATCATCGAAATCTCTTGGATGTGAGGTGGTAAATCGAACACGTGGGATATCGATTTTGTGAATGTCATCCATTAATTCACCCAATCCGTAACTGATATCGTCAAAGTCCTTTCCATAGGCATTAACATTCTGACCTAATAATGTGATCTCCTGGTAACCCTGCGCAGTTAAATGGCGAACTTCTTGGATGATATCCTCGGGTCGGCGACTGCGTTCTTTACCTCTGGTCATTGGGACTATACAATATGTGCAGAATTTATCACAGCCGTACATAATATTTACCCATGCTTTTATTTTACCTTTTCGGACCTTAGGGAGATTTTCAATAACGTCTCCCTCTTTCGACCACACTTCAACAACTTTTGCCTTGCCAAACATTGATTCTTTAATTAACTGCGGTAACCGATGAATATTATGCGTACCGAAGATAAGATCAATTTGCGGATGCTTTTTTAGAATACGATTAACTACTGACTCCTCCTGGGACATGCAGCCACAAACGCCTAGAATGAGATCGGGCTTCTCAAGCTTTAAAGGTTTTAAGTGACCAATCTCACCGAATACTTTATTCTCAGCATTTTCACGAATGGCACAGGTGTTCAGCAGGATAATATCAGCATCTTCTGTGTTACTCGTTGATTCATAACCTAATTCTGTCAGAATACCAGCCATAACCTCTGTATCATGTTCATTCATTTGGCAGCCATATGTACGGATTAAAAACTTCTTTCCTTCTCCAATATTCTCTATATCCTCGGGTATGCCGAAATCATAATGAACATTTACTTTATCACGCCCGCGTTTGCGTGCCTTATTCAGATTCGGTGGTTCATAGGTAGTTTCAAAGTATTTTGCAAAGTCCTCACTTGTTTTTTCATGCAAAGGTTTTTCCTGGCCGGATTTTCTGTCCGCGGCATCTCTTTGCTTGATTTGGGACATTTCCTTACGTTGTTGCTCGTTCATGTATATAGCTCCTTTCCTCACTTAAAAAATTACATTTTAATGCATAGAATTTCATTATTTCAGTATAAAGCTTATACGCAAAATAAACAATAGAATCGGTGCTATAGCCAACAGTAAAATCATATCTTTCACCATTTTGCCATTAAGAAAAGCGCAAGCGCCCCGTTTAGAAGCGGACGCATAAGCAAGGGGCCGTAGAACGCATGGGTTTAGCGTTCGTAGTATCCATTGCTTATGACGGCAGCTTTTGGGCGCTGAAGCTAGACAGATTTTTATTATGCTTTCTAATCCATTAAAAAAAAGCACTATACATATAAAATGTATAGTACTGCAAGAATAGATAATTGCATGTTACCGTGGTTCTACTATTAATTTAATTGCTGTTCGTTCTTCATTATCAATCATGATGTCTGTAAATGCAGGAATACAAATCAGGTCTATCCCGCTTGGCGCTACAAAACCTCGGGCAATTGCTACCGCCTTTACGGCCTGGTTTAACGCACCAGCGCCAATAGCCTGCATTTCCGCTGAGCCACGTTCCCGTAGTACGTTTGCAAGTGCACCTGCTACTGAATTTGGACTTGATTTAGCTGAAACTTTTAATACATCCATTACTAGTACCTCCCTTATTAGCTAATGTGGTTCTATTGCTACTATATTCCCGGAGATGATAGCTTATTACCCTATTATGCATTAAAGATTCTAAACATTCAAATAGTCAGCCGAAGAAAGGGTGGTCATCATTGATTAAAATACGCTCCACACGTGAGGTTTTCCCGCTTTTTTCATCGACCGTTGCCAAAAAACCATTTAGTTGTGTTCTTCCCTTTTTATCTGTATTGAAACGTACTGGCAGGTTAGTCAAAAATCGATTGATAACTGCATCTCTTTCCACACCTAGAATACCATCATATGGACCCGTCATTCCGACGTCTGTGATATATCCCGTTCCCTGTGGTAAAATTCTTTCATCCGCAGTTTGGGTATGTGTGTGCGTCCCTACAACAACACTTACCCGACCATCCACATACCATCCCATTGCTTGTTTCTCACTTGTTACCTCCGCATGAAAATCAAGAAATATGATAGAGGTGTGTTTTTTTGCTTCGTCAATTAATTCATCCACCTTGCGAAATGGGTCATCAAGTGGGGGCAAAAAGGTACGACCTTGCATATTGATGACCGCAACCATCGCTCCATTTAAATTGACATATACAATTCCATTCCCTGGAGTTCCTTCAGGAAAATTTGCCGGTCTAATCATATATTTGGCATTATCGATAAACTCGAATATTTCTTTTTTATCCCATGTATGGTTTCCCATCGTCACAACCTGTGCGCCGTATTCTAAAAATTCTTTATAAATTTTTTCCGTAATCCCTTTTCCGGCGGCAGCATTTTCTCCGTTAATAATGGTCATATTTGGACGGTATTTATCTTTTAACTTTGGTAAATATTCCTTTACCATATCTCTACCCGGAGATCCAACTACATCACCTATAAATAAAATTTTCATAATTTCTTTTCATCCCATCTCTATAAAAGTAAGATTAATGTTTCATATTTTAGTATCAGGTTTGGCTGCTTCTAATAAAAAACAACAATCTTTTTGAAAACAGCCTTAAGTTTTTTATACTTTCCTTAAGTGCAAAAAAATAAAAGCGGCACGTGCCCGCTTTTATTTCGCATACTCAACTGTTCTAGTTTCTCTTATAACAGTTACTTTAATGTGTCCAGGATAGTCAAGTTCATTCTCTATACGTTTTCGAATATCCCTTGCAATACGGACTGATTCCAGATCATTAATTTCATCCGGTTTAACAATGATGCGAATCTCCCGTCCAGCCTGGATTGCAAATGATTTCTCAACACCTGTAAATGATTCCGAAATTTCTTCTAGTTTTTCTAATCGTTTAATATAATTCTCTAGTGTTTCACTTCTTGCGCCTGGACGCGCTGCTGACAATGCATCAGCTGCTGCCACTAAAACCGAAATAACAGAAGTAGCTTCTTCGTCACCATGATGGGAAGCTATCGCATTAATTACAACTTCATGTTCCTTGTACTTAATGCCAAGTTCCTTTCCAATTTCTACGTGGCTTCCTTCTACCTCATGATCGATTGCTTTACCAATGTCATGCAGAAGTCCCGCCCTACGCGCAAGTTTTACATCTTCACCTAATTCTGCAGCAAGCAATCCAGATAAATAAGCAACTTCTGTAGAATGCTTTAATACATTTTGTCCATAGCTAGTACGATATTTTAGACGACCAAGTATTTTAACAAGATCTGGATGTAGGCCATGTACTCCAATTTCGAACGTTGTTTCTTCACCGATTTCCCGTATATATTCATCAACTTCACGACGAGCCTTATCAACCATTTCCTCAATTCGAGCTGGATGAATGCGACCGTCCTGTACAAGCTTCTCTAATGCCATACGAGCGGTTTCTCTCCGAATTGGATCAAAACCAGATAAAATTACTGCTTCTGGTGTATCATCAATAATTAAATCGATACCAGTTAAGGTTTCTAATGTCCGTATATTACGACCTTCACGTCCAATTATCCGCCCTTTCATTTCATCATTAGGAAGGTTAACCACAGATACAGTAGTTTCTGCTACATGATCTGCTGCACAACGCTGTAACGCCAAAGATAGAATACTTTTCGCTTTTTTATCAGCTTCTTCTTTTGCACGATTTTCAGCCTCTTTTATCATTAATGCCGATTCGTGTGTAACTTCTTGTTCAATACGATCTAAGATAATCTGTTTAGCCTGGTCAGTTGTATATCCTGAAATGCGTTCAAGCTCCGTTTGCTGCTTTTGTATCATAGCTTCCACTTTGCTTTCCATTTCTTCAATTTGTTGTTGTTTTTCTGTTAGTGAATTTTCTTTCTTCTCTAACAAGAGCTCACGATTATCAAGCGTTTCACTTTTTCTGTCCAGATTTTCTTCTTTTTGCATAAGACGCGTTTCTTGCTTTTGCGCTTCGTTTCGTCTCTCACGCAAATCTTGTTCTGTTTGCTGGCGAAGTTTATGATTTTCATCTTTCGCCTCAAGAAGTGCTTCTTTTTTCGAAGCATCTGCATTTCGATGTGCTTCATCAACTATCTGCTTTGCTAACTTTTCTGCACTGGAAATTTTAGCTTCAGCTATAGATTTACGAATCAGATAACCAACAACAATACCGACGATTAGGGTAAGCAAAATGGAGATGATTAGTGTAATAATGTCCAAGGTTTCACCTCCCATTGCTATAAAGTTGTACAATTCATTATTGTCGGCATGTACCAAATTAAGCTAAAAATTATCAATATTGTATAATGCAATTAAAATAATTATACAACTTAATTTTAATTGTCAATTTTATCATTGTCAAGGAATCGTAAAAATTAAAAAATATAGTTTTACAAATACAACGAATATTGGCCATGACAATGTTCAAAAACGATTAAAACGAACCACAATAAAAACAATACTTAGCTATTATATTTACAGTTTTACCTTTTTATAATCTCCAAATAAAAGAAAAAGTAAACCCCCATTCCAGATTTACAGAATGAGAATTTACTAGACAAAAGGTATAATTAGGGGGTTTTACACATCCAATGTTTCTTGCCCTTCTCCGACAGGTTCTTCTGGCGCAGCATCCAAATTATAATGATCGCGAACCTTTCCTTTAATTTCAATTAACACATCATTATTTTCCTTTAAGAATTGCTTAGCATTTTCCCGCCCCTGCCCAAGACGTTCTTCATTGTAGGAGTACCAAGAGCCACTCTTTTGAACAATATCCAAATCTGATCCAATATCAATAAGTTCTCCTTCTCTTGAAATCCCTTCTCCATACATAATATCCACTTCAGCAACTTTAAACGGTGGTGCTACCTTATTTTTAACTACTTTGATTTTAGCTCTATTACCAAGTATTTCGTTCCCTTGTTTTAATGTTTCTGCACGGCGTACTTCTAAGCGGACAGATGAATAAAACTTAAGTGCACGGCCACCAGGCGTTGTTTCCGGGTTTCCAAACATAACGCCAACTTTTTCTCTGATTTGGTTTATAAAAATGGCAGTTGTTTTTGATTTATTGATGGCGCCTGATAACTTCCGTAAAGCTTGCGACATAAGACGTGCCTGCAGCCCTACATGTGCGTCACCCATTTCGCCTTCAATTTCGGCCTTTGGAACCAGTGCAGCAACTGAATCGACAACAATAATATCCACAGCGCCACTTCGCACAAGTGCCTCTGCAATCTCTAATGCTTGTTCCCCTGTATCAGGCTGTGATAAAAGCAATTCGTCAATATCCACACCCAATGCCCTTGCGTAACTTGGATCAAGCGCATGCTCGGCATCTATAAAAGCAGCTTGTCCACCCTGACTTTGTGCTTCTGCAATTGCATGCAAAGCCACAGTTGTCTTACCGGATGATTCCGGTCCATATATTTCTACAACACGTCCGCGTGGATACCCGCCAATTCCCAATGCCACATCTAATGCTAATGACCCGCTTGGAATAGTGGCGATTCTTTGTTCCGCTGTTTCACCTAATTTCATAATCGAACCTTTACCAAATTGCTTTTCTATGTTTCTTAAAGCCATATCAAGTGCTTGTTTTTTATCGCTCAACGAGACAACCTCCTTTAACTAACTATATCTATCATACATGGTTTTATTTTATTTGCCAAGACTAAAGTCGAATAAATGTTCTCATTTTTTATTACAATTTATTCTAAAAAAATTACTCTTTAACAATATAGTTAATGGTCAAACTACAATTTTGTCTAGTTTTTCTTTTTATAAAATTCTATTTTAACAAATTAAATAAAAGTTGATAACCTTTCCAAACTGCCTTTTTCCGGATTGTCTGACGATCACCGTTAAAAATAAATTTCTTTATCCGTTTAGTACCCTTACCGTCTACAATTCCAATATACACTGTCCCAACTGAATACCCCTCTACCTTATCCGGACCAGCAACACCGGTGAAACTAATTCCTAAAGACGAACCAAGTACAGATCGTACATTTAATGCTAACGATTCCGCGCATTCCGCACTAATTACACCAATATCCCTTGTGATATGTGATGGAACATGCAAGAGATCTTCTTTTACTTTTGTATCATAACAAACAATGCCACCTGGACATATTGCAGAAGCACCCTCTACACCTATTAATCGATCCGTAAACAATCCGCCGGTCAAACTTTCAGCAGCAGCTACTGTTTTACGCTGTTCTAATAATAATTGAAAAACTTTTTGTTCAATAGTTTCATCGTCAATACCATATAAATAAGCCCCAGCCTTATCCTCAATTTTTATCTGGGTATCGGCTATTAACTGTTTTGCTTGTTTCATAGTTTCGGCCTTTGCAGTTAATCGAATTGCAACACCCTCTGTTTGTGCTAGCGGGGCAATTGTTGGATTGGATTGTGCAGCTATTATGTCCTTTATTTCATGCTCCAATTGCGATTCACCAATACCGATAAACCGAAGCATAGTAGATTCTATTGTTGTGGTATCCTGGGTTTTATTTTTAATATAAGGCAACACTCCATCCGAAAATAACTGTTTCATTTCCTTTGGAACGCCAGGAAGAAAAATCCAAATCGTATTGTTTTTGGTGATAATCATGCCCGGTGCCATTCCAACCTTATTTTCAAGGATGGTTGCACCTTCAAAAACCCTTGCCTGTTTTTTATTATTTGGCGTCATCGTCCCATTCTGGCGGTCGAAATAGGATGAGATTTTATCCATAGAAGGTTTATGTTCAATTATAGGAGTTCCGGACAATAATTGATATGCTTCCCTTGTTAAATCATCATCCGTTGGCCCCAATCCACCGGTAACGATAACTATATCTGAACGTTTAGCAGCATGTTCAAACTCAGCATGTACTCTAGTCAGATTATCCCCAACTACACTGTGAAAAAGAACATTAACGCCATACAATGCCAGTTGTTGCGAAATCCATTGTGCATTTGTATTTGCTATTTGTCCAAGTAGCAGTTCCGTCCCTACAGCAACTATTTCCGCATTAAGTTGTTTCATCATTTCGAATCCCTCATTACATTCCAGTTTTTCACAAAGTAATCATAGCCTGATATTACCGTAATAATTAATGCAGCGTACAATGCTATAATATCAAAACGTAATCCGAGATAAGAAAATGGAAAGTTATGAAGAAGTAATGCTGATATTGCGATGATTTGAATCCATGTTTTCAACTTGCCCATTTGACTTGCAGCCAGTACAGTTCCCTCTCCTGCTGCGACCAGACGCAATCCTGTAACTGCAAACTCCCTGCTTATAATTAAAATAACAATCCATGCCGGGGCGAGTCCCATTTCAACAAGCAATATTAAGGCAGCGGAAACGAGAAGTTTATCAGCAAGCGGATCCAAAAACTTCCCTAAATTGGTAACTAGGTTATACTTTCTTGCATAGTGCCCATCAATCCAATCTGTTGTTGAAGCAATAATGAATAATAAAGCTGCTACAAAGTGGGATACAGGTAAAAATGCCTCTCCAATGTCCAGTTGCCCCCATTCAAAGGGAATAGAAAGTAATAAAATAAAAATTGGAATCAAAAATATCCTGGATAATGTAATTTTATTTGGTATGTTCATTGTTTGTCCTCCTGAAAATTGCCTTTATAAGGTAAACCCTTCCTAATTACACGTGGAAGGGTTTAAATTTCAATTACTTTATTGTTCTTGATTAATATTAATCCATATCTTTTGATGTACTTTTTCTGCGGGGTCTACTGGGTATTTCAACTCAACCCCGTCAATTGTTATTTGCAGTCCTGGGGCACTACCCACATTAAAATAAATTCGTTCATCACCAGAAACATCTATTTCCTTTGGTGAATCATCGGCAGTAAAGGGGCCAGCATAATATTCTTTCTCTTCACCATTTGTTAGCCCGAGATAAGAATTACTGTCAGACTCTAATTTGATAATTACTTCATCACCGGCATTATTTAAATCAAACGTAGATTCCGGACTTGGACCAGAACCTTCTTCAACTAGCTCCAATGTTGGTTCGGTTTTTTCGGGATTTTCCTCCTCTTTGGTTGCATCTGTTTGATTTTCATCCTTTGAAGCACTATCTGTTCCGTCTGCATTATCTGCTCCGTCATCAGGTTTTTGGTTATCCTGATTCTCATTTTCACCAGGATTATAGATAATCTCATTATCGTCATTCGTATCTACTGGTTCTGATGTATCTCCAGACGATGATTTAGAATAAAAATAATAGGCCGCAAATATGATGCCGATGATAAGGATAATTACAATGATTGTTGGAAAAAAAGAAAATATTGCCGGTCCTCTTGATGAATTCGTATCCCTTCTGGATCGCTGAATACGGGTATATTGTTCAGTGTTTTCCTCCTCAGTTTTCGGAACTTCATCCTGATATTCATCCAATAATTCACCAGGATCTAACCCAACGGCAGTAGCATATTCCTTAATAAATGCACGAGCATAAAATTTCCCTGGGAGTATCTGAAAGTTGCCCTCTTCAATAGCAACTAGATACCGTTTCTGAATCTTTGTTGTTTCCTGAACACTTTCAAGGGATAAATCTTGCGCGACGCGTGCTTCCTTTAATTTAGTTCCAATCTCCATAAGTAACACCATCCAATTTAAAAATCAAACATTGAAAAACCACTTTCATTCGGTCCATTCTCTGGTTCAATAGGTTCGTATGTAATTATTTCGTCCTCATTGCTTCGCAGTTCAATAATATAATCAAAATCCTCTAATTCATATTCCGTGGATTTCACAAACATATCCGGATGTTCCACCACTTTAATAGCCGGAAGTGCCATTATTTCCCTGATTAACTGCCAATGTTTTTCATTGGCACGACGTGTTGATACAATTCCATCGACAATATAAATATTATTACTATTATATTCGTCCTTAATTAACTGGCTTCGGATGGTTTGTTTTAGTAAAGTACTAGATACAAACAACCAGCGTTTATTTGCACAAACACTTGCAGCAACAATTGATTCCGTTTTACCGACACGCGGCATGCCACGAATCCCAATCAATTTGTGCCCTTCCTTTTTATATAACTCTGCCATAAAATCAACTAATAGTCCCAATTCATCACGGACAAATCGAAATGTCTTTCGATCATCTACATCACTCTGTATATATCTGCCATGCCTTACGGCTAATTTGTCACGTAATTTTGGTTTACGAAGCTTGGTTATTCTTATAGTATCTGTTGTTTCTAAAATCGACATCAATCGAGTTATTTGCTCATCTTTTTTAGATAACAATAGCATGCCTCGTCTAGAATTTTCCACACCATTTATTGAAATGATATTGATGGAAAGCATTCCTAATAAAGAAGAGATATCACCTAATAAACCAGGACGGTTATATTGAATTTCATATTCAAGGTACCATTCTGTTTTTTCCATAATACGCTCCTTTTTGTTACACGCTGTTTTAATGTTACCGAATTCATCCTATAAATGCAATTTATCCATACAACCATAATAAAGGATTTTTACTTCCCTGAAAAGAAGAATCTGCGTAAATGGGATTTTCTTCCCTTTTTTTTAAAAGCTGCTTTTTAAAAGATTGTTGTTTTTGACACAAAATCCATAAACTGCTACGTAACTAAAATCATGTTTGGTGGTCCAGCGACCGCTACGGAAAAACACTTTCCGTGTGCAGCTGATGAGCCTCCTTGCCCCGGCAAGGAAGGGCACTGAAAAAGTGGTGGATTTTAAAAATTTAGTTTTGCACCTTTACTTAGCATCTTGAATATACGGAGACTCCTGCGGGAAGTAAGAGATCGGCGAGCCCCCGGAGGACGGCAGTTAATGAGGCCCGACTAAAACCGCCCTTTGCGGGCAACGTCGGCTACCCCCTTGCCGGGGCAAGGAGACTCGACACTCGCCCGCGGAAAGCGAAATATATTCAAGATGCGATGATAGATCCCTTATTTTGTACCATATTTACCTTTTTCAGTGGCCACCCGGCAAAGAGGCTTAAGCCGTGCCCGCGGAAAGCAACCCTGCGTATATGTCGCTATTTTTATCAACTGGG
Organism: Virgibacillus phasianinus; assembly: GCF_002216775.1. Classification (GTDB taxonomy): domain Bacteria; phylum Bacillota; class Bacilli; order Bacillales; family Amphibacillaceae; genus Virgibacillus_F; species Virgibacillus_F phasianinus. The sequence continues at coordinate 3,210,644 of NZ_CP022315.1, forward strand.
ACGATATAAGCACAGCAAAAGCCTGTTAAAAAAAGAAGCTGAATCGGAATCAGCTTCTTTATGTGAAGTATTATTGGGTGTTTCCCTGGTTCTGAACAAGTTTAACCATTGTACTTGCAAGCGCATGTTTCTCATCTTTTGAAGCTGCATTCCATAATTCTCTTAGAACGGCCTCTTCATTATTTTTTGCATCTACACTTTTGGATAAATAGTCGCCTACTTCAACTGCAACATTATTAACTGATTGTTGGCTCATTCCCTCAGATTGCGCTTGCTGCAAACGATTTGATAAGAATTCTTTCCAAGTATCAAAATTATCTAAAACAGACATCGAACATCCTCCTTTTAACTTTTTTACATCGTTAGTATTTGATTTTCTAAATACTTTATACATAGATAAGTTGGAAAAGCGGAAGGACGTTTCAAATCAAGAATTCACCAGAAAATTACCATGCCCCATTAATATTGATTATTTCACCTTGAATATAATTGGACTTTTCATCCATTAGAAATTGAACTGTATGTGCAATATCGTCGGGCGAACCGGATTTATTCATTGGTATCTGTTGAATAATCGCTTGTTTCTCTTCCGGCGATAAGTGCTGATTCATTTTTGTATTGATGAAGCCAGGACTGATTGCATTAACCGAGATCCCACTTGCTGCAACCTCTTTAGCCAAAGCCTTAACAAAACTATTTTGCGCCCCTTTAACTGATGAGTAGATGACTTCATTACTCGCTCCAACATCTCCCCAAATAGAAGTGATAAGAATAATCGTTCCCTTTTTCCGCCTAATCATTGATGGCAGCAAATGGTTAACAATCATCCAAGGAGCCTTGACATGTAAATTGAGCATTTCATCCATTTCATGCTCTACACTGTCTTGAAAGAGTGAATGGTGGGCTTTTCCACTAGCAATAACAATGGCGTCCACCGGAAAGACGATCTGCGTTAATAAGTAATTGATCCCCTCTACACAGCTAAGATCGGCTTTAATTTCCAGCAAAATGCACTCTTCATTTATCGTTTTTCGTATTGTTTTAAATCCGTCATGGTTATTGTGAAAATGAAGCAGTAAATTAAACCCGTCATTTGCCAACTGCCTCGTTATCGCAAGTCCAATATCTCCACTTGCCCCGATGACTAATACATTTTTCCCCATTGTATCTCCCTACTCCGCTTTAATTTTAAATGTGGTCAATTGTTCTTCATCTATCCAGTCCTGAACAAATGATGTAACTTGTTCATATGCTAATTCCTCAAGCTTTGAGACAATCTCCATGAAATCGATCCCTACCCGGTGGTAATGAATGTATTGTTTTGCAATAAATTCAACTGAGTTCATAGACCGCAGTAATTGACCTATTTGTTTTTTTCTCATCCGTTCGAATTCTTCTTCACTAATCTTTTTTTCTTTAATACTTAATAACATCTCTTTTACCATGCTACTAAACTTTTCAGGTTCTGAGGTGTTCCCGCCAATTATGGCATAACCAAATCCCTTTTCCATATTGATTTCAAAATAAAAACTATTGTCAATAATACCCTCATTATACAGTTGTTGATAAAAAGAACCACCTTGTGAGAAATAAAAATCCAGGACCATCCCTTGAATCAAATCATGCAATAAATATGTTTCACTATTTAATTCACCAATATGACCTTTTATTCCTACAGCACATCTTGGTGTGGAAACTGGCATTTTGATAGTGGTTTCCTTTTTGTATGCTTCCCTTGGCTCGTCTGGCATGATTCGTCTTATTTGATCAGATGGTGCAAATTCTTTTGCTGATTGATTTTCTTTAATAAGGGACATCATGCTTTTTTCATCAAAATTACCAGCAATAAATAATGTCATATTATCAGGGTGATAAAAGGTTTCGTAACATTCGTATAAATTCTCTTTTGTAATAGCACTTATTGATTCAACAGTTCCAGCAATATCCACCTTTACAGGATGATTCTTGAATAAGTTTTGAATCGTTCCCATAAACATCCGCCAATCAGGCTGGTCCTCATACATAGTAATTTCCTGTCCAATGATTCCTTTTTCCTTTTCAACTGATTGATCAGAGAAATATGGCGCTTGCACAAAATCGAGCAGCGTCTTTACATTTTTCTCAATATAATTGGTTGCAGTGAAAAGGTAAGCTGTAGTTGTGAATGAGGTAAATGCATTTGCCGAAGCACCCTGTTTACTAAAATCAGCGAATACATCATGATCTTCTTTTTCAAACATTTTATGTTCAAGGAAGTGAGCAACACCTTCTGGTACAGTAACAGCTTCTTCTTTATCTCGTGGAACAAAGCTTAGATCAACTGACCCGTAGTTTGTTGAAAATATCGCAAACGTTTTGGAAAGTTCTTTCTTTGGCAACAAGAAAACCTGCAGCCCATTGGCAAGTTTTTCTGCTATTAGCACTTCATTTATATCCTCGTATCTTTTAAGTGACAATTTGATTACCCCTCTTCCTTATTTGTAAGTAAGTATGTGGTATCCTCTTGGATTCGTTTCGCTACCTGCAAAACATCTTCCTTTCGCACCTTTTTAATGTTTTCAATTAACTTTTCCGGTGGTAATTCATGATTAGCAACGACCTGCTGATACAGCATTTCAATAATTCCCTGGGGGTGATCGAGGGTTTCCAGAAGCTGATTTACGATTAACTCTTTAACGGAGCTGATCTCATCCTCTGTAAACTCACCATTTTTCATTGCGGTCATTTGCTGATCCATGATTTCTTTTGCTTGGTGAAAGTCCTTCGGGGCAATACCGCTAAATACAAACAATAGCCCTTTATGGCTCTCCATACGTGATGAAGCGTAATAGGCAAGGCTATTTTTCTCCCGGACATGGATAAACAGTTTGGAATTTGGAAACCCCCCATATAATCCATTAAATACATGTAATGCGAAATAAGCTGGATCACTATAGGTGCAATTTGTCCGGTACCCGATATGGAGTTTCGCCTGTTGCACCTCCTGTTTCTCAGTAATGGTTGTCGGTTTTATCTGAAAGTCCTTTTTAGAAGTTGTGTGATGTGTTTCAATTTGTTGCTCATCCCTATGAAAAACAGAGTTGATGCTTGACGTCATTTTCGTTTCATCAAAATCTCCAAGCACATAAAAATCCATACAATCTTTCTTTAATACTGTCTGATAGTATGTAAATAAACTTTCGCCATTAAGTTCAGGTAAGTCGTCAATATATCCCTGCACATGTGTTTTATATACTTCATCCTCACACATTTCATCTATCAGCCGTATGTTAGCATAGCTCATTTTATCATCCATAATCGAATTGATCTTTTGTTTCAGCGTTTCTTTTTCCCGGTCAACAATTTTCGGGTCAAAACTACCTTTAGAAACCTTTGGATGGTTTATAATTTCATTTAATACTTCCAGCGCTTCTTCGATAAGTGCTGATTCATTTTGTAATAAACGCTGGTTTGGAATTTCCATTCGAAAGGTAAGAATATGAAAATCACCTTTTTTAGTGCCATCAATTGATAAAACAGCACCATATAAATCATCCAATTTTTGTTGTAAAATTTTTCGTTTCGGATAATTCATTGTTCCCTGTCGCAATACATAGGGCAGGATTGCACGCCTGGTAATTGTCGTCGGGTCTAATACAGTTTTAAATTTAACTACGAAATTGAGTGTCTTAAACTTATTACTTGGCACCAAATGAAGATTTAATCCACCTGATTCAATAACTTTTTCATTCACCTGATTCATAAAAACATCTCCAGACTGTTTATTTTTTTGATAGCAGTATAATTCTATGTTGTAGTATTGACCGTTTCAACTATAACCATGAATTTTTTTAAAGCTTGTTTTCTAAAAGATTGTGTTTTTGACACAAACTGCGAATTAACGTTATACAAGTGTTAGTCCACCGCTACGGAAAAACATCGCGCATTTCGTGGCAGCCGATGAACCTCCATGCCCCGGCAAGGAGGCTGAAGCCGTGCCCGCGGAAAGTAACAGTCCGGAGCGGAAAACAACCCAGCGCATTTTTCGTCGGAAATTACCTTACTGTTACGTCGCAATTTTTATCAACTGCGATATGATTAGTGACCTTTTTAAACAAAAGTAAGAAGCTGTTCCTTGATTTTGTTTTGGAACAGCTTCTTTATCATGCTTATCTATTACCTTTAATATAGGGAACACCATTCGCTTTCGGAGCTTCTGCCCGGCCAATAAAACCAGCCAGTGCCAAAATCGTTAAAATATACGGTGCGATTAACAGGTATACCTGTGGTACATCTTCGAGAAATGGAATCCCAGCACTAATTACGCTTAGACTTTGGGCAAAACCAAAAAACAGCGCCGCCCCCATTGCTCCTAGTGGGTGCCATTTACCAAAAATTACAGCTGCTAGCGCCATAAAACCCTGCCCTACAATTGTTGCATGTGAGAAATTGAGTGCAATAGTTAATGCGAAAACCGATCCGCCTAAACCACCAAAAGCTCCAGATAGGAACACTGCCATATAACGCATTTTGTAAACACTGATCCCATTTGTATCAGCGGCCATTGGATGTTCGCCTACAGCTCGCAGACGTAATCCAAACGGTGTTTTATACAATACATACCAGGCTATAAAAGCTAAAGCAATTGCCAAATAAGATGTTAAATAAATACCTTGGAACAAGATGGGTCCTAAGACAGGAATATCGCTTAATAAAGGAATATCTGTTGTATAAAATGGTTTACTAACCATATCTGTTTGACCTTTATCATACCATTGTTTGGTTAAAAATACTCCTAATCCCAGAGCAAGGAAGTTGATTGCTACACCACTTACTACTTGTTCTGCACGAAATGTAATGGATGCAACTGCATGTATTAATGAGAAGATAGCGGAAACAACCATTGCTACAAGGATCGAAATCCATGGAGTCCATGCTCCTAGTGCATCAGCAAACGTTAAATTAAACACAACACCTACGAACGCACCCATAACCATTAATCCTTCAAGTCCAATATTAACTACTCCGGAACGTTCACTAAATACACCACCGATCGCAGTAAAAATTAGGGGTGCCGAAAAGAATAATGCAGGTGGAATAATTGATTGCAGAAGATCTACAATGTTCATTTATTTCCCCTCCTTTTTAAAGCGAAGTATAGCCCATCTTATGATATAGCTTGATGCCACAAAGAATATAATAATTGCAATAATGATATCAACTAATTCTGCAGGAACGTCTGCGGCAAGCGGCATATTCAATGCCCCAACTTTTAATACACCAAATAAAAAGGCTGCAATAATAACACCCAGCGCTGTATTTGCACCTAATAATGCTACGGCGATTCCATCGAATCCTAAATTGGTAAAGCCAGATTGCACGGACATATAACCAAATGTTCCTAATCCTTCAGCTGCTCCGGCAAGTCCAGCAAACGCCCCGGAAATAACCATTGATAGCACAATATTTTTCTTTACGTTCATTCCTGCATATTTAGATGCATGCTGATTAAATCCAACGGATCGCAATTCATAACCCAGTGTCGTTTTTTCAATGATAAACCACATTATAATTGCTGCAAACAAAGCTAATAAAATTCCATAGTGCATTCGAGAATACATGGTGATTTGCTGTAACCACTCAGATGCCATGGATGCTGAGGCTGGAATGGTTTCAGTTGAGTCCTTTGAATCAGTTAACACATGTCGAATAATTGCATTAGCTGTGTATAAGGCCGTGTAATTAAGCATAATGGTCACGATTACCTCATGGACACCAAGTCTAGCTTTAAGTATCCCTGGAATGAATCCCCAGAGCCCACCTGCAACTGCAGCAGCTAATATGGCCAAAGGCAAATGAACAAAGATTGGCGCATCAACAGCAAGTCCAACCCAGACTGCCGCAAGCCAACCGACAATCACTTGTCCTTCTGCACCGATATTGAACAATCCGGTACGAAAAGCAAAAGCAACTGCCAGACCAGTTAAAATATATGGGGTAACTTGTCTGATTGTTTCACCAAAGAAGTAGACATCGCCAAAAGCACCATTCCATAATGCTATATAACCTTCAATAGGATTGTAACCAAAAACAAGCATCAGGATTGCACCGGAAATCAACCCCAGAATCACCGAAATGACTGGTACCAAAATATTAAACAATTTACTAGAAGCCACTATTATCACCTGCCTCAGCGTTGGTGCTGCCTGCCATAAGCAGACCTAATTCTTGTTCATTTGTTTCTTCCGGTTTGACATTTGCAACAACTTTTCCATCAAACATAACTGCGATTCGATCACTAACATCCATTACTTCATCTAATTCAAAAGAAACTAGTAAAACAGCTTTTCCTTTGTCTCGTTCTTGTACTAGTTTACTATGAATGAACTCAATAGCTCCTACATCAAGTCCGCGTGTTGGCTGCGCAGCAATAAGTAAATCCGGAGATCTGTCTATCTCGCGGCTTATAATTGCCTTTTGTTGATTTCCACCTGATAGTGCCCGGGCTTTTGTATGCACACTTGGTGTACGAACATCATATTCCTCGACAAGTTCCTTAGCCTTTGTATAAATATTCTTATAGTGCAGAACTTTATTTTTCGAGTAGGGCTTTTGATAGTAGGTTTGTAATACAATATTTTCAGCCACGGGAAAATCCAATACTAAACCAAATTTATGACGATCTTGCGGTATGTGTCCAACACCACTTTCTGTCACCTTTCGTGGTTTAAAGTTTGTAATATTTTTACCGTTTACTTTTATCGAACCTGATTGGGATTTTGTCAATCCAGTAATAGCCTCAATTAATTCTGTCTGACCGTTTCCATCTACACCTGCAATACCGACTATCTCACCCGCACGGACTTCCAGATTTAAATCCTTTACAATTTTAACATTTCTAGAATCTTTTACATTTAAATTTTCAATCTCCAAAACAACATGTGATGGATCAGCAGTTTTTTTATCGGTTGTAAACTTAACATCCCTGCCTACCATTAACGATGCAAGCTCTGTTACATTAGTCTCACTAACATTAACAGTACCAATTCCCTTACCTTTACGAATTACTGTACATCTATCACACACCTGCATAATTTCTTTTAGTTTATGTGTGATTAGAATAATAGATTTACCCTCATTAATTAAAGAGTGCATGATATCGATTAACTCATTTATTTCCAAAGGTGTTAATACAGCTGTTGGTTCATCAAAAATTAAAACATTAGCACCGCGGTACAGTGTTTTTAATATTTCTACACGCTGCTGCATTCCAACAGAAATATTGCGAATTTTAGCAGTAGGATCCACTTTGAGACCGTAGCGGTCAGATAGCTCTTGAACCTCTCTCTCCGCCTTTTTTATATTGATTTTTCCATTTTTTGTCGGTTCACTTCCAAGAATAATGTTTTCAGTAACTGTATAGTTGTCCACCAGCATAAAATGTTGATGAACCATACCAATTCCAAGTCTAGTCGCAACATTGGGATCTGTAATGTTTACTTTTTCACCTTTGTAACGTATTTCGCCTTTTTCCGGCTGGTACAGTCCGAATAATACATTCATTAAGGTTGATTTCCCTGCGCCATTTTCGCCTAACAATGCATGTATCTCACCTTTTCTCACTTGGACGGTGATATTATCGTTAGCAACAATGCCCGGGAATTCTTTTCTTATATTTAGCATTTCTACTACGTAATCCAAAATATTCACTCCCCTATAAGCACATTTCTTTTAGAAAACCTTGGCTGTCGTCAAAAACTAATGGCGAAAGCTTTGGATCTTTTTATACTTTATACCGATAAAAATTTATACTTAGTGTAAAAAATCCCCAAATGAAAAGGGCCGGAACTTACTCCTCTTCAGTTGAGGATTTTGCTAAGAGTGATAAAAGGCTGGAGAGTCCAGCCTTTTCACCTTAATTATAGAGCATCTACATATGCTTTCGTTTCTTCACGTGTTTTAGGAACCTCTAGTTCCCCACTAACGATCTTTTCTTTCCATTTTTCAATTGCTTTAACAATTTCATCAGTTAAGGCTTCTTTGTTTGTTTTAGCATAAGCTACAGCGTCATCCTTCAAACCATACTCAAGCACTTTTCCACCAGGGAATTCACCGTTCATGGCTTTATTGGAAACGTCCTGTACAGCAATATCAACACGTTTAACCATAGAGGTAAGTGTGATATTATAATCGCCAATTTGACCCTCATCATATTGATCACGGTCAACACCAATTACCCAGATTTCACGTTCTGGATCATTTTGTTTAATGTCTTTTGCCTGTGCAAATACACCATTTCCTGTTGCGCCTGATGAGTGATAAATAACATCAACGCCATTATTGTACATGTTTGCTGCAATCAGTTTACCATCATCTGGGGCGTCAAATGCGCCAGCATATTGTACATCAATTTTGATGTCCGGATTTACCGATTTAGCGCCAGCGATATAGCCAGATTCAAATTTATTAATTAACTCTGAATCAGTTCCGCCAACGAAACCAATTTTATTGGTTTTTGTTTTCTTGGCAGCTGCTACACCTACGAGGAAAGATCCTTGGTGCTCTTTAAAAGTAATACTTGCTACATTTGGTTGATCAACGACGGAATCAACAATTGCAAAATTTGTATCAGGATACTGTTCCGCCGATTTATTAATACCATCATTTAGTTTATAGCCAATACCAAAAATCAAGTTATAATCCTGACGCACAAGACGTGTTACGTTTGGCATGTAATCTGCATCTTCGTTTGATTGAATATAATCGAATTGTTTACCTTTTTCAAAGTCATGTTCCTTGCCCCATGCTTGAAGACCTTCCCAGGCTGATTGGTTAAATGATTTGTCATCGACCCCGCCAACATCAGTAACCATACCGACCTTGTAATCACCTGATTTTTTGTCGCCATCTGAACTTCCCCCGGAATCTTTTGATGATTCATCGTCAGAGTTTCCACATGCAGCTAAAATAAATCCTAGACTTAAAATCAATGCAAACAACACTAAAAATTTACGATTTTTCAACCTAAATACCCCCTATTATTGAATTAATTAAAATCATGACTTTCACCTATAATATGTGATGTTAGTTGCTGTTAACAACCACCCCCTAAACCTGTTATGAAACCCCTTACATACGTTTCCTCAAAACATGGAAACTAAACACATCTGATCGGAAATAGTTTGCTGAGTATAAGACAGGTTCATCTTCTTCAGTGTAATGCATTTGTTTTAATAACAATAATGACTGCTCGGGATCACAATTGAGAATTTCATAAATACGGTCATGGTAACCGATTGGTTCGATATACGTAACTGCATAGGCTATGCGCTTACGGGAATATTCTTCTATTAATTTAAATAGAGAATCCTCTTTATGTACTCGTTCTAATGGTATGACTCCTTCTGGAACCTTATCGATACAAAAAACGACAGGTTCATTATCAGCCGTTCTGACTCTCTCAATTTGGGCAATTGTATGAATGGTTAACGGTGAAAATTTTTCCCTGTCTTCATCCATTGGCTCTAGAAGCTCAGTTGATAAATATTGGGATCCAGCAGTTCTGCCTGAGCTTTCGATCATGGAAGTCACACTGTTTAACTGTTCAATCCCTGATGAAAAAATGGGTTTTGAATTTACGAATGTACCAACACCATGTTTGCGTGTTACTACATTATCCTCTTCTAGGATACGTAACGCTTCTCGCAGTGTTGCTCTGGAAACGCCCAATTGTTTAGAAAGCTGGAATTCAGAAGGCAGTTTTTCTTTTTCTTTATACTTACCTGATTGAATATCACGTTTAATTTCTTCAATCACTTGTAAGTATAGATGACGTGAATCGGTTTTAATCGACATAGTGACCTCCTGCAATTCAATCTTAACTTATAGTAAAAGAGATCTGACATCTGACGTATGACTCTTTTGTCCGAGATAAATATAACACTTTTCAACTAATAAATAAACACAATAGGTCAAATTTCTCAAAAAAAATTTACTATTTTCCCACTCTTTTTAAGAAAAGCTCAGATGTTGACTTCTCGTAGTGAAGGTAGGTGAGGTTTGGAACTGCGCTAAATGCTCTTCCCACCTTGATCAGTGCTGATTGCTGGGCGCTGGAGCTAGGCATATTTTCATTTTTACTTTCCCAACACGCACATTAAAAAACCGGACAATAATTTAGGTAACTAATTATTGTCCGATTCCTCTTTTAAGATAGTTTTTCTTCTGAAGATTGGGATATTAAAACTGCTCTTGGTTTGCTGCCTTCGTATGGGCCGACTATGCCCCTATCTTCCATTGCATCTATTAACCTGGCAGCTCTTGTATATCCAATCCTGAACCTGCGTTGCAGCATTGAAACACTTGCAGTCTGCATTTCTGTAATCATCTGCACAGCATCTTCGTATAGTTCATCATCAACCTCTGATTGTATTTCACTAGTATCTTCAGGAATCATTTCTTCTTGATAGGAAGCCTTTTGCTGATCGATACAATGATCAACTATCCGTTCAACTTCTTCATCAGATAAAAACGCACCTTGGACTCGTGTTGGTTTCGAGGAACCAACAGGCATAAACAGCATATCACCTCGTCCTAATAACTTCTCCGCCCCACCGGAATCCAGGATGGTTCTGGAATCGGTTTGTGATGAGACACTAAATGCAATCCTGGATGGGATATTCGCTTTAATAACCCCAGTTATAACGTCAACGGATGGACGTTGGGTTGCAATAATAAGATGTATCCCTGCTGCACGAGCCATTTGCGCCAATCGAGTAATGGCATCTTCAACATCACTTGATGCGACCATCATTAGATCCGCTAATTCATCGACAAGTACTACAATATACGGGAGATTAGGCTGTTTATCCTCCTCTTCCCCCAATGACTGATTATATTTACGAATGTACTCATTGTATCCTTCAATATTTCTAGTTCCAGTGTCCGAAAACAATTCATATCGTCTTTCCATTTCTGATACAACTTTCTTCAATGCCCTTGAAGCCTTTTTCGGGTCTGTAACAACTGGCGCCAATAAATGTGGTATGCCGTTATATACATTCAATTCGACCTTTTTTGGGTCAATCATCATCATTTTAACTTCATGCGGCTTAGCCCGCATTAGGATAGTGGTGATAATTCCATTTACACAAACACTCTTACCGCTTCCCGTTGCACCTGCAATTAACAGATGTGGCATCTTATTTAACTCGGCAACAACGGCGTCACCAGATATGTCACGCCCTAACCCGAATAATAGTTTGGAAGATTGCTTTACTAATGACGTGTCCACCACCTCCCGTAAAGCCACCATAGCCACCTCTGTGTTAGGAACTTCTATACCAACAGCAGATTTACCTGGAATTGGCGCCTCTATCCGTATGTCTTTCGCAGCTAAGGCAAGCGCCAGGTCATCGTGAAGGCTCACTATTTTGCTTACTTTTACACCCGCCTCTGGATATACTTCATATTTCGTAACTGCTGGACCGACATGCACCTTAGTAATTCTGGCTTTAACTCCAAAACTGCTAAATGTACGTTCAAGTTTTCTAACAGTAGCTTGGATATGTGATTTTTCCTGTTGTTGTGAATTGTGAGTCGGTTCTGTAAGTAAATCAATTGATGGCAACACATATTCATAGTTTTCCGGCTCAGTCATCGGCATCGTACTAGGAAAGTCTACATCCGTTTCCTCCGTTTGATTCGTGTCCTGGGCTGATTGTGCCTCTTGTTTTTTTGGTTCATCAAATGAATATGCTACATCGGTGAAATCCTGGATTACGGGTTCATCGTGGTCTACAGCTTGTTGCTTAGATTCAACCTGTTTAATTTCTGGTTCTACATCTGCATCGTTTTTGTCCTGCTTATTTTCTTTCGTTTTTGTCCTGACATTTGCAGTGGCAGTTTTCACCCTGGACCATACTTTAGATGAGAAGTCACCCAAAGAAAATTCAGTCAGAAATATAATTCCAATTATGATAGAAAAAATAGCAACAATTTTTGCTCCAATTGATGAAAACAAATAATAACAAAAAGAAAATAAAACTGCTCCAATCATCCCTCCGCCTGTTTGCGCCAACTCCCCTGGACCGTTTACATATGTAAAGAAACGGCTCCATGTAGACCGGATAATGGAAGCATTATCTGACTTAAACAGCAACATTTCATACGTTTGGATATGTGTCAGGAGTAGGATTCCTAAAATAATAATATAAAATCCAATCATTTTCTTATGGGAAAAATCCGGATATCTTCGCTTAATAATTAAAAACAAACCAGTAACAAGCAATAGTAATGAGGCGATAAAATACCATATTCCGAAAAAGAATTGAAAGATATTTTCCAATATGCTTGGAATTACCCCATCACTAATAATACCTGCACCGCTTCCAAATATAGCAATAAATAAAAAGAGTAAGCCCAATAATTCAAATTTAACTTGTTTCTTTAACTGATTCTTTTTCTTTTTCTTTCGTTTCTTAGCCATCTATTTCACCTCTATTAACAGATATGGCTGAATATGAAACCCCTGTCATCATGTTGACAAGGGTTAACAATAATATCCAGTATCTAACGCTATTATAGCATAGATTACCACTGGATTCTTATAAAATTATTGTGAAGATAGAATGGAACCTGGCTGATACTCAGGATCCATAAAGTCTTTTGGGTCTGTTGACAACAATTGAACAATTTGATAATTTCCAGCTTTATTTTTTTCAACATAAACGGATCTGTTTTGGTGATTAATCACTAATCGATTTGAATTTTGATTATTTTGTTCCGGAAAAATTTCTGACTCGGTCATCGGTGTATAAAGAGTCATTCCTTACCACCCCCTGTTTGTTTAGTTTGACCAATCAATTCGTTTACTTTTTCCATTGCTTCTTTTACGCCACCAACAGCGTCAATTAAACCGTATTCCACTGCATCAGCACCTACCACGTTTGACCCTATATCCCGAGTTAAATTGCCTTTTGCAAACATAAGATCTTTAAACTTTTCCTCTTTAATATTTGAATGATTAATCACAAAGTTAATCACTCTATCCTGCATTTTATCCAGATATTCAAAGGTTTGTGGAACACCGATTACCATCCCTGTTAGGCGGATTGGATGAATGATCATTGTAGCTGTTGGAACGATAAAAGAATGGTCTGTCGAAACTGCAATGGGAACACCAATTGAATGTCCTCCGCCAAGCACAATGGAAACAGTCGGCTTTGAAATTGATGCTATCATTTCTGACAAAGCCAGTCCAGCCTCAACGTCCCCACCAACCGTATTTAGTAATATGACCACACCTTCAATTTTTGGATTTTGTTCTATTGCTATGAGTTGTGGAATAAGATGTTCATATTTCGTTGTTTTGTTTTGCGGAGGTAATTGTATATGCCCCTCAACTTGACCAATAATAGTAAGTACATGAATATTCGAATCTGGTGATTGCGGGACATTGGATTGTCCAAGCTGTTGTATTTTTTCCACTAGGGAAGACTTGTTGTTTTCCTCTTCTTGGTTTTTGTCTTTATCCATTGATGGTTGATTATTCATTTAGCGACACTCCTCTTGTTTTTATACTGCTAGTAATTAGTATGAACAAGTGAAGGTTTTCCTATTAAAAAAACCACCAACATTTAGTTGGCAGTCTAAAAAGCCTGGGTTGTCGCCGGGACTAATGGCGCCTTGGATTTTTTATACTTTATACCGATTATGCTTTCTTAAAGTATAAATCCCTTTTGATTACATCGTCTATTACCTTTTGTTCGTCTTTTGATAAAGCAACCAGCGGTAAGCGTACACCGCCACATTCCAGTCCTTTCCGTTGCAGTGCATATTTTACTGGGGTCGGCGAAGGGTAATTGAACAATCCTTTCATAACTGGAAGAAATCTACGATGAATGTTTGCGGCATTTGATACATTTCCTTCCTTAAATTCTTTTACCATACGATTCATTTCATTACCGATGATATGTGATGCAACGGACACAATACCGATAGCGCCAATTGAAAGCATTGGTAATGTTAACCCATCATCCCCACTATACACACTAAATGTAGAAGAGGTATTTTCAATGATTGTTGCTACCTGATCTAAATCACCACTTGCCTCTTTCACTGAGACAATATTATCAATTTGGCTTAACCTGATGATCGTGTCAGCTTCCATATTGACAACTGAACGCCCAGGAATGTTATAAAGCATAATTGGTAATGATGTTTCACCCGCTATTTGCTCAAAATGTTTATATAAACCCTGCTGGCTGGGTTTGTTGTAATAGGGGCTTACCAGCATTATTGCGTCGACACCGCACGCCTGCGCTTGTTTTGTTAACACAATTGAACTTGCCGTATCATTACTTCCTGTTCCGGCAATTACTGGCACTCGTTTGTTTGCAACATCCACTACATGTTTAAAGAGTTCCAGCTTTTCACTTGCCGATAATGTAGGCGATTCCCCAGTAGTCCCTGCAATGACAAGACCTTCCGTTCCATTTTCGATTAAATAATCAACCAGAATTGTTGTCTTATTAAAGTCAATTTCACCTTTCTGGTTAAACGGTGTTACCATCGCGGTAAGTACACTCCCAAAATCCATTATCCTCACCTTTTTCGAAATAGTATTTATTTTCCAGCCGGCTTTAATGATTGACTTAAGTTAAATGTCTCATGTAAGGTATTTACTGCTTTCATCACATCTGTATCACGAATTAGTACCCATATCGTTGTATGGCTGTCTGCTGATTGCAGAATTTGAATTTCCCTTTCCGTAAGTGCCTGCACAATTTTCGATGCAATCCCGGGAACTCCCATCATTCCTCCGCCAACTACTGAGACCTTCGCACAGTTTTCTATTACTTGTGGATGAAAGCCTAAGTTTGTGATGCAATCGACCGCCGATTGCGTATGAAATTCTGGAACGGTGAATAGCAGGCCGGTCGGTGAAATATTTATGAAATCAACGGAAATTCCTGTTTCAGCCAATACCTTAAATACCTCAGAATGGAGACGGTGCATCTCTTCTCGGTTCTTAATCCTGATTTGTGTAATGGATGACATATGAGCAATACCTGTAATCAACTGATCTGGTATTTCTTTAATAGCTGCATTCGTAACCAAGGTGCCATTTTCTGTTGAATAAGTTGACCGCACGTGCAATGGTATATTTGCCTGCATCACAAGCTCAATTGCCCTCGGATGAACCACTTTGGCACCTTGGTAGGCCAAATTACAAATTTCCGCATAGGTAACAATTTTCAGTTGCCTGGCAGACTTAACAATTCTCGGGTCAGCAGTCATTATTCCATTTACATCGGTGAAAATTTCCACCTTTTCCGCTTGCAGTGCAACGCCAAGGGCAGCAGCAGTGGTATCACTGCCGCCTCTCCCAATCGTCGTTATTTCCCCTGTAGATGTCTTTCCCTGAAAGCCGGCAACTACTACTACATCATAAGTCTCAAGTTCACTTTTTAGCCGTGCAGTATTTACACCCCTTATTTTTGCTTGGGTAAATTCAGATGTTGTCATAATTCCCGCCTGCGCACCAGTAAGCGCAATTGATTTTACTTTATGATCTTGCAACTCATTTGATAATACCACGCTAGCTATTGTTTCCCCACATGACATTAGCAAATCCATTTCCCGTTTTGAATGAAATGACGTCGATTCATTAACAAGGCTTAATAACGTATCCGTAGCATATGGATCAGGCAGGCGACCCAATGCTGAAACTACAACTACCAACTTATACTTCTTTTCAACTGCTTCTTTAATGTGAGTTATAACTTTAGAAATACTAGCAGGTGATTGTAATGAGGTACCTCCAAACTTTTGAACTAAAATTGTCATTTTTCCACCTCTGTTTTACAACCATTATATTTTTAATGATATTTAGAAAAATTTTATACGTTGCTATGCATTTTCAGAAGTACTCTGATAAGGTACAATCACTGGTTGAATCTGTTCAAACAACAATGCGGATTCAACAGTATCAATCAATGTATCCATATGTGCAACAAGCGAATTTGGTTTTTTATATGGGTCATCCTGGCCATATGGAATAAAATAAATATATTTACTGGCCATCAAGCGCATTAGATTTACACCATTCAACCCTAAGGCATCATTTGTGGAAATGCCAAGTACAACTGGCCGCTGGTTTCGCATGGTTGCTTTTGCAGCCATTAAGACAGGTGAATCAGTCAGGGCATTTGCAAACTTGCTCATTGAATTGCCTGTCAGCGGTGCTATAACCATACAGTCTAATGGTTCTTTTGGTCCTAACGGTTCCGCTTCAGGCATAGTGGTAATTACTTTTTTTCCAGTCATGTCTTCGATCTTTTTAATGTGGTCCGCTGCTTTACCGAACTTCGTATCCGTACTTCTAACGGTATACGTTACAATTGGGACCACTTCGGCTTTTTCCTTCATCAATTTCTCGATTTGTGGAAAAACCTGATCATAGGTACAATGAGAACCTGTAAGGCCAAAACCTATTCGTTTTCCTTCTAAAGTCATTTTGTTTCCTCCTTCTTCGTAATAAACTGCTTAATCACATCTGCTAAAATCCTGCCTGCTGTTTTAGGAGCAACTATACTAGGTAAACTTTTAGCCAATATTGCCTGAATTCCCCGTTTCTCGGCATATTCAAAATCTGTTCCCCCGGGTTTTGATGCGAGGTCAATAATTAATCCATGTGACGGCAGAAATTGGATGGATTCTTTCGTAATAACTTGGGCAGGTATAGTATTAATTAATATGTCACATTCAGCAGTATTGTGAGAAAGTTGATCAAATGGAATTGCCTTAAATCCCATTTCCGTAATACGTGCCAAATCTTCTGATCTTCTGGCACATACCGAAACTTCGGCACCAAGTGCAGAGAATTTATTGGCAATTGTTTTCCCCACACGGCCATAACCAACCACAAGCACATTTGCGGAATGGATTGTAAAGTCAGTATGTTCAATAACCATCATAATTGTTCCTTCAGCGGTAGGAATTGAGTTATATACCGCTATATCATTTCGGTCAAATAATTTTACAAGACGGCGGTTTGCTTCGGAAGTAATGGAAGTTAAATAGTCATTCGAAATTCCGGTAAAAATGGAAACAGTGCTCTTTAATTGCTGGACCCATTCTTTTGTTAAACGAATTGACTGGTCGGAGAAAACAGGATCAATCATCCCGTCTTTATCAGTTCCTGTGACAGGCAGAATTACCATATCCAATTGAGCCGGATCCAATTCCGAAAATTCCATTTGCTTTAGACCTGTATAACCTTGATCTAATTTATCAAATCCAATTAGGCAAATAGTTGTATTATCCAGCTTTTGTAATTGCCGAATTAGTTCTATATATCTTGCATCTCCACCTATTACAGCTATCAAATAACCCATATTCGTTATACACTCCTTGCTATCGGGTTTTTAAATCATTTCCATATAGCTTATGTGTATCCTGAAGGTAAGTGAGTAATAGAAATAATAAAAATAAAAAAAAGGCTAGTATTTTTTATACTAGCCTGGGTGAACCGATCTGATGATGGGCATTCCTAATCCGTTTCAATCATAATCATATCTTCGCCGATTTTTTTAATGGCTTTCCAATGAATCTTTGTTTCTGCACCCTCCTTCTTTAAACCGAACCATTTATAATTAGGAATAATAAATGACCTGATTTGACCGGATTTCTCATCAATTTCCAAATCAGTTGCTCCAAGAACACCAAGCCTTGAACCGTGACTTACATTAACAATTTCCTTTCCACTAATATCTTTATATCGCATATTTATCACCTCAGATTATGTCTCTTTCTATAAATATATGTGACAAAAAATAACCTATGCAGGTCGCATAGGTTATACTTAAGGAATTGTTACTTAGGTGCAATTAATGCAGTAGATGGATTGGATTTAAAAATTGTCTCAATAACCGCTTGAATCGTTCCATGATCAACAGCATCAATTTCTTTTATCATATCATCCATCGTGCGATGACGTTTCAGCATTAATTCATTTCTGCCATTTCTGCTCATACGACTATTCGTACTTTCGAGGCTTAACATTAAACTTCCTTTTAATTGTTCTTTACTATTGGTCAATTCTTTATCTGTAATTCCATTTGATATAAGTTCATTTACAGTGCTTGATATTGTTTCCCGTAATAAAGGAAGCTGTTCGTTACCTGTTCCTGCATATATTGTCAAAAGCCCATTATCCAGGAAAGATGAATGATATGAAAATACTGCGTACGCTAAACCTTTTTGTTCTCTCACTTCTTGGAATAGTCTGGAACTCATACTTCCGCCGAGTACATTGTTCATAATAATTAAACTGTATGTGAGATCATCACCAACCGGCAATCCATCATATCCAATACATAAATGTGCTTGTTCCGTATCTTTGTTTCGCTCCATATGATTGGCGTGAAACACAGGTTTTACTATAGGTTCGGATTCATTCTTTGTTCCGAATGTCCCAAAATATGATTCAACCTTTTGGATAAAGGATCCATCAATGTTTCCTGCTACAGAAACAACTACATTATCTGGTGTATACCGATCGGCAATATAGCCTCTTAATGTGTCCGGCTTAAATGATTTTAAGTGACTTTCTGTTCCTAATATAGGGTATCCTAATGGATGGTCACCATACGATGCATGTGACAATAGATCATGGACGATATCGTCCGGGGTATCTTCATACATTTTAATTTCTTCCAATACAACCTTTTTTTCACGTTCCATTTCATTTTCATCAAAGGATGAATGAAAGAACATGTCAGATAAAATTTCCAAAGCATATTCTTTATGGTTGTCTAAGACCTTTGCATAAAAGCAGGTGTACTCCTTTGAAGTAAAGGCGTTAACCTGCCCGCCAATTGCATCAAAGGCTTCGGCAATATCTTTTGCAGACCGTGTTTCTGTACCTTTAAAAAACATATGCTCCAGAAAGTGTGAAATCCCGTTATTCTTCTCCGTTTCGTTTCGTGAACCGGTCAACACCCAAATACCAATCGTTACCGATCTCACAGCAGGAACTTTTTCCTGCACAATCCGCAGTCCATTCTTACATGTATGTTTTTCAATCACTGATTTAGTCCTCCTAATAAGTTCATGCTGCCAGCATTTTAATTTAAACGATTTTCTGATAATAGTTTCTCCACTGTACCAATTTGATAATCTTTTTCCTTAATCCCGGTAATCAGATCTTTCAACCCGCGTGCAACAGATTCCGTTGGATGCATTAATACTGTGGCACCGGGATGAAGCTTTGGCATCACACGATTCATCATAACAGATACCGATGGATTCTTCCAATCAATGGTATCTAAACTCCATAAAATTGTTTTCATGTCATGAGCTGCGGCCACTTGCACAACTTGATCCGTAAAGCTACCGCTTGGCGGAGCAAATAAAGAAGGCCTTTTTCCTGTTATTGCTTGTATTGTTTCATTAGTGTTTGTAATTTGGTCATTTATTTCCTGTTTGGAAATGCGTGCCATATCAGGGTGGTTGTATGCATGATTTCCAATTACATGCCCTTGTTCCGCTATCATTTCAACATATTCTGCATTATTCTTTGCCCATTTCCCTTCAATAAAGAATGTTGCTTTTACCTGATTCTCCTTTAAGATGTTTAAAATTGTTGGTATGTATTCTGTTCCCCATGACACGTTAATCATAAGGGCAACCATCTTTTTCTCAGGATTGCCACGGTAAATTGGCGCAGGGGGTAAATCATTTAACGAGACAGCTGGTTTAATTTCATCAAATACTAGTAGATTTTTATTGAAAACCCCATCTTTTTTCATTTTTTTATAGGATTCATCAACATTAACAGTCCTGCCATTCAAACCCGGAACCTTTTTCCACACTCTATCAATCACCGCATTTTGTGGCGGAATTTTATATGCAGCACTTTTTTCAACAATTTTATTATACAGTGGATCCTTTTCCTTCATCGTATCCTGTATTGCTGAAAAGGAATTTATTTGTTTTGACTCGAATGGATTAGATAACGGATTGAACGAAATAACAACCAATAAGAAAAAAACCAATGCCTGGATAAGCCACCTGTACATACAACATCCCCCTCTCCATTCAATATATGAAAGAAAGGGACAAGATATGAACGAAAAGCGGAGGCGACTGGTTAGCGGCGTACAAATAGATGGGACTGTGAAAGTGCGTCGTCCCTTACGCACATTCAACAGGATTATCTATTTGCTAGCCGCTCGGAGCCGCAGCTAGACAACGAAAAGCGGAGGCGACTGGTTAGAAGCTAGAAGCGGACGCATAAGCAAGGAACCGCCAAATAAAAAAAGAAACTGGTTTTCCAGCCTCTTCATTCATTGTTTGTTATGACCGTGATTTCTCACTCTTTTCTTTTTGTTCAAGAAGTACAGCTTTTCTTGAAAGATTAACTCTTCCTTGATGGTCAACTTCTTTAACCTTCACCATTATTTCATCACCAATAGATACAACATCTTCTACCTTGTTAGTACGTTCTTCTGCTAGTTCTGAAATGTGAACCAAACCATCTTTCCCTTTAAAGATTTCAACAAATGCGCCGAATTTCTCGATGCGTTTAACCTTACCAAGGTAAGTTTGGCCAACTTCAACTTCGCGTACCAAGTCTTCGATGATTTTTTTTGCTTTCTCATTCATAGTGGCATCGGTTGAAGAAATAAATACACTGCCATCTTGCTCTATGTCAATTTTTACGCCGGTTTCATCAATAATTTTATTGATCTGCTTACCACTTGGACCAATAACATCACGAATTTTATCTGGTTTAATGGACATTGTTAAAATCTTAGGCGCATATTCAGATAGTTCGGATTTAGGTTTATCAATCGTTTCAAGCATATGACCTAAGATATGTTGACGGCCACGTTTTGCCTGAGTTAATGCTTCTTCCAAGATTTCCCTGGAGAGACCCTCAACTTTGATATCCATTTGTAATGCTGTAACACCTTTACTCGTTCCAGCCACCTTAAAGTCCATATCACCTAAGGCATCTTCCATACCTTGAATATCTGTTAAGATTGTATAGTCATCCCCAGACTTGACAAGTCCCATCGCAATACCTGCAACAGGCGATTTAATTGGTACACCTGCATGCATCATTGCAAGTGTACTTGCGCAAATACTTGCCTGTGATGTAGATCCATTAGATTCCAATACTTCTGACACAAGTCTAATCGTATACGGGAAATCAGTTTCAGATGGTACAACCTTCTCAAGTGCGCGTTCCCCAAGTGCTCCATGGCCAATTTCACGACGTCCAGGTCCGCGTATTGGTCCTGTCTCACCTACACTATATTGCGGGAAATTGTAATGATGCATAAATCGTTTTGATTCCTCTAAATCCAACCCGTCAAGAATTTGTACATCACCTAAAGCACCCAATGTACAAATACTTAAGGCTTGTGTTTGTCCACGCGTAAATAATGCCGAACCGTGCGTTCTAGGCAAAACACCTACTCGAGATGAAAGTGGACGAATTTCATCTGGTTTACGGCCATCTGGCCGAACTTTTTCCTTGGTAATTAAGCGGCGAACCTCATCCTTGACCATTTTATCAAGAATAGATTTCACTTGTTTAATTACGCTCTCATCTTCCTCTTCATATTCTTCCACTACCATTGTTTTTACATCTTCAATAGCTTGTTCCCTTGCATGCTTTTCATGCACCTGTATTGCTGAAACAAGTTTTTCCTTATACTCATTTTCAATTTTCACAAGCAAATCCTGATCTAATTCAAACAATGTTACATCTGTTTTTTCTTTAGATACAGCTTCGACTATTTCTTCCTGGAAGGAAACGAGACGTTTTATTTCTTCATGTCCAAACATTATCGCTTCAAGCATTATTTCTTCCGGCACCTCATTAGCACCTGCTTCAACCATATTAATAGCATCTTTTGTTCCTGCAACAGTAAGTTCAATATCACTTTTTTCCTGTTGTTCCACATTTGGATTTATAACAAATTCGCCATCAACTTGTCCTACTATAACACCTGCAATCGGACCACTAAATGGAATATCCGAAATGCTAAGTGCAATAGAAGAACCTACCATTGCAGCCATTTCCGATGAGCAATCCTGATCTACACTCATTACAGTGCTGATAACTTGTACCTCATTCCTAAAACCATCTGGAAACAACGGACGAATAGGACGGTCAATCAAACGGGATGCCAAGATCGCTTTTTCACTTGGACGTCCCTCTCGTTTAATGAAACCTCCAGGTATTTTTCCTACAGCATATAAACGTTCTTCGTAATTTACCGTTAATGGGAAAAACGGCAAGTCTTTTGGTTTCTTTGATGCAGTTGCAGCGGTTAATACAGATGTATCACCATATTGAATCATACAAGCTCCATTTGCTTGTTTCGCAAGTTCCCCAATTTCTACTGAAAATTTCTTACCAGCAATTTCAGTGGAGAATGTTTGTTTTTCTGCCATTATATTTAGTACTCCTTTCAAAAAGCTACTATAGTACATTTTATCGATAAAATGTTCGTATGTAAACAAAGAAACCAATAGGTGTTTCTTTTATGCTTGCCTTATCAAAGAATTAAGCAGTAAGTCTGCTAGTCACCGCGTTACTTTAAATACAAAAAAAAGCAGGATTTCTCCCGCTTTTTTAAATAGATTATCGACGTAACCCAAGTCTTTTAATAAGTTCGCGATAACGCGTAACATCATTATTACGCAAATAGTTTAATAAGTTACGACGCTTACCAACCATTTTCAAAAGACCACGACGTGAATGGTGATCTTTTTTGTGTGTACGTAAATGTTCGTTTAATGTTGTGATTTCAGCAGTAAGTACAGCGATTTGTACTTCTGGAGATCCAGTATCATTTTCATGAACCTTATATTCATTAATGATTTCATTCTTACGCTCTTTTGTGATTGCCATTAGGTTCACCTCCTAGTTAAATTTCATAGCCCCAATTCCCTAGCAAACGTCGGAGTCTCGTTTTGCCAAGCAATGGTTTTACGTTCTTAAGCGTACATCTAATCAACTAAAATTGCAAGTGGAAACAAGAAATTTAGCAAGAAAAATAGTCCCGTATTTCCTTCTCATCTAATGCGATGCGTTCGATTAATGTTTTAACATCATCAAACTTTTCCTCATCACGAATATATTTATGCCATTCAATTTGCAGTTCTTCTCCATATAAATCATTCGAGTAATCAAATATATTTACTTCTAAAATTGGTTTAGTATTTTTATCGGTAAAAGTTGGATTAAGCCCCAGATCAGCCATTCCTTCATATACCTCACCCTTGTATAATACCTTCACCGCATATACACCAATCTTTGGTAACAATGCATCAGAATCAATTAGTAAATTAGCTGTTGGGTAGCCAATTGTACGCCCGCGTTTTTCACCCTCAACCACAGTTCCAAAAACCGAGAAGGGTCTGTTTAGGTTCTCATTTACCTTTTCAACCTTACCCTCGGATAAAAGATTACGAATTTTTGTTGAGCTAACCTTTTCATTTTCAAGTTCGACTTTTTCTATAGTCGTATAATCGAAGGTATTTTTTGTATGTGATTCTATGTTATTCATATTCCCTTCACCCTTATGACCATATGTAAAGTCAAATCCCGCGACCAGGTGCTGAATGTTAAGACCAATAATAAAGTGGTCTATAAACCGCTCAGGGCTTAATGATGCAAGCTCTTTTGAGAAAGAGATAATATACAAGCGATCAACATTCATTTTCTGTAATATTTCCTGTTTTTCACGTAGCGGCGTTATATATTGAACATGAATCTTTTCTTTTTTCAATACGACGGATGGATGTGGGTGGAATGTAATCACTGCACTTTCCATGTTAGATTCCTTCGCCTTTGTTACAGCAGTTTGGATGACTTTTTGATGACCTTTATGGATACCATCAAAAAAACCAATTGCAGCGACTGTTTTTGGTAGTTCTTCTAACACCAACATATGTGGATATGTTAATTCAATGGTCCTCAATTTTTTCACCTACACTTTTTAATCATTTAAAGGAAAAACCCGAACCGGTTTAATTTGATCCGCATTCTCAGGATGTGTTTGGTAGATCGCAAGCATTTCCTTTTGGTATAAAATAATAAATGGATCCGTCTTTAAGTTTATCATAGGTTTCTTTAGTTTTTGACCAAAAAGAACTTTTTTACAGGTATCTTCATCAACAGAATAGTAATCCAAATGTGAGAGTCCTTCAATCATTGGCAATAACAGTTCGGCTTGTTTCTGTTCCTCCACTTTTGTCTCGATTTGTTCAAAAGTAACGGTATCTTCCCTCATAAAGGATCCGGTCTTTGTTCGAACTAAATCGGACATATGCGCTGGATAGCCAAGTGCTTCTCCAATATCAACACATAATGTCCGAATATAGGTCCCTTTTGAACAAACAATTTTCAGGTTTATCCGATTATCTGCTGTTCCCAAAAGTTGTAGTTGATGAATACTTACTTTCCTTTTTGGGCGTTCAACTGTTTTGTTAGCACGTGCATATTCATATAACTTCCTACCATTTACCTTAACTGCTGAATACATTGGAGGGATCTGAATAATTTGACCCCTAAACTGTTTTAGAACTGTTTCAATCTCCTCATTTGAAGGTACATAGTTAACCTGTTTCTGATTTATTACCTTGCCACTTGCATCTTCTGTATCAGTTGAACTGCCCAGTGAAAGCTCCGCTATGTATACTTTTTCTGTGTTTGTCAAATACGGAACAATCTTAGTAGCTTGCCCGATACAGATTGGAAGTACTCCCTCCACTCCGGGATCAAGTGTCCCGGTATGGCCAACCTTTTTTGTTTGATACAATCTTCGAATCTTTGCTACACAATCGTGTGATGTCATTCCCTTAGGCTTCCATAATGGTAAGATGCCATTCATTGAAATCGCCTCCAAAACATAGAAAAGCACCAGCGCCACTTATGCAAATAGACACTGGAGCTAAACTGAGGTTATGAAAAATCTGACCCCGTTTCCAAGCTTGGAGCCAGAATTTCAACTTATTATTTTTTGTTTAAATCGCGCAAAATTCCTTCAATTCGATTCCCATACTCCAGCGCCTCGTCAAATTCGAAAACAAGCTCTGGTGTTTTACGCAAGCGAATTCGTTGGCCAATTTCCGACCGAATGAAGCCTTTAGCTTTTGCAAGTCCCACTAATGTTTCATGTTTTTGTTTTTCATCTCCAAGTACTGAAATGAAAATTTTAGCCTGTTGTAAATCTCCTGTCACTTCAACATCCGTAACAGTAACAAAACCTACTCGTGGGTCTTTGAGTTTTCTGCTGATAATTTCTCCGAGTTCCTTTTTCATTTGTTCTGCGATACGATTTGCTCGCACTTCGCTCATAACAGTCACCTCTTAATTTGTGAAGCGCATTTGGCGCTTCCTTCCATACTTTATATTCGTTCCACTTGAGTAATGGTACATTCCAATTCGGGAAAGTTATCCATATTCTTTAAGACCTCTTGGATAACCTGTTCTGCATGGGTATAACTAGTGGAAATGGTGACAATGCCAAATTTCGTACGTTGCCACAAATCATGGAAATCAAGCTCAGTTATAGCGATATTAAAATCTTTACTTAATTTATTCATGATTTTTTTCAAAACAGAACGTTTATCTTTCAAGGAATGTGTATCATAGAGCATACACTCAACTTCCGCAACTACGATCATTTGCGTTCAATTTCCTGCATAACGTAGGCTTCAATTGTATCGCCCTCTTTAATATCGTTAAAGTTTTTAATTGTAATGCCACATTCGTAGCCTTGTGCTACCTCTTTGGCGTCATCTTTATAACGCTTTAAAGTATCTAGTTCGCCTTCAAATTGAACCACTCCATCGCGAATAACTCGAACACCAGAATCGCGGGTAATTTTACCGTCAGTCACATAACTTCCAGCAATCGTACCAATTTTTGAAACCTTAAAGATCTCGCGTACTTCTGCTTGACCGACAACTTTTTCTTCATACTCGGGATCAAGCATACCCTTCATAGCTGATTCTATTTCTTCAATTACTTTATAAATAACACGGTGCAGCCTAACATCTACTTTTTCAGAGTCTGCAGTCTTTTTAGCGTTTGCATCAGGACGGACATTGAAACCAATTACAATCGCATTTGATGCGGCTGCAAGTATGATATCAGATTCCGTGATTGCTCCAACTGCTGTGTGGATAATTTTAATTTTGACACCCTCAACCTCAATTTTCCTTAGAGAGGATGCCAACGCCTCTGCTGATCCCTGAACATCTGCTTTTATAATAATATTAATTTCTTTCATTTGACCTTGTTTAATTTGTTCGAATAAATCATCTAGGCTGACCTTTGATTGTTCACCACGATTTTCCTGAATATGTTTTTGCTGACGTGCTTCACCAATTTGCCGTGATTTCTTTTCATCATCAAAGACAAGAAATTGATCGCCTGCTTGTGGAACGTCATTAAGCCCTGTTACCTCCACAGGTGTTGAAGGACCAGCTTCATTCACTCGTTTTCCAGTGTGACTTACCATGGCACGGATTCGACCAAATGTATTTCCTACAACCAGCGAATCCCCTACACGCAATGTACCATTTTGAACGAGTAATGTAGCAACTGAACCTCGCCCTTTATCCAACTGCGCATCAATAACCGTTCCAAATGCATTTGATTTAGGATTTGCTTTTAATTCTTCCACTTCAGATACGAGAAGAATCATTTCTAATAAATCATCGATACCTTCACGTTTCACAGCAGAAAGTTGAACAAAGATAGTGTCGCCACCCCAGTCTTCTGGAACAATTTCATATTCAGTTAATTCCTGCATGACGCGATCGGGATTTGCGCCTTCTTTATCCATTTTATTTACTGCAATAATGATCGGTACTTCTGCTGCCTTGGCGTGATTAATTGCCTCAACAGTCTGTGGCATTACCCCATCATCTGCTGCTACTACCAAAACGGCTATATCGGTAACCTGCGCCCCTCTTGAACGCATACTAGTAAATGCAGCATGACCAGGTGTATCAAGGAAGGTAACTTTCTTGTTATTGCTTTCCACTTGATACGCGCCAATATGTTGCGTGATTCCACCAGCCTCGCCTTCAGTTACTTTTGTGTGACGAATAGAATCAAGTAACGTGGTTTTACCATGGTCAACATGTCCCATTATAGTAACTACTGCAGGGCGTTCTTGCAAGTCATTTACGTTTTCTTCCTTTTTATATTTGTCAAAGTCTGTATCCTCAAGGACGATTTCTTTTTCTACCGCAACACCAAAGTCGTCACATAATAATTCTACAGTATCATCGTCCAGATCCTGATTTTTTGTAGCCATAACGCCAAGACCCATTAACTTCTTGATGATTTCTGTTTCTTTTTTGTTCAACTTTGCGGCAAGATCGCTTACAGTCAGTGTATCACTGTATTTAATTTCTTTAGGTATTTCCTTCACAGGTTGTTGTTTTGGTACAGGGTTATTGTTCCCTTTTTTATTTCGATGTTTATTTGACTGATTCCGGTTCCCTTTATGATTTGACTGACCGTGTGAAGATTTGCCTTTATTCGTTTGTTTTTTCAAATTATTATTCTCCGATTTCTTTGATGTGTTTGAAGCGTTCTGTCGTTTTTTTGGATTGAACTTATCATCCAATTTTCCCTTTACATCATCTGAAATGGTAGACATGTGGTTAGACACCTCTACATTTAATTCCTTTAATTTTTGAATGACATCTTTGCTTGTCGTATTTTTTTGCTTTGCATATTCATATACGCGCGTTTTAGTCATACATTCACCCCCGAATAGAATTATCGAGTAACGACTTTATCTTAGCGGCAAAACCTGCATCTAAAATTGCAATTGCTACTCTTTCCGATTTACCAATAGCATTAGACAGTATTTCCTTGTCATCAACTATTCGTAAAGGTACTTCATATGTTCTGCATTTATCCGTTATTTTTTTTCTTGTTTGTGGACCGGTATCACTTGCCAGTAAAACAAGTTTTGCCCGGTTTTTCTTGATGTCTTTTACAACTTCTTCACCAAGTGAACATTGCCTAGCCCGGTATGCCAGCCCAATCATGTTCAAGTAGCTATTTTTCATGGCTATTTCCAGCTACCATTTGCTTAAGTTCTTCAAAAACCGATGGATCGACCTGGGTATTCAAATGACGATTCAATACATCACTTTTTTCTGCCTTTTCAATTACAGCTAAATCCTTTGATAAATATGCTCCACGACCATTTTTCTTACCGGATTCGTCGACAAACACTTCTCCGTCCTTGTTACGTACAATGCGGATTAGTTCTTTTTTAGGTTTCATCTCATTTGTTACAACACATTTTCGCTGAGGAATCTTTCTTTTTTGTACCATTTGATTTCCCCCTTATTCAAACATATCTTCATTTTCGTCAGAATAAGTAATGATTTCCTCAGTGGAATCCTCCAGCAATCCATCTTCAATTGCCTCAGATTCACTCTTGATATCAATTTTCCAGCCGGTGAGTTTGGCAGCCAGACGGGCATTTTGTCCCCGTTTGCCAATTGCTAACGATAATTGATAATCAGGTACAATCACAGTTGTTGCTTTGGCCTCTTCATCTACAAGCACATCAACCACTTTTGAAGGGCTCAGCGCATTTGATACATATACAACCGGATCCTCCGACCATTCAACTACATCAATTTTCTCACCTTTTAGTTCATTCACTATTGCCTGGACACGCTGACCTCTTTGCCCCACACAGGAGCCAACAGGATCTATTTCAGGATCACTTGCGTATACTGAGATTTTTGAACGGTCTCCTGCTTCACGGGCAACAGATTTAATTTCAACTGTGCCATCATAAATTTCCGGTACTTCCATTTCAAATAACCGCTTCAATAACCCTGGATGTGACCTGGAAATATAAATTTGCGGCCCCTTACTTGTGTTTTCAACTTTCGTAACAAATACCTTCAACCGGTCGTGCACATTGTATTCCTCTACTGACATTTGTTCAGCTTCCGGCAATTTCGCTTCAATTTTCCCTAAGTTCACATAAACAAACCGCGGGTCCAAACGCTGGATGATGCCTGTCATTACATCTTCTTCGCGATCAGCATATTCACTGAAAATAACACCACGTTCCGCTTCACGCACACGTTGTGTTACAACCTGTTTTGCAGCTTGAGCAGCAATTCTTCCGAAATCCTTTGGTGTTACCTCAAGTTCAATAACATCATCCAGCTCATAGTTAGGATCTATTTGTTTAGCTTCTTCCAAAGATATTTCTTCCTGTACATCCTCAGCTTCTTCAACAACTGTTTTTCTTGAGAATACCTTCATTGTACCTTTGCTTTCATCAAGATCAACACGTACATTGGATGCCGATTTAAAATTTTTCTTATAAGCAGAAATTAATGCTGCTTCTAATGCTTCCAAAAGAATTTCTTTATTAATACCTTTTTCTTTTTCCAAATAATCAATCGCGTCAAACAACTGACTGTTCACTATTCTTTTCCCCCTTTATAACGTAACTGCAATTCTTGCTTTCGCTATTTTTGAAAACGGAATTTCAACAACTTTTTTTCTGGTTTTTATTTTATATTCTATACTAGCAATGTTATCGGTGAAATCTGTTAGGATTCCTTCATACTCTTTTGCACCATCAATTGGTTCATATAGCTTAACAAAAATATTTTTATTTACGCTTTTTTGAAAATCAGCCTCTGTTTTTAATGGACGTTCTACTCCTGGTGATGAAACTTCCAGAAAATAAGCACCTTTGATTGGATCTGCCTCATCCAGTTTCTCACTTAATTGTTCGGAAACTTCGCCACACTCGGCGATGTCAATCCCGCCTTCTTTATCAATATAGACACGTAAAAACCAATTCTGACCTTCTTTTACATAATCAACGTCGACCAATTCTAGGTCCCTTTCTTCCAAAATTGGTTCCAACAAACTTTCAGTGTTCTTAATAACCTGGGAACTCAAGTACAATCCTCCTCTATTCAGTTGTCGTTACTACCTATTATGAACAATACTATCAATTTTCATATCAAACCCGATGTTTTTTCAAAATAAACCCCTTGCCTGAAAAGGTGGCAAGGGGAAATCACTAAAGTAGGATGGCAGGTATGAAGAAAGAGCGGGAATATCCCACTCTTTTAACCGTTCGTATCATTACCTTTAAAACTATACCATACTTATCCATTTTAGGCAAGGGACACGTGGATTACATTGTTTTTTAGAATAGTGACAGCTGATTTTTTTCTGCCATTCCCTCCAAGCAACCGTGATTGTCCAAATACTCTAAAACTGTCTTGGAGATTTTACTGCGTTCACGAAGATCCTCTTTGGACAGGAATTCTCCTTCTTCGCGTGCTTTTACAATATTTATTGCTGCATTGGTGCCAAGCCCATCCACTGCATTAAATGGTGGAATCAATTTATCACCATCAACGATAAATTCGGTTGCAGTAGATTTATATAAATCTACTCGTTGAAAACTTAAACCTCGTTCATTCATTTCTAAAGCAATCTCAAGTACTGTCATCAGACTTTTTTCTTTTGGACTCGCATCATTTCCTTTGACCGCAATTCCTTCAATCCGCTCGCGAATAGCTTTTGAACCTTTTACCATCGTATCCAAATCATAGTCCCCAGCACGAACAGTGAAGTATGCTGCGTAAAAGAATATCGGATGATGAACCTTAAAGTAAGCGATCCGTACCGCCATAAGCACATAAGCTGCAGCATGGGCCTTTGGAAACATGTATTTAATTTTCTTACAGGATTCAATATACCAGTCCGGAACATCATGCTTTTTCATTTCGGTTATCCATTCATCCTGCAGACCTTTACCCTTACGAACAAACTCCATTATCTTAAATGCAAGTGATGCATCTAGTCCCTTATGCATCAGGTAGACCATAATGTCATCACGACAACCAATTACATCAGGTAGTTTACAAATGCCATCATTAATTAATTCCTGGGCATTTCCAAGCCAGACATCCGTTCCATGGGACAATCCTGAAATAATCACAAGCTCTGCAAATGTTTTCGGTTTAGTGTCCTCAAGCATCTGTCTAACAAACTTGGTACCAAATTCAGGTACACCCAGAGTCCCTGTTTTACAATTAATCTGTTCCTCTGTGACACCAATTGATTCGGTACCTGAAAATAGTTTCATAACCCCTTCGTCATCTGTCGGAATTGTTTTTGGATCAATACCGCTTAAATCCTGAAGCATGCGTATAACAGTTGGATCATCGTGTCCAAGTATATCAAGCTTCAATAAATTATCATGAATCGAATGGAAATCAAAATGTGTTGTCCGCCATTCGCTGTTTCGATCATCAGCAGGAAATTGAATTGGCGTAAAATCGAATATTTCCTTATCATCCGGGACTACAATAATTCCACCTGGGTGTTGCCCGGTTGTTCGTTTTACACCGGTACAACCCTGAACTAACCGATCTACTTCCGCGTTTTTATAAACAATCTGTTTATCGGAGGCATATCCTTTAACATATCCATAAGCCGTTTTCTCGGCAATTGTACCTATTGTTCCCGCACGATACACATTGTCTTCACCAAATAATTCCTTCGTATAATTATGTGCTTTAGGTTGATATTCACCAGAAAAGTTTAAGTCAATATCGGGAACCTTATCCCCCTTAAACCCTAAAAACGTTTCAAACGGAATGTCTTGTCCATCCTTTGTTAATTCTATATCGCAATTGGGACAGGACTTATCCGGCAGATCAAACCCACTCCCGGCAGATCCATCCGTAATAAATTCTTGATAGTGGCAATCTGGGCACACATAATGCGGTGGCAAGGGATTCACTTCCGTAATTTCTGTCATGGTGGCCACAAATGACGAACCAACTGACCCCCTTGACCCCACCAAATAACCATCGTCTAATGACTTTTTAACAAGCTTGTGGGATATCAGGTAAATAACGGCAAAACCATGACCAATAATGCTATTTAGTTCCTTTTCAAGACGTTCCACCACGATATCCGGCAAAGCCTCTCCGTAGATTGTTTTAGCCCGGTTATAGCTCAAATCACGTATTTCCTGTTCTGCACCTTCGATAGTTGGTGTAAACAGATCGTCTTTTACCGGAGAAATTTCTTCAATCGAGTCTGCCAGTTTACCCGTATTCGTTATCACAATTTCTTCTTTAGTTTCATCGTTTAAGAAAGGGAAACAATCCATCATTTCATTTGTTGTCCTAAATGGTGTATCCGGTAATGTTTGCCGAGCTAATGGATTTCCATTCTGAGATGAAATCAATATTTGTCTGTACAATTTTTCATGATCGCTCACATAATGAACATTACCTGTTGCTACTACCAACTTGTTCATCCGTTTACCCATATCTACCAAATTTGAAATGATATCAAAAATTTGTGCCTCATTCTGTACTAATTCTTTTTCAATTAGATGAGCATAATTGCCTGGTGGCTGAACTTCAATATAATCATAGAATTCCGCAACCTTTTCGGCTTCTTCTTTTGACTTTTGCATCATAGTCTCAAATACTTCGCCCTTATCACATGCGGAACCAATTAGAATGCCTTCCCGGAATTTTTGCAGCTTTGATCTTGGAATTCTTGGGACCCGGTAAAAATAGTCTATATGGGCATGCGAGACCAATTTATAAATGTTCTTTAATCCCTCCTGGTTTTTGGCCAGAATTATGCAATGGGATGGTCTCGACCGTTGATAGGCATTGCCTTCACCCATATGGTTGTTTAGCTGATTATGATTAGTAATATCTTTATTTAATAACAACTGAACTAGCTTCCAAAGTAGGTAGCTGGTCGCTTCCGCATCATATATTGCACGATGGTGCTGTGTCAGTTCAATATCAAGTTTTTTACAAAGGGTATTTAGCCGATGGTTCTTTAACTCCGGAAATAAAAACCGCGCCAATTCTAATGTATCTACGACAGGATTTGTTGATTTTTCATATCCTATTTTCTTGTATCCCTCATTTAAAAAACCCATGTCAAAACTTGCATTATGGGCAACTAATATATCTTGTTCCACCCATTCGCTAAATTCTTTTAACACATCGCCTATTTCCGGTGCATCACGAACCATATCATCCGTTATACCGGTTAAGTCGACAGTTGTTTCCGATAATGGATGGTGGGGGTTAGCAAAACGTTCAAAACGATCAATGATTTCGCCGTTTTTTATTTTCACCCCGGCCAGTTCGATAATTGTATCGTAAACAGCGGATAAACCAGTTGTCTCGACGTCAAAAACAACATAGGTTGCTTCCTCAAGGCCCATATCCGCCTCATTGTAAGCAATTGGCACACCGTCATCAACTAAATTTGCTTCTACACCGTATAATATTTTTACACCGTTTTTAACACCGGCTGCATGGGCTTCTGGATAACCCTGAACACCGGCATGATCGGTTATTGCAACAGCCTTATGCCCCCACCTCGCTGCCTGTTCTACCAATCTGCTTGGGGATACAACCGCATCCATTTGACTCATCGTTGTATGTGCATGCAATTCAACTCGTTTGCAATCGGCAGGCGCGTCATCAGTTTTCGTTTCAACCTTTACTTCTAACATATCATTTGCCATCATTGCCAGTTCATTTGTATACATATCCGTTTGGATACTGCCGCGAGCTTTAATCCACATACCTGTTTTTAATTGCTCGAACTTTTCAACATCCTCGTCATTCTTTGAGAACATTTTAATTTGCAAGGAATCGGTATAATCGGTTGCTTTAGCAATTAATAAACTGCGACCCGAACGCAACTTACGAATATCGACAAAGAACACGAATCCCTGCACAGTAACCCGGCGTTCTTCATCCTGTATCAATTCCATTTCCATCGGCTCATCCGGAATGCCATAGCCAATTGCAAAAGGTATATTCTGATTTTGTTCTAAGCTGTTTTTCTCACGCTTTTCTTTCTCCATCACGGTTTTTAAAATTATTTCCTGATCTTCTTTGGCTTTTTGCTTGCGAAACTCCTGTAAATCTTTATCTTCAGTTTTAACATTTATTTCTAATTGATATGCTTTGCTGCCTATTTTATCGCAGTACACCCGAAAAGCGGTTTCTAATCGTTTTCTTAAAGCAGCCGCCTCCGCTTCATTTCTAGCCGTAATGGAAAGCTTATTATTTTGAAGCACAGGTACTTGATTATGGATTAAATCTCTATAGGCGGGCGACATCGTTGTAATTGATTGTAAAAAGTTCAGCCAGTAATCACAAATGTATGTATCACTTTCCTCTTTTTCCTCCGTATAAAGGGTCCAGTCCACCTGCGCAATTTGCTTGAAAGAATCCTGTAATTTAGTTGTTAAAACCTGATATACCTCAATAGGTAGCATTCGCTCAACCTGAATATGAAAATGCCACTTTTTAACTTGTCTAAACACTTCTAATCGTATTAATTGACTATTTGAGAAATACGTTGATATATCTTCTTCAGGTATCTGCAACTGTGCTAATAATACCTCCATTTTTTCCGTTTGTGATATAGCCATATCCTTTTCCCCCAATGTAGCTGCTGGTAAAAATCTTCCGTTTGGTAAATCTATGCTAATATACCGAATTCAAGCTTTTGAAAACCCTTGTCTGGTTGATTAGACAAGGGTTTTTATAACTCACCTATAGATTTACTCCGCCTCGATCTTATAGGAATAACCGCTGGATATCATTCCATGTTACGACAATCATTAGCAGCATTAATAATGCAAAACCAATAAAATGAACAATACCCTCTTTTTGTGGATCTATTGGTTTCCCGCGCACTGCCTCAATGCCGACAAATAGCAATCGTCCTCCATCAAGTGCAGGTAATGGCACCAAATTTACAATTCCTAAGTTAATGCTTAAAATGGCCGTCCACATTAGGAAGTTCATGAAACCTGTTTGTACCACGGCATCAGTTGCATCATAAATACCAACAGGTCCGGACAAGGCCTCAATTGATAACTGTCCCGTAACCAGCATGCCTAAGTTAGTTAAAATAAGTTTGGTGACTTCATATGGTTTTGTAATCGCGTACTGGACAGAAGTAAAGAATGATTTTTCAACTTGATGCAAAACACCTATCTGTCCTATCGTTTGACCTTGAAATTCTGTTTCTTGCGGCACAACTGTTATATCAGAAATTTTACCATCACGGGCTACTTTCATAGACAAGGATTCCTCAGGGTTATCCTGAACTATTTTCGTGAATTCCTCCCATGTACTGATTGAATTACCTTCGATTTCAACTACCTCATCGCCCTTTTGAAAGCCTGCTTCTGCTGCCGGACTATCTGCTTGAATTTCACCAAGCATTGCTTCTTCAGTAGGCACACCCTGAATTAGGCCTAATAGAAAGAAGATAAAAATTGCTAATAGAAAGTTCATCATTGGTCCCGCAAATAACTGCATCGCACGTTTCCCAATACTTTTGGACGCGAATTGGCGGTCATATGGCGCAATTTGCGTTTCATTTTCATCCATGATGAAGAAAGCTTTTGGATCGACATCAAAACGCAGCCGTTCCTCTTCATCAATCTCAAAACCTTCAATTACTAAATCATGATCTAAATCGGCACGCTCTACTTCTATCACACGTGCATCAGGATGCTTGGATTTATTATTTACGATGATTTTACTGACTTTACCATCGTCGTTAAACTCAAGCCCAATATGATGGCCGGGCTTTAACTCAACAATCTCTGGATCTTCACCAGCCACACGAACATATCCACCTACAGGAAGTAACCGGATTGTGTATACAGTTTCGTTTTTGGTAAATGAAAATATCTTTGGTCCAAAACCAATTGCAAACTCCCGGGCAAGCATTCCCGCCCGCTTTGCAAAAATCAAATGACCAAACTCGTGAATGAACACAAGCAAACCAAACATAAATATAAACGCTATAACTGTGGTCAAATAAAGCACCTTCCTTTGATAAATGTAGGTTGATTCCGTTTACCGCTATTTTCTAAGTTTATCCTTAACCTCGATCATCATTCAAGCTTTTTGAAAGGATGTGCATAAATGGTCAAATCACATTAAATGAAATGGATAAAATGGATCAAAGGTAAAACGAATAATAAACTATCCAGTCTGTCTAAAATACCTCCATGGCCAGGAAGAATATTCCCTGAATCCTTTACACCATAATGCCGTTTGAACGCAGATTCTACCAGATCTCCAATCTGACCGAAAATGGATACTAAAATGGTAACACCAATTACAATGATTAAAGAGTGTTCAAATGGAGTAATGAAATGGAAAATCACACCTACTACTACAGAAATAAGAATACCGCCTATTGCCCCTTCAACCGTTTTATTCGGGCTAATCATCGGCCATAATTTTCTCTTTCCAAATGCTCGTCCAAAAAGGTATGCACCTGTATCAGTAGCCCAAATCACCAGTAGGACATAGAAGATATTCACTAACCCTTCAATATTAGTATCATCTCTTGTTTCAATGAGATAAAAGAATCCCATGCCCACATAAATTGTGGCCAGCATGATAAATCCGGCATCCTCAAATGTAAACTTATTCTTTACTAGTACTGTGTATGACAATAAAAGCATAGCAAACATCATAACAAGTTCAGATTTTGTAAAAAATCCTACGATATCAGCTGGAACATCAGGCAATAATAACCATAATATTAGTATCGCCAAAACTGCTGGTATAGAATATTTCCCTACTTTTCTCATCCGCAATAGTTCAATCAAAGCAATTGTTGCCATAAAATAGACGAATATCGTAAATGGTAATCCGCCTACAATCACGAAAGGTACGAATATGATTAATGCTAAAATTGCTGTCAGAGTTCGTTGCTTCATCTATTGTTCAACACCTTATATACCTCCATAACGTCTTTTACGCTGCTGGTAATCATGGAGGGCTCTCCTAAATATTTCTTCGCTAAAATCCGGCCACAACACATCTGTAAACCAAAATTCTGCATAAGCCAACTGCCATAATAAAAAGTTACTTAAACGTTGTTCACCACTTGTTCGAATTAGTAAATCAGGATCGGACAGTCCCTTTGTATATAAATAGTTGGAAAACGTGTCCTCATCAAGCTGATCAATGGTCAACTCCGTCTTTTCTAATTCAGTGTAAACTTGTTTGATTGCGCGCATTATTTCATATCTACTACCATAGTTTAAAGCAAAGTTTAATAATAAGCCATTATTATCCTTTGTTTGCTCTTTGGCATACTGAATTGCTTCTTTTGTATGTGTTGGCAGTCCGTCAAATTCACCAATGGTTTCGATACGCACATTTTTCTCGATTAATTCAGGCAAAAACGTATGTAGGAACTCTTTCGGCAGTTTCATTAAAAACTCTACCTCAGATTTGGGCCTTTTCCAATTTTCTGTTGAGAAGGCATATAAAGTAAGAATTTCAATTTTATATTTGGTTGCGATTCGGACAATATCTTTAACCGTGTTCATGCCTTCTTTATGCCCAGCAATTCTTGGAAGCCCCCGCTTTTTTGCCCATCGTCCATTGCCGTCCATTATAATCGCTACATGTTTTGGTATATTTTTTGTTTCTATTTTGCATGAATCATCTGTTTCTTCTTGTTTATTCTTAAAAAAAGGAAGTTTCATTGACATAATTTGTCCTCCGAATACGATTGATTGTGTATATACAATCCTTTCCATTTTCATCAATATGTCGGATAAAAGAATTATATGATTGTTATAGTATATATGCTAAGGTTCCATTATATCATGATTAACCATTAATTTTTATAACGATTTAGCAAAAAAACAAAAACCCCCTAAAACTAGGGGTGGTATCATGTTGTTTGACTCGATTGTTATACTTCCATAATTTCTTTTTCTTTATTTTTTGCTACTTGATCAATATCATTTATGTTTTTGTCTGTTTCTTTTTGTACACCGTCTTGCGCACCGCGTAATTCATCTTCTGTCAGGTCACCATTTTTTTCAGCCTTTTTAAGCTGATCATTGGAGTCCCGGCGAATATTTCTAACCTGTACACGCGCTTCCTCGGCATATTTACCAACTACTTTTACTAGGTCTTTACGGCGCTCTTCGGTAAGTGCAGGAATAGCAATTCGAACTACATTCCCATCACTTGAAGGTGAAATACCTAAATCCGCTTTTTGGATTGCTTTTTCAACATCGCCGATTGAAGACTTATCAAATGGCGTAATAACTAATAATCTAGCCTCAGGAGCAGAAATAGTTGCCAATTGATTTAATGGTGTGGAAGCGCCATAATACTCCACATATACACTATCCAGTAGTGATGGATTTGCTCTTCCTGCCCGAACTGTTGCTAAGTTTTTTGAAAATGCTTGTACTGCTTGCGTCATCTTTTCGCGAGTTTGATTTATAATCGCATCAGACATAATTATTTCCCCCTTATCGTAGTTCCAATTATTTCACCTTGCACAACCCGTTTAATGTTGCCTTCATCTGTTATCGAGAATACCACAAGCGGAATATCGTTATCCATACATAACGACGATGCTGTGGAATCCATAACACCCAAACCTTCATTTAGCATATCTAAATAAGACAGGTTTTCATATTTCGTAGCATCCTTATTTACTTTCGGATCATCTGTATAGACCCCATCCACATTATTCTTCGCCATAAGTATCACTTCTGCTTCGATTTCTGCCGCCCTAAGTGCTGCAGTCGTGTCCGTTGAAAAGTAAGGATTTCCCGTACCTGCTGCAAATATGACAACGCGCTTTTTCTCTAAATGGCGAATTGCTTTTCTCCGGATATATGGTTCCGCAACTTGACGCATTTCGATTGAAGTTTGAACCCGAGTAGGGATTCCGATATTTTCCAAACTGTCCTGAAGCGCAAGAGAATTCATTACGGTTGCAAGCATTCCCATGTAATCAGCGTTTGCACGATCCATTCCCATTTGGCTGCCAACTTTACCACGCCAGATGTTTCCACCGCCAACAACGACTGCA
The DNA here is from genome assembly GCF_002216775.1 of Virgibacillus phasianinus. Classification (GTDB taxonomy): domain Bacteria; phylum Bacillota; class Bacilli; order Bacillales; family Amphibacillaceae; genus Virgibacillus_F; species Virgibacillus_F phasianinus. The sequence goes on from NZ_CP022315.1 coordinate 3,249,615, forward strand.
ACTTCAACACCTAAATCCGCTACATCCTTAATTTGTTCAGCTATAGATTGAACGATATTTGGATCCAGTCCATAGCCTTGTTCCCCGCTTAATGCTTCGCCACTTAATTTAAGTACAATTCTACGGTAACGAGCTGCTGTCATAATAACCTCCATAGAAATTTATTAATTTTTATCCTATTGAAAAAATGTGCTCTTCTGCGAAAAAGGGAACAGCATGTGTCCCCTTTTTTCTTCTTTATGCAAATTATTTATTGTTAATTTGATTTCTAACTTCCTCAGCAAAGTTTTCTTCACGTTTTTCCATACCTTCGCCAACTTCATAGCGAACGAATGTTTTAACTGTTGCACCTTTATCAGCAACATATTTCTTAACCTTTTGATCTGGATCTTTAACAAAGTTTTGCTCTAATAGGCAAATATCTTCGAAGAATTTTCCTAAACGGCCTTCAACCATTTTTTCAACAATTTTTTCAGGTTTGCCTTCATTTAAAGCTTGTGTCTTTAATACTTCACGTTCACGCTTAACTTCATCTTCTGAAACAGCATCACGTGAGACATACTGAGGATTTACTGCAGCAACATGCATTGCAATATCCTTCGCTACTTGTTCATCAGTTGTTCCTTCAAGAAGTGTTAGGACACCAATACGTCCACCCATATGCAAGTATGAACCGAAAGAATCGTTATCGGATTTTGTTAAAATAGTGAAACGACGCAATGAAATTTTTTCACCAATTTTGGCAACAACGGAATTAATGAAAGATTCTACAGTCTCTTCACCATCTATTTTTTGTTGCAATGCTTCTTCAACGGTTGCTGGTTTTTTTGCAACAATATGTTTACCAAGTTTGGTTAAAAGTGTTTTAAACTGATCATTCTTTGTAACAAAGTCTGTTTCACAGTTAACTTCCAAAAGTACAGCCGTATTATTTTCCACTTCGATATGTGTTAACCCTTCAGCAGCAATTCGGTCTGACTTCTTAGCTGCTTTTGCCACACCTTTTTCACGTAAATAATCAATAGCCTGTTCCATATTTCCGTCATTTTCAGTTAGTGCCTTTTTACAATCCATCATGCCAGCACCAGTTTTTTCGCGTAACTCTTTTACCATTTGTGCAGTAATTGCCATTATTAATCCTCCTAGATAAATAGTCAAGTATCCCTTTAAAAAAGGTGATAAAAGGCTTATCCCTTTATCACCTAGTCATTTTCATTACTATTCTTTATCTGCTTCTACAGGTTCAGCAGCAGTTTCTTCCTCGTTTGCAACTCTTTCAGCTTCTTCACTTTGCTTAACTTCAATAATAGCATCTGCCATTTTCGAAGTAAGAAGTTTAACCGCACGAATTGCGTCATCGTTTGCCGGGATAACGTAATCAATTTCATCGGGATCACAGTTAGTGTCCACTATTCCGATAATAGGAATATTTAATTTATGTGCTTCAGCTATCGCAATTCTTTCTTTGCGTGGATCAATAACGAACATAGCATCTGGAAGCTTTTTCATTTCTTTGATTCCACCTAAGAATTTCATTAAGCGATCTTTTTCTTTTAATAAATTTACAACTTCTTTTTTTGGAAGTACTTCAAACGTTCCATCTTCTTCCATTTTCTCGATATTCTTAAGACGAGAAATACGTTTACGGATTGTTTGGAAGTTTGTAAGTGTACCGCCTAACCAACGTTGATTTACAAAAAACATACCAGAACGAGTCGCTTCATCACGAACAGAATCCTGTGCTTGTTTCTTAGTTCCTACAAAAAGAACTGTACCGCCATCGGCTGCGATTTCCTTCACATATTTATATGCTTCATCAACCTTTTTAACAGTTTTTTGCAGGTCAATGATATAAATGCCGTTACGCTCTGTAAAGATGTATTTTTTCATCTTTGGATTCCAACGGCGAGTCTGATGTCCAAAATGTACACCAGCTTCAAGTAATTGCTTCATAGAAATTACTGACATTATAAATTCCTCCTATTGGTTTTTTTCCTCCGTTTGTGTCATTTTTATATAAGGACCACGTTTCGGCACCTCCTATATAAATCGACAAACGTGTGTGGTTAGCATGTTCACCATAAAATGACAAACATAGTATTTGCACCATGGATTAATATATCATATGGATCTGATGCTAGCAAGTATTAACGCCATATTTTTGTGTAAAAGTTTTACATCGGACTAACGATAGACGATTTCTATAAGGTTGGTTATTACATTTTGTCATTAATAATAGAAAAAAGGAATCAGAAAGCTTTAGCTTTCGATTCCCCCGTAACCTTTTTTACCTTTATGATTTATCTTGAGCGAAGCTTTTCAAGTTCAACTAGGAATTTATTGTTCAAAACTTTAATATACGTACCTTTCATACCTAATGAGCGGGACTCGATAACACCAGCGCTTTCTAGTTTACGCAATGCGTTTACAATTACAGAACGTGTTATTCCAACCCGGTCTGCGATTTTACTTGCTACGAGCAACCCTTCGTTACCATTCAACTCTTCAAAGATATGGTCAATTGCTTCAAGTTCACTATAAGACAATGAACTAATCGCCATTTGTACAACCGCTTTACTGCGCGCTTCAATTTCAATTTCTTCGGTTTTTTCATGAAGAATTTCCATTCCTACTACAGTAGCACCATACTCAGCTAAGAGTAGATCATCGTCACTAAAGCTATCTTCTAATCTACTTAAAACCAATGTACCAAGTCTGTCTCCACCACCGATAATTGGAACAATAGTAGTCAAACCGTTTTGAAACAATTCACGATTCTCTACAGGGAATGCAGTAAATGAACTGTTAATATCCAAGTTTGGAGTTGTTTCATAAATTGAAAATAACCCTTGTGTGTATTCTTCCGGAAATTGTCTTTCTTCCAACATGGATTTCATCCGGTCATTTTCAATTTCCTGATTAATTGCAAATCCCAAAAGCTTACCACGACGGCTTAAGATAAATACGTTACCTTTGATTACATCACGTAATGACGCAGACATCTCATTGAAATTCACCGATTTCCCTGTTGCTTTTTGTAACATTGCATTAATTTTTCTTGCGCGATTTAAAAGTTCCATAACTAATAATCCTCCGTTTTTCGTTATTTTAATTTATAGTATAAATTGGCTTAAATCCCTATTCTTCACAATAGAACTAAGTTTATTATCAACATATTCCGATGTAATTTCTATTTTATCCATCGTAATATCTGGAGCTTCAAATGATAAATCTTCCATTAACTTTTCTAATATCGTGTGTAAGCGACGTGCGCCAATATTATCCGTCTCCTGATTCACCTCAAAAGCCACTTCAGCTATTTTATCTACAGCTTCGTCGGTAAATACCACATTTATACCTTCTGTTTTGATCATTGCCTGGTATTGTTTAAGCAATGCATTCGATGGCTCAAGCAAAATACGTTTGAAATCATCGATTGTTAACTTCTCAAGTTCCACCCGAATCGGAAATCTCCCTTGAAGCTCTGGAATTAAATCAGATGGTTTTGCCATATGGAAAGCACCTGCAGCAATAAACAGCATGTGATCAGTTTTAACTGGTCCATGTTTTGTGACAATCGTTGAACCTTCAACAATTGGCAAAATATCACGCTGAACACCTTCCCGCGAAACATTAGCAGAATTATCTTGTTTTGCTGCTACTTTGTCAATTTCATCAACAAAAATGATTCCAGACTGTTCCGCACGGGAGATTGCTTCCTGTGCTGCCTCTTCCATATCCACCAGTTTCTGTGCTTCTTGTTGTGTTAGTACCTTTCGTGCTTCTGAAACTGGCAATTTCCGCTTTTTCTTTTTCTTTGGCATGAACTGGCCGAAAGCGTCTTGCATATTCATACCCATCTGTTCCATTCCCGATCCTTGCAGCATATCAAACATGGATGGTGGCATTTCTTCAATTTCCACTTGAATCATATGGTCTTCCAGTTCACCAAGAGCAAGCATTTGCTCCGTGCGCTGCCTTTTACTTTTGATTTCTTCCGTAACATCAGAATCTTTTTCATTGTCATCATCGCTGGACGATTGATTGGAAAATAACATTTCAAACGGATTTTTATTTGTATCCTTTTTCACATGAGGAACCAATAACTGAACTAATTTTTTATTAGCCTCTTGTTCCGCTTTTCCTTTCACCTCATCCATTTTCTCTTCTTTGACCATGCGAATTGACATTTCAACCAAATCACGTACCATTGATTCAACGTCCCGGCCAACATAACCAACTTCAGTGAATTTTGTTGCCTCAATTTTAACAAAAGGTGCACCGACCATTTTTGCCAGCCGTCTTGCTATTTCCGTTTTACCAACACCTGTTGGCCCAATCATTAAAATGTTTTTTGGTACAATCTCATCTTTAATGGAATCATCCAACTTCATCCGACGATACCGATTCCTCAGTGCAACGGCAACAGACTTTTTGGCCTGTTTTTGACCAATAATGTACCGATCAAGCTGCTCCACTATTTGCTTTGGAGTATAATCATTACCCATATTATAAGGCTCCCTCCTACTCAAGTACCTCCAGTGTAATCTGATCATTCGTAAAGACACATATTTCACCTGCGATAGTAAGTGCTGCATGTGCAATTTCCTCGGCGGATAAATTTTCCGCATAACGGACTAATGAACGTCCAGCACTTAGTGCAAAGTTACCGCCCGATCCAATCGCTAAGATACCGTCATCAGGTTCAATTACTTCACCAGTACCCGAGACAAGAAACATGTTTTCCTTATTCATGACGATGAGCATAGCTTCCAACTTACGTAAAACTTTATCACTCCGCCATTCTTTTGCTAATTCTACAGATGCTCTTGCTAAATTACCGTTAAAGGCTTCTAGTTTACTTTCAAATTTCTCAAATAATGTAAACGCATCGGCGACTGACCCAGCAAACCCGGCTAATACCTGCCCATTAAATAATGTTCGTACTTTTCTTGCTTTGTGTTTCATTACTACTGAATTACCTAGAGTAACCTGGCCATCTCCGCTCATTGCACATTGTCCATTATGTGTAACAGCGAAAATTGTTGTTGCATGCATCTCATTTGACACCTGCATCACCTCATAATCTAATAATTAATTATTTGCCCTTGGATGGGCCTTCATATACACACTTCGCAATTGGTCTTTTGTAACATGTGTATATATTTGGGTCGATGATAAACTTTCATGCCCCAATAATTCTTGGACTGTTCTAAGGTCAGCACCTTCATTGAGCATATGTGTTGCAAAGGTATGCCGTAATTTATGTGGATGAACATGAACGGTCAGTGATGCCTTTTCAACCATTTTAGTCAGGATAAGGCGTATGCCTCTTGCGGTTAGTGGTGTACCCTTTGCATTTAGAAATACTGTATCTGTAGACAACTTAGATTTCTCAAGCAGTGTTTTCCTGCCCTCATTCAAATACGTTTCCAATGCAATTTCTGCAAAGCGGCCAAACGGCACATATCGTTCTTTACTCCCTTTACCATGAATAAGCATTGTGCCGATTGTAAAATCAATATCCTTAAGTGTAAGTTTATGGCACTCACTTACCCGGATCCCGGTTGCATAAAATGTTTCAAGTATCGCCTGATTACGCTGACCCAACGGGTCACTCATATCATTCACTTCAAACAATTTTTCCAGTTCCTCCTGATACAAAAATCCAGGAATAGGCTTCGTTGCTTTAGGTAATGTAATTTGCAAAAAAGGATTGCTGGTAACATTTCCTTCCCGTTCTAAAAAACGATAAAAACTGCGCAAACTCGAAATCACCCTTGAAACAGTACGTCTGCTTAATTTCCTATCATATAAGGATGTTAAAAAGACACGAACTGAGCGATAATCCACATCGGAAAAGTCTTCAAGTGCTTCACTTTTTGAAAACTGATAAAAAGTTTCCAGATCATTCAGATAATATTTTACAGTATATTGGGATGCATTTTTTTCTATTTGTAAATATTCCATGAACGCTTCGCTATATTCTTTAAAATGATACATTACGTCACCCCGCCTTAATCAGCGAATAAATCATACCACATTCCTTAACGTAACGCAATAAATTTAACGAAATTGTAACAAAATTCTGAATTGACCTTTTCACTTACTGCTTTACATACTTCGATTCAAACTTCTTGTTTCTGTATTAGATCGCGTGAACATTTAGTGACTTTTTATTACATTTGGTTTAGAGAAGGTCCAAGAACATTATCCATAAAAGACTCCCTTCCATCACCCTGTAAAGTAATTTGACTTACCAATTGGTAATTATAACTTTTTCAAATATAATAGTCAATCATAACTATATATAATTTGAAAAAGTTTGCAAAACTTAAACTAATGCGAAAGGGAGTTTCTATATTTATTAACATATTATTGTTTAAATAACCCTATTTCTTCAATTTTTTTCTTTGTTGCTATAGTACCAAGGTGATATATTTTTTGATAGATCCTAACTAAATTCTGATCATACTCATTTCTCTCATCATCGGCTCCCCATTCATCAAATGGTTTACTCAAAAATTTAACCGCTTGTTTCGCGTTCTTATTCTTTGCCATGAAAAGTGTTTCAATTTCTTTAATTTCATCAGAATTTGCATAAATTTCATATTCCGTGCCATTACCTGGGATTGACATGTCGCGTATATCTTCTGTATCTACTGCTACAAAGTATTGGTTTCTTTCAGTCATTCTATCATCCTCCTCTTTCTTAGGTATCATACCCTTTCATTTAATGTTAAAACACAGAAGAGGCTGGGACAAAACTAAAATGGCCAACTCAAAAAACGAACGATCAAGGGGTAGGAAGTTTAGATTGTTTCTTTCCAACAATCGGATCTTAATAAGCAGTCGACATAAACTACTATCATGTTCGGTGCCCTGTCACCGCTGCGGAAAAACACTGCGCTTTCCGTGGGCAGCTGATGAGCCTCCTTGAGCTTACGCTGAGGCCACTGAAAAAGGTAAAATGTAGTACAAAATAGGTGGATCTATCATCGCATCTTGAATATACTGCGCTTTCCACGGGCGAGTGTCGAGTCTCCTTGCCCCGGCAAGGAGGCTGAAGCCGTGCCCCAAGAAAAAATCCGAACTACTTCAAATTCTAATCAAAGAATTGAATCATAGTTCGGATTTCTCTCTGGCTAAAACACTTTTGTCCCAGCCTCTTCTGTTCTTTCATTATTAATCTTGCACTTTTTCTTTGTAATCACAATTTGTACATTGAATCTGTGTTTCTTTTTTACTTTTCTTTTCCACTAACAACGAATCACATTTTGGACATGGTCTTGAAATCGGTTTATTCCAGGACACAAAATCACATTCCGGAAATCGGTCACATCCATAAAAAGTGCGCTTCTTTTTCGACTTTCGCTCAACCACATTTCCTTCTTTACACTTAGGACATTTTACGCCAATTTCTTTTAAAATTGGTTTAGTATTTCTGCATTCTGGAAAATTAGAGCATGCAAGGAATTTACCATATCTTCCCATTTTGTAGACCATTTCATGCCCGCAATTTTCACAATCAATACCTGCAGGCTCATCTTTAATTTCAATTTTTTCCATTTCCTCTTCCGCCACTTCAAGGCGTTTGCGGAAATCCAGATAAAATTCATCAAGAATGGAAACCCAATCGTTTTTACCGTCTTCAATTGAGTCAAGGTCTCCCTCCATCTTTACGGTAAAGTCCAAATCAATGATTTCCGGGAAAAATTCCTGAAGCAGATCCATCACAATGCTGCCAAGTTCAGTGGGAATAAATCGTTTATTATCAATACTTACATATCCCCTGCGTTGTATTGTATCTAAGGTTGGAGCATATGTTGATGGTCGTCCTATACCTTGTTCCTCCATCGCCCTTACCAGCCTTGCTTCCGTATACCTCGGAGGTGGCTGAGTAAAATGCTGGCTTGGATCAACATCAGTTGCCTTCACTTCCATTCCTTCCTGCAGGTCAGGTAAATATTTATTTTCTTCTTTTTGTTTATCATCCGTTCCTTCAACATAGACAGACATAAACCCTTTAAATTTAACTTTTGAACCTGACGCTCGAAATTCTATTCCATTATTTATTAAATGTACGGTCATTGTATCCATAATTGCTGGTGCCATTTGACTTGCCACAAAACGTTCCCATACAAGTTTATACAGTCTATATTGATCCCTTGATAATATTGACTTTAATGATTTCGGATCACGTGCAACAGAAGTGGGCCTGATTGCTTCATGGGCATCCTGTGCACCTTCTTTCTGCTTTGCTGCCTTCTTTTGACCAACAAATTCTTTGCCATGTTTTTCTTCTATATAATCTTTCGCCTCTGACTTAGCAGTGTCAGAAATACGGGTTGAATCGGTACGCATGTATGTTATTAAACCTGTTATGCCGCCTGCCTTTTTACCTAAATCAATCCCTTCATACAACTGCTGGGCAACCATCATCGTCTTTTTCGCTCTGAAATTTAATTTTCTTGCTGCTTCCTGTTGAATGGAAGATGTAGTAAATGGCACAGCAGGATTACGCTTTCGTTCCCTTTTATTTACCTTATCAATGGTAAAGTTTTTTCCTTCCAGTTGTTCCATTACCTTGTTAACATCTTCTTCTGTTTTTAATTCTGTTTTCTTCTTATCAATCCCATAAAAGGAACCTTCAAAGTTATCTTTTCCCTTCACAAAGTTTCCTTCGATGGACCAATATTCTTCGGGTGTAAAGTTTTCAATTTCTTTTTCACGGTCCATAATCATTTTAACTGCTACCGATTGAACACGTCCTGCACTCAGCCCCTTTTTTACCTTTTTCCATAAAAGCGGACTTATGTTGTAACCAACTAACCGGTCTAATATTCTTCGTGCCTGTTGCGCATTTACTAAATCGGTATTAATTGATCTTGGATGTTTAAAAGATTCTTTAATCGCGTCTTTAGTTATTTCATTAAAAACCACCCGGCAATCGGATGTCTCATCAATATTGAGACTATGGGCTAGATGCCAGGCAATCGCTTCCCCTTCCCTATCGGGGTCGGCTGCGAGATATACCTTTTTTGCTTTTTTAGCAGCGGATTTAAGTGACTTTAACACGTCCCCTTTACCGCGAATCGTAATATACTTTGGTTTAAATTCATCATCTGGATCAACACCCATCTGGCTTTTTGGTAAATCGCGAACATGGCCCATGGATGCAGTTACTTTGTATTTTTTTCCTAAATATCGTTCAATCGTTTTTGCCTTAGCAGGCGACTCAACGATTACAAGATAATCTGACATTCATTCATCCTCCTAAAAATGAGGTCTCAAGTTATTTATGTTGAAATCTTCACTAATAGTAAATATATACCGTCTATTTGTCAAACATGCAATTGGTATTTTTTTCTAAAATCATAAAGTTTCATCCTGAAGCTGGTTAATCCAAATTTCCTTAGCTGCGTTCCAATCATCTAAAATGTCATCTGGATGGATTACTAATTTAGCGCCATCCTGTATCATACGATTGCACCCAATTGATTCCGGAACTGTTGGAGAATCAGGAATTGCATATACCTCTCTCCCCTGGTCCAACGCTTGATCAACGGTTATAAGTGTACCGCTTTTTTCTTTTGCTTCAACAACCAGCGTCCCAAAACTTAATCCGCTTATAATACGATTTCGCTCCGGAAAGTGATGCTTTGCTGGTGACTGATTTGGTGGGTACTCAGATAATACTAAGCCTTTTTTAGTTATTTGGTCAAACAATGTGATATTTTGTTTAGGGTAGATATGCTGAAAACCCCCGCCCAAAACAGCTATTGTTTTACCATTATTACCTAGAGCAAATTGGTGGGCAAAGCTATCGATTCCCATTGCCATACCACTTACAATTACCCATTTTTCCTGCAAAAGTGCGGGCAGGATTAATTTCATTTTATTTCGTGCATTTTGTGATGGAAGTCTTGTGCCGATCACACTCAAGGCTGGAGTTTGTTTAAGTAATGACAGATCTCCAAGTGCGTATAACACAAGTGGCGGGTCTTTAATTGTTTTTAACACAGTCGGATAGAGTTCGTCAACTACTGTGAGGATAGTATAGGGGGCGATATCCTGTTTTTTCTCTAGTAAAAGTTTGGGATTGTGAATATCTTGATAAAGTGAAATGGACTGTTTCTGTGGAATTGAAAACGTCTGGCTTAATTGTGTTGAAGATAAATGGTAGATGGATGAAAGGGCTGGGTCAATGGAAAGCATTCGAAAAATGGTACGCCTTGTGACTCCCCTGCACCGGTGTAAATGAATGATTCGATTCCGTATCGAATTCAAAATGATCACATCCTGTTTTTAATACTTTAAGACAGTATAAATCTTTATCGGTACAAAGTATAAAAAAACTAAGGCTTTCGTCATTAGCTCTTGGCGAAAAGCCAAGATTTTTTAATAATAAGGATGTCCAAATGGGCAGGACCCTTTGGACATCCATTATAGATTAATGCGTTTTACATTTATCCTGTAAATTATTTTCTTTTAATACTTCGATCATTGTTTCACCCATAACAGCTGGGGTTTCTGCTACTTTAATGCCGCATTCATTCATAACACGAATTTTTTCTTCTGCAGTACCTTTACCACCAGAAATGATTGCCCCAGCATGACCCATACGTTTTCCTGGAGGTGCAGTTGCACCACCAATGAATCCTACTACCGGTTTTTTCATATTAGCTTTGATCCATGCAGCTGCTTCTTCTTCAGCAGTACCGCCAATTTCACCAATCATTACTACCGCTTCTGTCTCTGGATCATTGTTAAATGCTGTTAACACATCAATAAAGTCTGTTCCGTTAACTGGATCTCCGCCGATTCCTACAGCAGTTGACTGACCATAACCAGCTTCAGACAATTGATGTACTGCTTCATATGTCAATGTACCGGAACGGGAAACAACCCCTACATGGCCTTTTTTATGGATATATCCAGGCATAATACCGATTTTACATTCATCAGGTGTAATAACACCAGGGCAGTTTGGTCCAACCAAACGTGTTTTCTTGCCTTGCATATAACGTTTTACTTTAACCATATCCATTACTGGAATATGCTCTGTAATGCAAATAGCAAGGTCAAGTTCAGCGTCAACAGCCTCAATAATGGCATCTGCTGCAAATGGAGCTGGTACATAGATAACAGACGCAGTCGCTCCTGTTTGATCAACTGCATCTTTTACTGTGTTAAATACCGGTACTCCCTCAACCTCTGTACCGCCTTTTTTCGGTGTAACACCACCAACGATTTTTGTACCATATTCAAGCATTTGTTTTGTATGGAATCTAGCTGTACCACCAGTGATTCCTTGGACAATTACTTTAGTATCTTTATTAACATATACACTCATTTTCGTCCATCCTTTCTACGCAATCTTCACACGTTTTTTCATTACAATCTTCACAAGTCGATTCCGCTTTTATTTAACCATAGAAACGATTTTTTCAGCGCCATCAGCCATTGACCCCGCTGAAGTAATGTTTAAGCCTGATTCATCCAATATTTTCTTACCTAAATCAACATTTGTTCCTTCAAGGCGTACCACTAAAGGAATTTCAAGGCCAATTTGTTTAGTAGCTTCGACAACCCCCTCAGCGATAACGTCACATTTCATGATTCCACCGAAAATATTAACAAAAATACCTTTAACATTATCATCGGACAAAATGATTTTAAATGCTTCGGTAACTTTCTCTGCTGTCGCACCGCCCCCAACGTCAAGGAAGTTGGCGGGATCGCCACCATAATGTTTAATAATGTCCATTGTAGACATTGCAAGTCCAGCACCATTTACCATACAACCAATATTGCCATCTAGTGAAACATAGCTGAGATCGTATTTAGATGCTTCGATTTCTTTTTCGTCTTCTTCTTCCAAATCGCGGAAATTTTGAACGTCTTTTTGACGGAATAGTGCATTGTCATCAAAGTTTAATTTAGCATCTAGTGCTAGTACTTGACCATCACCAGTTGTAACCAACGGATTGATTTCAGCAATAGAGCAGTCCTTTTCAACAAATGCTGTATAAAGGCCAGACATAAATTTAACCGCTTTTCCGATTAATTCATCTGGAATGTTAATATTAAATGCTAGTCTGCGAGCTTGATATCCTGAAAGTCCTACTACAGGATCAATTACTTCTTTAAATATTTTTTCAGGTGTTTCTGCAGCGACTTCTTCTATTTCCGTTCCACCTTCTTCAGATGCCATCATAACTACAGATGATGTTGCACGGTCAAGAACTAGCCCAACATAATATTCTTTCTTGATATCGCATCCTTCTTCAATAAGCAAGCGTTTAACTTCCTTACCTTCTGGACCTGTTTGATGCGTAACCAATGTTTTACCTAAAATTTCGTCAGCATATGTACGCACTTCATCTAAATTCTTTGCAATCTTTACGCCACCGGCTTTACCACGTCCACCAGCATGTATTTGTGCTTTTACCACTGTAACAGAAGAGTCTAGTTTTTTAGCAGCTTCTACAGCTTCGTCCACTGTATATGCAACATGTCCTGTTGGAACATTTACACCATAGCTTCGCAAAATTTCTTTGCCTTGATACTCATGAATGTTCATCATTTATCCTCCCATCAAAATTCACTGCATTCCCATTGTATTAAAAAACTACAAATTTCACAAGAATAAGCGAGCATAATCAAAAATAATGTTGAATTTTCACGTTCAACTTATAGCGTGTTTGACTGGTTCAAATGACTTCCGATGAAACGGTGAAATTCCATATTCTCCTATGGCGTTTATATGCTGCCTCGTTCCATATCCCATATTTGATTCGAATGCATAGCATGGAAAATCATTATGTATTTTTTTCATGATCGTATCCCGAGTCACTTTGGCGATAATACTTGCCGCTGCGATAGAAATGCTTTTTTGGTCCCCTTTTGTGATTGACTCGGACGTATATGGCAGATTGTTTAATGGTACAGCATCAATCAAAACATGATCAGGTGAGGGATCTAATTGACCTAACGCATCACGCATGGCTAGCTTTGTTGCTTCATATATATTTACCTGGTCTATTGTTTCATTAGTTACTACTGATATTCCATAACTAACTGCCTGATTTTTAATGATAGTGTAAAATTCATTACGTTTACGTTCGTTTAATTGTTTAGAATCATCCAGCCCCAACAATTTGAAGCCTTTCGGTAAGATAACGGCAGCCGCTACTACTGGCCCTGCCAATGGTCCTCTTCCAGCTTCATCCATTCCCGCAATACGTTCACAACCATTTCCATAGCATCGTTCTTCAAATCGACACATATCTGCAAAGTGCTGTTCCATTTTCTGCATTTTTTGTTGTTTTTGTTCATACCCTTTTAAAAGCTTATGGACGCCCTTACGCGAGTCGTTCTGTAATGAAGAAAGTTGATCCCTGGATATGGATTCCATTTCTAGCATCTGCTTTATTTCAGCGATTGATAACCCTTTCATACTTCACCTTCTTTAATTTATAGTAAAAACAAAACAATGGCATTCATCCTAAGATGCATGCCATTATTTACTGGACTGTTTCTAATGTTATCGATCCTAATCGGCCTGAACGCAGATCCTGAATGACCACATCTGCAACCTTGTCAAAATTGACAGTCCCTCCGCTTTCCAGACATCCACGTTTTTTCCCAATCGTTTCAAAGATCTGTACCATGTCTTGCATATCAGAATCAATAGTATAACGCTCTTCAAGTAACGTTGGGTAATGGCCCTGTAAGAACTGAATAACAAATGCAGTTATATCCTGTAATGATAATAATTGATCCTTAATTGTACCTAATGCAGCCAGTCGAAGGCCAACCATTTCATCTTCGAATTTAGGCCATAGTATACCCGGTGTATCCAGCAATTCAAAATCTTTTTTTACCTTTATCCATAGCTGCTGTTTCGTAACACCTGGACGGTCCCCTGTCTTTGCGGCCTTTTTATTGGCAAGCCTGTTAATTAATGTTGATTTCCCGACATTCGGAATGCCAATAATCATAGCCCTGGCAGCCCTTGGTTGAATACCTTTTTTCAAAAGCTTATCCATCTTTGCTTTACCAAACTCCTTAGCGAGATGAATAACCTTCTGAATATCCGATTTGTCATTAACATTAATAGCCATTGCACTCATTTTCCTATCCTGAAAATAGGAAATCCACCTATCAGTTTCACGCTGGTCTGCCAAATCCTTCTTCATTAAGATTACCATTTTTGGTTTACTTTGCAGCACCTGTTGAAGCATGGGATTTTGTGAGGATAGTGGCGCCCTTGCATCTACTAGTTCAATTACGAAATCAACCAGTTTTAACTTTTCCTCTACCTGACGACGCGCTTTCGCCATGTGTCCTGGGAACCATTGTATTGGCATATTATCACCCTATTCTTGTATTAAACCTTGGTTTATTAAGTATCTTCTAACTAACACCCATCATTCTAAAAGTCCAACATATGAAAGCGATCGAGTGGCCAATAAATGAAGCTTGTTTTTCCTACAATTGTATCTTCCGGAATTAGTCCTAGTACCCGACTATCAGCAGAATTGTTCCGATTATCCCCCAGGACAAGTACATAGCCTTCAGGAATAGTCTCGTAACCACCTGGTATTTCTTCAAGCTTGAAATCCCCTGTTAAAGTCTGATTTGGTTTTTTCTGATCCTTAATTTCCTGTAAGAAAGGTTCTTTTACAGGTTTACCATCAATGTACAATACATCATCTTTTACTGCTACATGTTCACCAGGCAGTCCAATTACTCGTTTAATAAAGTCCTGTTCCGGTGTTGCATGGAACACAATAATATCAAATCGCTCAGGTTCACTGACATTATAAATAAACTTATTCACAATCATTTGATCATGGTTATGTAGTGTGGGCTGCATCGAAGGTCCATCAACTACGATTGGTGCAAAAAAGAACATCCGAACAATAAAGGCCAATGCAAAAGCAATCAGTAATGCCTTTACCCAATCGAACCATTCGTTTTTCAGTTTAGACATGTGGTTTTCCTCCGAAACGTGTGGGATGTGTATGCCTTAGGCAAAAGTAAAAAAGAGCCCGCATTTAATGCCAAGCCCCTTTACAATACAATTTTTATCGACGTTCTTTAATACGTGCAGCTTTTCCACGTAAATTACGTAGATAGTACAGCTTCGCACGACGAACAATACCGCGTCTTGAAACTTCAATTTTCGCAACTCTAGGTGAATGTAGTGGGAATGTACGTTCAACACCTACACCGTAAGATATCTTTCTTACTGTAAATGTTTCGCTGATTCCACCATTTTGACGTTTAATTACAACACCCTCAAACACCTGAATACGCTCACGAGTTCCTTCAACAACTTTCACATGCACCTTAACAGTGTCACCAGGACGAAAGTCAGGATGATCCGTGCGAAGTTGTTCTTTTGTGATATCTGCAATTAATTTTTGCATTCTACTTCACTCCTTCCAAACCAATGCTCATAACTCACTAAGGGACAGCGGAACATCGTTTATACGACCTAAGCATTGAACTTAAGCACAACAATTAATATACCATATAGAGGAGACGAGTTCAACAGTTTTTATCGCATCATTTCTTGTCCGCCCTGCTCTTAAACTTATCAAGTAATTTACAATCAATGTCTGATAGAGTTCGTTCATCAATTAATTCTTTCCTGCGTTCAAAAGTCCTTTTCAAGGATTCTCCTTTACGCCAAGCATCAATTTTTGCATGATCGCCTGAAAGCAAAACGTCTGGTACTTTCATTCCACGAAAATCTGCCGGTCTGGTATAATGCGGATGTTCTAGCATTCCGGTCGAAAATGAATCCTCTGGGGCAGATTCCTGGTTGCCAAGGACATCGGGGAGTAGCCGGACAACACTATCAATAACGGCCATGGCACCTAACTCTCCACCTGTCAGGACATAGTCACCAATGGAGATTTCATCTGTTACCAAATGTTCTCTGATCCGTTCATCATAACCTTCATAATGGCCGCAAATGAAAACAAGATTTTCTTCTTCTGCCAACTCTTCAGCTTTTTTTTGATTATACGGCTCCCCCTGTGGGCACATAAGTATAACACGTGGTTTGACTGACTTATTTTTCGTAATGGAATCTACTGCATCGAAGATAGGTTGGGGAGTTAAAACCATCCCAGCTCCGCCGCCATATGGATAATCATCGACCTTATAATGTTTGTTTGTTGAGAAATCCCGGAAATTCACCAAATCATAACTAAACTTATTTTTATCCTGGGCTTTTTTTAGAATAGAAGAATTAAATACACCCTCTATCATCTGTGGAAATAATGTCAATATGTCAATATGCATCATTCTAGCAGCCCTTCAATTGGGTTAATAATCACTTTTTTCGCATCAACATCAATCTCTTTCACCACATCATCAATATAAGGAATTAGAATATCTTTACCCTTTTTGCGATTAATAACCCAGACATCATTTGCTCCAGGGGATAAAATTTCTTTTACCACTCCCAATTGTTCACCTGTATTCAGAAAAACATCACAATTAATTATTTCATGATAATAATAAGCGCCTTCCTCTAATTCCGTTAATTGGTTTTCCGAGATTTTTAAATAGCACCCTTTAAAACCTTCAACCTCATTAATCGAATCAAACCCTTTAAAAGATAGTAAATCGAACCCTTTATGGGTGCGGTGACTGGCAACCTCTAACTTAAGCGGATGCTTGTTTTCTATTACTAGAAATAACGCTTCACCCACGTTGAATCGTTCATCAAAGTCACTTATTCGGTGAACTTTAACTTCCCCCGTATACCGTGTGTATTTACTATTTTTCCTACATTAAATAGTTTATCTGTCATTTTCATCACCTGCTATTCATCAATTCGGACGACCACATCATCTTTTATTACAATTGCTATTTCTCCCATAATTTGGTCCCAATGCATTCCAACTTTAACCTCAACAAGAGCCTCAACTTCTTTTTCTGTGATTTCACTGCCAATTTCCAACATGTCCAATTGTTCTAATTTAAAATCCGCCAGTTTCATCTTTTCTTTCCGATTTTTAATTTCCTGCTGAAAACGCTCGTAAACATCTTGTTTCGACAAGCCAGCTTTATTTTGCAGCTTTCTCTGTTCGAATAACAATTGTTGACACTCTTGTTCAAGTCGCATTTTATGATTATTGAAATTTTGTTTTAATTTTTCTTTATTTTTTTCTGTAATTACTTGTTTTACAAGTACTTTGTTCATTATTTTCATCTATACAACACACCCTCTTCAAACGATGGAAAATTATTATGAAAGGTTAGCAGCGTCAGTACTAGAAATAAAGAGAAAGTAATGCGTAAAAAGGGAAAGGTATGCCCTTTCCCTTTACATGATATCCAAATATATACGTTTGTCTGCGTCCGTCTTTGCTGCATATACAACAGTCCGGATTGCTTTTGCAATGCGTCCATTCTTGCCAATAACCTTTCCAACATCCTCCTGATTCACAGTAAGATGATAGATAATTTTTGTATCTTCCTCTGTTTCTGTTACAACAATATCTTCCGGAAAATCGACAAGTGGCGTAACAATGGATTCAATTAGGGCTTTCATGATATCACACTACTTTACTTTTGATTTTTAGAGTCGTGGAATTTTTTCATGATGCCTTCTTTTGAGAAAAGATTGCGTACTGTATCACTTGGTTTTGCACCGTTTGTCATCCAGTTTAGCGCTTTTTCCTCATCAATTTTAACTTCAACCGGGTTTACTACCGGGTTATATGTTCCAATTTGTTCGATTTGACGTCCGTCACGAGGAGAACGTGAATCAGCTACAACGATACGGTAAAATGGATTTCTTTTAGATCCCATACGTTTTAAACGAATTTTAACAGCCATTATCTTGCACCTCCAATAAAAATGTTTTTCACAAGTTTAGATTCTATCAGATATTTGTTTGTCTGTAAAGTGTTTTTCCATTACATGCGGAAAATATACTTTAAATTTTTCTTTTCTTGTCCAGCTCCAGCGCCCAGCTACTAGCAAATAGTTAGTCCCGATGAATATACGGAAAGTTCACCGTACTTTCACAGTCCTACCTATTTGTACGTCGCTAAACGGGCGCTTCCGCTTTTCTTTTCCAGCTCCAGCGCCCAACGACTAGCAAATAGTTAGTCCTGATGAATGTACGGAAAGTTCACCGTACTTTCACAGTCCTACCTATTTGTACGTCGCTAAACGGGCGCTTCCGCTTTTCTTGTTACATAAATGGAAATTTCATTCCTTTGCCTTTTTTGCCCTTCTGCATGTTGGTCATTTGTTTCATCATTTTTTTCATTTCATCAAATTGCTTAAGCAACCGGTTGACTTGCGAAACAGATGTACCAGACCCTGAAGCAATCCGTTTTTTACGGCTTGCATTCATAATGCTTGGTTCCTGACGCTCTTTTTTGGTCATAGATTGAATGATTGCTTCTACATGAGCAAGTTGTTTCTCATCCAACTGGGCATTCTTTAAGCCCTTCATTTTTCCAGCGCCAGGGATCATTGCCATTAGATCATCAAGTGGTCCCATGTTTTTGACCTGACCCATTTGCTCTAAAAAGTCATCAAATGTGAAAGACATCGTCCGCATCTTTTCTTCCAATGCTTTTGCCTGTTTTTCATCCACATTTGTTTGTGCTTTTTCAATTAATGTCAAAACATCGCCCATACCTAGGATACGAGACGCCATTCTTTCCGGGTGAAAGGCTTCTAATTGATCGAGTTTTTCACCTATCCCAGCAAATTTTATTGGTTTATCTGTTACTGCTTTTATAGATAATGCAGCACCGCCACGAGTATCGCCATCAAGCTTAGTAAGTACTACTCCAGTAATATCAAGCTGCTCGTTAAAACTCTCGGCAACGTTCACAGCATCCTGACCTGTCATTGCATCGACTACTAAGAAAATCTCATCCGGCTTTACATTCGCTTTTATATCCTGTAATTCATCCATTAAATGATTATCAACATGCAGGCGACCTGCTGTATCAATAATTACATAATCATTGTGTTCTTCTTTAGCTTGTTCAATTGCTTTTGTTGCAATATCAATCGGTTTCGCTTCTGTCCCCATGGAAAAAACGGGCATGTTTAATTGTTCCCCAAGTGTTTCTAATTGCTTAATTGCCGCTGGACGATAAACATCACAAGCGACCAGTAAGGGGGATCGGTTATTTTTCTTCCTGAGTAAATTGGCAAGTTTCCCAGTTGTTGTTGTTTTACCTGCACCCTGCAACCCTACCATCATAATCACAGTTGGTGATTTGTCTGCCACAGCAATCTTACTTTGTTCACCGCCCATTAGCTCAGACAATTCATCTTTTACTACTTTTATTACTTGCTGACCCGGTGTTAAGCTTTCCATTACCTCTTGACCGGTTGCTCGTTCTTTAATCCGACTAATTAAATCCTTCACAACTTTAAAGTTAACGTCTGCTTCAAGAAGTGCAAGTCGAACTTCTCTTGTCATTTCTTTAACATCTTGCTCAGAAACCTTGCCTTTTCCGGTGATTTTTTTAATTGTGTTTTGTAAGCGGTCGGAAAGTCCTTCAAATGCCATAGAAGGTGTCCCCCTAATCTATTTCTTTTAGTTGATTTAACATGCTTATTACATCTGTTGTTGGTGCACTTTTTTCAAGATCATGCTCAATCTTATCAAGAAGAACTATTCTGGATTGAAATTTATCATATAAATGGAGCTTCTTCTCATAGGATTCGAGCATTTGTTCTGTTCGTTTAATGTTATCGTAAACAGCTTGTCTTGATACCTCTGATAGTTCAGATATTTCACCTAGCGAATAATCTTCTAAGTAATACATTTCCATGTAATTGCGCTGTTTAGGTGTAAGCAGTGCCTGGTAAAAATCAAACAAGTAATTGATACGTGTGGTTTTATCTAACATTCCAAACACCCCTTGTTAAGTGAAATTCCTTTACGAAGTAATCATAACGAATCCTTCCTTAATCTGTCAACAAGGACAGAAATTAAGCATTTTCATCTTCTAGCATATCAGCAAACAAACCAAATACAAAGGCATCTGCGTTAAACTTTTGCAGATCCGTCATTTTTTCACCTAGTCCAACGTATTTAACTGGAATTCCCAATTCATTGCGAATAGCTAAGACAATTCCACCCTTAGCAGTTCCATCTAGCTTTGTTAGAATGATTCCGGAAACGTTGGTAGCTTCTGAAAATATTTTGGCCTGACTCATTGCGTTTTGACCGGTAGTCGCATCGAGAACCAATAGTACTTCATGTGGCGCACCTGGAATTTCACGCTCGATTACCCGTTTTACTTTCGCCAGTTCGTTCATCAGGTTTACCTTATTTTGTAACCGGCCGGCTGTGTCACAGATTAGTACATCCGCATCTCTGGTCTTTGCCGCTTTAATCCCATCAAAGATAACTGCTGCCGGATCACTGCCGGCCCCTTGCTTAACAATGTCAACCCCTGCGCGCTCACCCCATACCTCAAGTTGTTCAATCGCACCTGCACGGAAGGTATCTCCAGCTGCTAGCATTACTTTTTTGCCTTCCGATTTTAATTGGTAAGCAAGCTTACCTATCGAAGTTGTTTTACCAGCGCCGTTTACCCCAACAACAAGCAGGACGGTTAAATTGTCCTGCTGAAGATTTAATTTCTCTATCTCTTCATCGTCGTCACCGTAATAAATATCCACCAGTTTTTCAGAAATTACTTCTTTCACATCTTGAGTATCTTTAATGTTGCGGCGCTTCACTTCCATTTTTAACTCATCAATCAAATCCATTACGGTCATCACACCAACATCGGCAGTAATGAGTACCTCTTCCAATTCCTCAAAAAAATCTTCGTCCACTTTGCGGTATTTCGCAATTAAATCATTGATCTTACCTGAGAAGGAATTTCTCGTTTTAGTCATTCCTTCTTTATACTTTGTTGATAGTTCTTCCTCGTCATTTTGCTTAAATTTATTTTTCAATTTATCCATAAAACCCATTCGTAAAAACCTCCTTTAAAATTGTACTAATTCTTTTGTATCCTCCAAACGAACAGACACCAGTCTTGAGACACCAGATTCCTGCATCGTCACGCCATATAATACATCCGCTTCCTCCATCGTTCCTTTTCGATGTGTGATGACGATAAACTGCGTATCCTCGCTATACATCTTTACATATTGGGCAAACCGTGTAACATTTGCTTCATCAAGTGCCGCTTCCACCTCATCAAGGACACAGAACGGTACAGGTCTCACTCGTAATATTGCAAATAACAGAGCAATAGCGGTTAATGCCCGCTCACCACCTGAAAGAAGACCCAAATGCTGAAGTTTTTTGCCTGGTGGCTGAGCTATTATTTCTACCCCTGTTTCCAGCATATCGTTTGGATCGGTCAGTTTTAATTCCGCATGACCTCCACCAAATAATTTTTCAAACACGATTGCGAACTCATCCTTAATTTTCGTAAAAGTAGATGAAAAACGCTTTTGCATCTCTTCATCCATTTCGGCAATAACCGTAAACATTGTTTCCTTAGCATGAACAAGGTCATCTTTTTGATCAGATAAAAATGTGTACCGTTCCATGATTCGATCATACTCATCAATAGCACCCAAATTAATGGTACCCAAATCTTCAATGGATCGCTTAATTTGCTTGACATGTGATTTCGTTTTATCAAGATTACTTGTTTTAGGGTATGTTTCTTTCGCCCTTTCGTATGTTAGTGTATATTCTGTTTGTAATCTAGTTAAACGATTCTCAAGCTCGACATCCAGACGATTGGACTTAACCTCGAGATCTTGAAGGTGTGAAGTGAGAACCTGATGAGATTTGTTTAATTCTTTCAATTCTCTTTCGGCATCCTGGACAAACTGTGTTAGATTGCTGCGGGCCGTTCGTTTTTCCTGAATGATTGAGGTTAGATTATCTTTGTTAGTTTGATATTCACCTATATCAGCAGATATCTGTGTTTCAGTTACCTCATTTTCCTTTAAATCAATTAATTCCTGTAATTTGTCCCGATATTCCTCAAACTGCTGGTTTTGTTCGTTAATATCCTCTGTCAATGCTTTTGTTTTACCACGTTGGTTTTTTACACGCTCTTCTAATTCTGCCAGTAATATTTGATTCTGATGAAAATCATGTTGTGTTTGTTCATTGTTTTCTTTTAACATCTTTTCCTGTTCACCCAACTCATCAATCTTTTGGGCGATAATTGATATCTTGTTTTCTATTTGATTTAATTCCTGTGATAAGAATTTTTGACGTTTGGATAGTTCACTTTCTTCCGCTTCAAACTGCAGTTTATCCTGATCATATAAAGTTAGGTTATTACTCACCGAGGACAGCTTCATGTCAATTTGACTGAATTTTGTTTTAGTCTCCTGTAAGGATTGCCGGCTATCCACAAGTTCTGCCTGTTTTTGTTCTAAGCCTTGTTCCTTTTGCACGATTGATTCCCTCGAGTTCTGTACCTTTTTCTCAAACTGAACTGTTTTTTGTTGAAAGTCCGTAAGTTTTTCGGTGATTTCCTGCAACTCTTGATCACGCGTAAACAAAGACTGGTTTGTTTTTTTGGCCGCTCCGCCGGACATGGATCCCCCTGGATTGACAACATCACCATCAAGTGTGACAACACGGTATTTGCGCATTACTAGTGACGCAATTTCATTTGCTGCCTTTAATGATGTCGCAATTATTACATGACCCATCAAATGTTCAACAGCTTTTTGGTGGACTGCTTCACATTTTATTAGTTTTGATGCGATTCCAATAAATCCTGAATGATCTTTCACCTTTGCCAACAGGCTTTCAGACATGAACCTGGATTGGATTGATTTAAGTGGCAAAAATGTTGCTCTGCCATTATTCGTCTTCTTTAACCAGTTAATTGCTTCACGGGCTACGTAATCTTCATCAACGACAATATGCTGAGCCTGCCCACCTAGGACGGTTTCGATGGCAGTAACATATTTCTTTGGAACATTTATTAGTTCAATAACCGCGCCGTGAATATGCGATAATTTATTTTCTTCCCGTGCTTTTAACACTGCTTTGACACCATGAAAAAAACCCTGAAAGTCCTCTTTCATTTCTTCAAGCATTTCTTTTCTAGATTTCATTTTTTCTATGTATTGATATGCCTGATTAAGTTTTATTTGTAACTCATCGTAAACCTTTTTCTCATCACCTAGCGCAGCTTTTATTTTCTCTGCCTCTTTTTCATTCGTTTGGAATTGCCTTTCCAGATGGCTAAGTGTTTCTTCCACCGCTTCTTTTTTATTTTCAAGATTTTCTCTTGCCTGCACAACATCCTTGTTCTTATCTTCCTGTCTGTGCTTTTTAACAAGTAACTGGTTGATTTGTTGTTCAATTGATTGTTGTTCATTGCGATTTGCAGCCCGATTGTTCAGATATTCGATATACTCCGTTTTAAGTTCTTCGATTTCGTCTGCAATGGATTCCTTATCCAGTGTAAGTTGTTTTTTAAGATCGGCTACCTTCGTTTTCACTGCATCACGTTCACGTATTAAGGTGGCTAGTTGTTCTTTTTCTTGTTGAAGTGTCGAAGTTAAATCCTGAATCCGGCCCTGTGCCTCATTTTTGTCCGTCTCCAAATTTGAACGATTTTCTTCATAATGTTTCATGCGCTCTTGTAAAACATGCTTTCTTCCTTCAAATTGTTCAAGCTTTTGAGTAGTTTCCAATAAAGAGGTTTGAACCTGTTCAATTTCGTCATCTAACGAGTTGATTTTACTGCGCTCTTCTTCCAAGTTAGCTTCTTTTTTTTGAATATCAGTTTTCATGGCAAGTTCATTTTCTTTTTCTTTCTCGGATTTTTCAAGCAACTGCTGCCACTGACTGTGTAACTGTTCAATTTCTGTAACCATTAATGAAATTTCCTGCTGTTTCAATTCTTCCATTGCCTGATTATATCGCTTGGCTTTTTCTGCCTGTTCCTGCAACGGACCAAGTTGCTGTTCGATTTCGTGAACAATATCTTCAACACGATTTAGATTTTCCTGTGTTTCAGCTAATTTGTATTCCGCTTTCTTTTTGCGTTGCTTATATTTCAGGACACCAGCAGCTTCCTCAAAAATAGTACGTCGTTCTTCAGCTTTCGAACTTAAAATTTCCTCAACTTTTCCTTGACTGATGATGGAGAACGCCTCTCGTCCTAGCCCAGAATCCATAAATAAATCAACAATATCTTTTAACCTGCATGATTGTTTATTAATATAAAATTCACTGTCACCTGAACGATACACTCGTCTGGTTATGCTAATTTCTTCATAATCAAGCGGCACTGCATGATCATTGTTATCGAGTACAAGGCTTACTTCTGCTACATTTAATGCCCTTCTTGAATCACTTCCCTGAAAAATAATATCTTCCATTTTAGATCCACGAAGCGACTTAGCAGATTGCTCGCCCAGTACCCATCTTATTGCATCGGTTATATTACTCTTACCGCTCCCATTTGGGCCTACTACCGCAGTGACACCTGGAACAAAGTCCACCTGTATACGTTCCGCAAATGATTTAAATCCAACACTTTCCAATCGTTTCAAATACATAAACATTCTCCTAAATCAAACCGAGATAATCATAACCGACTATTATCGCTATTAACTAAAATAAATTTGGCATTTTACCGCATTTATTTTATCATAAACTAAGGAACAACTGAAGAGAGGTATAGGCGTAACGGCATACATAAATACTTTTCTTTCCTTTTATTAAACCAAAAGAGATTGTGAGGTGTAAGAATGAATCTTGAACAACCATCCAATGAAAATATGAAAGTTATCCTAGATGAATTGGCAGAGCGATTAAAAGTAGCAAATCGAGGTCTGCTCGATCATGAAGACTACGACCTGAAAAAATATGATGAAATAAAATTCATGTATGATATGGTTGTGCAGAAGGGGCAGCTTAGCGCATCAGAAACACAGGCATTTATTGATGAGCTAAAATCTGTTAGAAAAGCATAATTAAAGAAAAGGCTGTATTTCATTTGAAGTACAGCCTTTCCTGGTTATTTATCCGCTAAATGTATCCAAAGCATGTTTCGCTGCACGTTGCTCGGATTCTTTTTTTGTCCGCCCGGTTCCTGAACCAGCTTTTTGATTCTTAACATAGACCTCTGTGACAAATTCCTTACTGTGCGATGGGCCTTTTTCGTCCACTATTTTATATTCGATGTGCTGATTTTTATACTGTTGCACCAATTCCTGCAACTGACTCTTGTAATCCATCGCATGCGAAAAAGCACCGGTACTAATTTTTGGGAACACAAAATCTTCCAGAAATTGAATAGCTACTTCATAACCTTGATCCAGATATAACGCGCCTAGGAATGATTCAAATATATCAGCTAATAAGGCAGGGCGATCTCGTCCACCTGTTTGTTCTTCACCGCGTCCCAGTAAAATTTGATCGCCAAATTCCAGATTGCGCGAAAAGTTTTCCAGAGAGGCCTCACATACGATTGCAGCACGTAACTTGGTCATTTCCCCTTCAGGCATTTCCTTGTTATTCCGATACAAATATTGAGATACCCCTAGTTCTAATACTGCGTCACCCAAAAATTCCAATCGTTCATAATCCAAAAATAAACTTCCCTGATGCTCATTCACATACGATGAATGTGTAAATGCCTGTTTTAATATGCCATGGTCTTTAAAAGTAATATTAAGTTTCTCTTCAAGTTGTTTAACATTCATGTTATGCCACCTGCTTCTGTTCAATATACGGAAAGTCTCGCTTCAGGCGAGACTTTCCAAAAAAGTTTATTAGGACTTTATACTGTTTATGTAGTTAACAGCATCACCAACTGTATTAATCTTTTCAGCTTCTTCATCAGCAATCTCCATATCGAACTCATCTTCCAGTTCCATAACGAGCTCAACTACATCAAGTGAATCAGCATCTAAATCGTCCTTAAAAGAAGCTTCCATTGTAACTTTGGATTCTTCTACCTCTAAACGTTCAACGATAAGTTCTTTTACACGGTCAAATACGTCTGCCACAGTACTTCACCTCCCTTCAAAGTGCTAGTAAATTCATGTTAACTCATAACCATTCCACCATCAATATGAAGTGTTTGGCCTGTCATGTAATTGGAATCTTCAGATGCCAGAAAACGTACTACTTTAGCTACATCTTCCGCTTGTCCCAATTTTCCAAGTGGAATCATGGCAAGCATATCCGCTCGCTGTTCATCAGTCAATACATCCGTCATTTCAGTTGCAATAAATCCAGGTGCAACAGCATTCACAAAGATATTTCTTGATGCAAGCTCTTTTGCAGTCGATTTTGTTAACCCAATCACACCGGCCTTCGCGGCAACATAGTTTGCTTGTCCAGGGTTACCACTCACACCGACAATGGAAGATACATTAATAATTTTACCACTTTTTTGTTTCATCATTTGACGGGTAACAGCTTTGGTACATAGAAAGACACCTTTCAGGTTAGTGTTAATAACCTGATCAAATTCTTCCTCTTTCATACGCATTAGCAAATTGTCCTTGGTAATCCCAGCATTGTTAACTAATATGTCAAGTGTTCCAAATTTGCTGATCACCTGTTTAATCATGTCTTTGACATCTGATTCACTTGCAACATTCGCTTGAATCTTGAATGCCTTACCACCTAATTGCTCTATTTCCTCCACTACCGCTTGTGCTTTTGCTTCACTGCCTGCATAATTCACAGCAACATTTGCACCTTGTTTAGCTAATTCTAATGCAATTGCTTTACCTATCCCCCTTGAGGCACCTGTAACTAAAGCACTTTTTCCGTTCAACATTATGTTTCCTCCCTGTACCATGTGATAAATTCTTCCATGGACTTTGGATTTTGAATGGCAAATGTAGGTATAGTACGATCAATCTTTTTAACTAATCCACTTAATACCTTTCCATTGCCCACCTCAACAAATGCATCTACACCCTTATCAATCATATTACGGATTGATTCCTCAAAGCGTACGGGAGAATACAGTTGTTGAATTAGCAGATCTTTAATCTCCTCATGCTTGGTAACCGGCGATGCTGTAACATTCGCATACACAGGGATAGTGGCATCGGTGATGGAGACCGCTCCTAGTTTTCCTGCAAACTTTTCATTTGCTGCTTTCATTAATCTGGAATGAAATGGTCCGCTAACATTCAATGGTAAAACCCGTTTTGCTCCATTTTCCTTCAATACAGGTGTGGCCTGTTCGATTCCTTCTTTTGAACCAGAAATAACGATTTGTCCAGGGCAGTTGATATTTGCCAGATCAACGATTTCATCTGTTTCTAATGCAGATAATGTTTCTTTTACCTTCTCAACAGTCAGCCCCAATACCGCAGCCATTGCCCCCTTACCGGATGGAAAAGCCTCTTCCATTAATTTTCCGCGTGTCTGAACCAGTTGAACAGCATCTTCAAGTGAAATTGCTCCTGCTGCAACAAGTGCACTGTATTCACCAAGACTATGTCCTACCGCCATAACCGGCTGAATTTCCGATTTTAATAAAAGGGTATGAACCGCTATACTGCTTAGCAATAAAGCCGGCTGTGCATTTTGCGTAGCTGTCAACGTTTCTTTAGGTCCATTAAACATGATGTCAGACAATGATAAGTTTAAAACGCGATCTGTTTCTTGGTACATTTCCTTTATTTCAGGGTAAGCCTCATAAAATTCTTTA
Source organism: Virgibacillus phasianinus (assembly GCF_002216775.1). Taxonomy (GTDB): domain Bacteria; phylum Bacillota; class Bacilli; order Bacillales; family Amphibacillaceae; genus Virgibacillus_F; species Virgibacillus_F phasianinus. The sequence goes on from NZ_CP022315.1 coordinate 3,277,313, forward strand.
CCCATTCCTATGTCCTGTGATCCCTGACCAGGGAACATAAATGCCACTTGTTTCATTCTTTTTCCCCCTTATCGATATCGACAGTTGATATGGTTTCTTTGATTGTTTCTGTTACACGATAGTCAACCATATGACAAGCCTGTTTAATTGCATTGTGAATTGCTCGTCGATTAGAAGAACCATGTGCTTTAATCACTGGGGCAGCAAGTCCAAAAAGACCAGCCCCGCCATATTCGCTGTAATCCAGCTTTCCCTGCAATCCCTTTAAGTCACTTTTAACTATCCCCGCAGCAATTTTTGTCTTTAGTGAAGACATAAAGGTTTCTTTAAGCATGTGAAACATTGTTTCAGCGGTGCCCTCGATAGATTTCAAGGCAATATTGCCACTGAATCCATCGGTTACAACAACGTCCGCTGCACCGGCCAATAGATCCCTGGCTTCGACGTTTCCAACGAAATTAATTGGCGCATCTTTTAGTAATGCAAATGCTTTCTTTGTCAAATCGTTTCCTTTCCCGTCCTCAGTCCCAACATTCATTAATCCCACGGTTGGATTTATAATACCTCGAACCTTTTCCGTATAAATAGATCCCATTATTCCATATTGAAGAAGATGGTGTGCCTTGGCGTCCACATTCGCCCCAACATCAAGCAATAAAAATCCTTTGCCGTCAATTGTTGGTAATGTTGGACTGAGTGCAGGCCGGTCGACACCTGATATACGACCGACGCCAAATAATCCGGCGGCCATTAATGCCCCGGTGTTGCCTGCTGATATACAGGCATCACAACGTCCTTCTTTCACTTCCTTTGCCATTAATACAAGTGATGCATTTTTCTTTTTTCGAACGGCCCGTACTGGTTCATCCTCGCTCGTAATTACTTCTTCTGTATGTAAAACACTTATCCTGGTTTCATTACTCAAATAAGGTTTAATCTTTTCATTATCCCCTATTAATACGATTTCTAGTTCCTTGATAGCCTTAATGGCGTCCATCGCACCCAAAACAATCTCGCCTGGGGCATTGTCCCCGCCCATAGCATCAATGGCTAACTTCATCTGTACATTCCCCTTTTTGATCGTTTGACCGATACATGTAAAATACTCCTTTAAAAACCACTTCCTGATCAACATAGCTAGAAACGCGTACAACTGTATAGCCTTTATCATTTAATCCTTCTACAACCGCCTTTGCAACTACACGTTCACCTTCCTTAACCTGTCTAGTAAAGGTTAACTCAGTTTTTGCCGTTAAGGCTAATTCATCATTTATTACAGCAACAGCTAATGAATTGGCTTGCGCAAATAAATGGTGCCCCCTGGCAATCTTATTTCTGGAAAAAACATGTTCCGGCTGAATGTTAAGAATGGAGATGGCTCTGCTATCCAGCTCAAGGTCAATAACTTCACCAATTACTTCTTCTAACGGTAAAGCTTTAACTGTTTCGTTCCACTGACTGGTTGCCACAGTTTTAATACGTTCGCGCAGTTCTGGAATCGCATGTTCCATTCGATCAAGACGGATGGTTTGAATACTGACATTAAATTTTCTGGCTAAATCCTCATCTGTAATAAACGGTGTATCTTCAATCGTTTCCCTTAATAAACGTTGTCTTTCTGCCTTTGTTCGCTTCATTTGACACCATCCACTTTACCGCACTTATGACTTGGTACTAATAGTAATATATAATAGGATTATTATTAATGCAAGCAATCCTTAATCAAGCTTTTTTCTCATATACGAATCATTCTCCAAGTGCTTTTGTAATTCCAGATACTCCGCATCATTTTTTAATTTGTCCGATTCAATTATATCCTGTGCATCTTTGCGCGCTGTCTCAAGTGCCTTGAAATCATGGATCATATCAGCAACCTTAAATTCAGGTAGTCCACTTTGTTTTTTACCAAAAAAGTCCCCTGGTCCCCGCAGTTTTAGATCTTGTTCGGATAATTCAAAGCCATTATTTGTTTCCGTCATAATCTTCATTCGTTCCTTACCAATTTCACCTTTTGGATCGGCAATTAAAATACAGTAGCTTTGCAGATCACTGCGCCCAACGCGTCCTCTTAGCTGGTGCAGTTGTGACAACCCAAATCGCTCTGCATCATAAATAACCATTACAGTTGCATTTGGTACATTCACACCAACCTCAACAACTGTAGTTGAAACGAGAACTTGAATTTCATTTGCCGCAAATTTATTCATAACCCCTTCTTTCTCATCTGCGGTTAAGCGCCCATGCATTAAACCGACCTGAACCTCAGTTGGATAAAAGTCCTGCAACTGATGAAAGAGATCAACAGCGTTTTGAATATCCAGTTTATCGGACTCCTCTATCAATGGACAAATTACATATGCTTGTTCACCTGCCGCCACACGTTTTTCAATAAAGTTCAGCACACGCTCAAATGTGTTCTCCTTCGTCCAATAGGTTTCAATCTCTTTTCTTCCGGAAGGCATTTCATCAATGACGGATACATCCATATCTCCAAACGCTGTAATTGCAAGTGTTCTTGGAATCGGAGTGGCCGTCATAAATAAAACATCGGGATGCAGCCCTTTACTTCGAAGTGCTCGACGTTGTTCAACACCAAAGCGATGTTGTTCGTCGACAATTACAAATCCTAAATCAGCAAATACAACATCCTCCTGTATCAAAGCATGCGTACCAACTACAATATCAATTTTATGTTCCTTGATGGCTTCTGTCAGTTCCCTTCTCTTCTTCCCTTTAACCGATCCAGTCAGTAATACAATAGAAGCACGCTTACCAAACATCTCACATAATGAGTGGTAATGCTGTTCTGCCAAAATTTCAGTCGGAACCATTAAAGCTCCTTGTCTGTTTGCAGTTATTGCAGCATATAAACAGATGGCAGCGACAGCTGTTTTACCGGAGCCAACATCCCCCTGCAGCAAACGATTCATACGATAGGGTGATTTCATATCGGCTAGTATTTGGTTTAGCGATCGTACTTGTGCCCCTGTTAACGTGAATGGAAACGAAACAATAAACCCCTGTATCGTCGAAGGATCATAATGTTGTGCATTACCAGTAGTGGACTCCCGTTTAATTTTTCGAAGCAACTGCATTTTTAATTGAAATAACAAAAACTCTTCATATGTAAATCTTCTTCTAGCATGCTTAAGCAACTGCCGATTTTTTGGGAAATGCATTGCTAAAATAGCATGTTTTCGATCAGGTATTTTATATGCCTTTAGATAATTTCCGGGAATGATTTCGTCCACGTCATTGATGTATTCTTTAATCGCAGTACTCATAACCTTTTTTAACTTGATGTTGGTAAGTTCTCCCTTCAAAGGATACATTGGTTGGATGGATGGCTGTTCACTGGCAGGCCCTTTTTTGTAATTACTAACAGTGATTTGCAGCCTGTGAGCATCCCATTTACCAGTCAGGGTTACTGTATCATTTGCACTGAGCTGTTTTTTAGCAAAAGCACGATTAAACATCACAGCCTTTATGGCTACTCCTTCTGTTTCAACTGTAAAGGTCAATCGTGATTTTCTTTTCCCATAATAGGAGAGGGAAGGATCATGAATCACCCTTCCCTCAATAGTTACTTTGTCATCATGAATGAGTTCGCTAAGCGGTTTTATTTCAAAAACATCATAACGGTATGGGAAATAGTAAAGTAAATCTTCCACGGTATAAATATTTACCAGTGCCAATGCTTCTGCAAATTTCTCACCGACACCTTTTATGGACGTTACGGGTTCACTTAGCAAATTCAATCACACCCCAAAAATCTTTTTCTTAATAGCTTCCCCAGTCGGTGTTCCTGCTAATCCCCCTTCGCCCGTTTCCCGAAGAGCGGTTGGCATAGACTGTCCAATTTTGTACATAGCGCCAATCACCTCATCACACGGAATTCTACTGGTAACTCCAGCTAAAGCCATATCGGCAGAAACGATTGCCAGTGATGAACCGGCTGCATTTCGTTTAACACAAGGTACCTCAACTAAGCCAGCAACTGGATCACAAACAAGCCCAAGCATGTTTTTCAATGTGATAGCAAATGCATCAGAAGATTGCTGCGGAGTGCCACCAGCCATTTCTACAATAGCCGCGGAAGCCATCGCTCCTGCCGAGCCGACCTCTGCCTGACACCCTCCTGCTGCACCTGAAATGAAAGCGTTGTTAGCTACTACAAAACCAAATGCACCTGAAGTGAATAAATAACGAACCATCTGTTCACGGGTTGGATTTAATTGGTTTTTAACGGCAAACAGTGTACCAGGGACACAGCCAGCGCTCCCAGCCGTTGGGGTTGCGCATATTGTACCCATGGCAGCGTTTACTTCGTTTGTCCCCATCGCCTTACTAACAGCGTCCATCATTAAATTACCGGATAAAGGTGTTTTTTCTTTCATATACTTCTGGACAAGGACAGCATCGCCACCAGTTAACCCTGTAACGGATTTCACACCTTTTAGTCCATCTTCCACTGCCTTTTCCATAATATCTAAATTTCTTTCCATATTAGCGAACACTTCATCACGGGATAAATTTTTTACATCCATCTCCTGACGAATCATTACCTCGGAAATCAATATATTTTCTTTTTCAGCTATTTCTACTAGTTCTGCAACTGTACGGAACATACTTAGTCCCCCTTCTTGATGATTAACTTACTATTTTGGAAATTTGGATAATGTGATCTGCACTATCTAAATCTTTTAAGACTGTATCGTCTACATTTTGATCCACTTCAATAACCATTAATGCTTCTTTTCCAACATCCTTTCGATTCACTTCCATATGTCCAATATTAATTTCATATTTTGCCAGAATTCTAGTAACAGAAGCAATTGCCCCAAAACGGTCATTATGCATGATCAGGATTGCAGGATGGTTACCGGACAACCGCAGTTCAAACCCGTTTAACTCGGTAATCTCAACCTTCCCCCGCCAATTGAAATACCAACAAGCTCCATCTCTTCTTTATCATTTCCTATTTTTAATCGTGCTGTATTCGGGTGTGCGGAAGCAACATTCTCCTCTACAAATTCAACAGACAAATTACGTTCTTCTGCAATCGATAGTGCGTTACTCATACGCGAATCATCAGTTTCAAAACCTAGTAATCCACCAACTAATGCAAAATCTGTTCCATGACCCTTATACGTTTTAGCAAATGATTCATAAAGATGAATTTTGGCCCACGTTGGTTCTTCGCCAAATAAATTACGGGCAGCTTTACCAATCCTCGCTGCACCAGCTGTATGTGAACTTGATGGCCCAATCATAACTGGACCGATAATATCAAAAACTGAATTATATTTCATTATTGCCACCCCTAAACATTAATTAAGAACATACGAATCTATTGTAATTATAACAAAAACCTCTATAATAATCATCTGCATTAGGGCGAAGCTCAACAATAACTGATTTTATTTTTCGCTTTGATGGCCAAAACAAAAGAAAAATAAGGATCGCATCATGGCGATCCTTATTTTTACCTAATTAATAGTACGATTTATAGTTATGGAAAGCTTAGGAGCTTCTTCGACTTATTGTTTTTCTTTCTCATTCTTCACACCTTTGTCCAAAGGAATTTGATTTACCTCTCCCGTATCGGGTTGGAGTTTCCCGCTAGGGTTTCTATCGAAAGTATCCCCCTTTTGTTGATTAGCTGCATCCTCTGGCTGTTTGATTTCAACTTCTGGTTTCTTGGCCTGCCCTGGCTCATTTTCTGCTAAGTTGGTCGTATCCCCTTTTATTTTTTCTTTTTCTAGTTTCTTTTTGGTGGATAAGCCATGTCCTTCCTTCTTATCACCAATTGTGTCTTTTGCCGTTTCCTTTTCCCCCTGATCAACTGGTTTTTTTATTTTTTCTTGCTCCACTGATAATACGATAGCTTCATCGACATAAGACTGTAGGGCAGTTAGATGATACATGACTTGTTTAGTCGTACAGTCAGTAAGTTGATTATCTGGATTTTTTGGGTTACTTGTAAAACTTTCATTTGGATTTAATGTTTTACTGATTTCATCTGTTCCGCCATTTTTGCTAATTCGTTCTATGCTAAGGGGAATATCAATCGTTGAAATATTCTTTATCGTAATTGAACTTTTCAATTGACAGTTTTCCCCATATTGGATTTCCCCATTAATCTGTAATAGATCAGATGTTGTTGCATTCGTAATTTCACCTGAAGCTGAGCTTTGGGAAGTGAACCACGCAAATGTATCATACCTCATTATGGAAAAAATCAACAAATAAAGGATGATCAAAAAAGCATATAAAAATCGCAGCTTTTTTAGTTCCATAATGGTGGGTCTCCATTTACAGGAAAAAAGGCAGTCAAAGAAAGACCTGCCCTTCTCCGCGAAAAATGAATTCTACTCATTCTCGTATTTTGAACCTTCATCTGTTTGTTTTGCTTTAACATTGAATATACCATTATACTGTGCCCCTTGGTATTCATTCCCTGCGCCTTCCCCAAGTTTAATTCCAAACATAATGTCAATGTATTGCCCTTGACTCAATTTCCAAAATTGATCACCCTGTGCCCCATCACCTATTGTAAATCCTCCTGATTTATTACCTGCCTTCATCATTGCGTTTGCCTGTTTCCCTGTCAATACACCACTCACGATTTCTACACCATTAAGGATCCCCGGTTTGGAAAAACTTCTCTCATTGGTTGTTCCTTCAAATAAGTTAGCCAGTTTTATCTCAGATTGTTCATAAACATCCTGATCGGGTTTCGTTGTGTACTTCATAGCCATGTATCCAACTTCATATTCTGCCAATGATGCCTTATCAACAGATTGGGAATAGGTTGCCTTTAAATGCGAACTCAAGTCTCCAGTATTTTTGATGGTAATCCAGTTACCATATTGTAATTGTGATGGTGTGAATTTTTCACCGGAGAAAATTGGAGTTTCTACATCATTGTTGTTATTGATTTCCAATTCCCCATTAACCATTTCCCCTTGTGCTTCAGTTTCGGATGTGAACCAAGAGTACGTACCTAAACTGGCCGTTGCTATTAAAGTCCCCGCTAATGCTGTACCTAATAAAAATTTCTTTGCTTTTTTCATCAATTACATTCCTCCTTGAATTTATTCATTTTGTAGTTGTTCCCGTGTTTTATCCCTTTTTTTACCCTTCTTCGCCCGCTCAAATAGTTCCAGGAAAATATATCCGGCTAAAGGTAGAAGAATGAGTAGAATAAAACCAATAGGACCACTAACAAACTCCACTAAATAACCTGCTCCCGGAATTAAAATAGTTTGTTTACCCACTATATGATCACCAGTTACCATCTCACCATCTTTTACGTTATTATTATCTCCTTTGGTTACGAAGACAGGATGACTATTTCGGTTTTTTATTTCTATCACTCTATGTGTAATATATTTACCAGTCTTATCTGTAAAAGTAATAACATCACCTTTGCTGACGTTGGCTGGGCTTGTCTCTTTTATAATGACCATATCGCCTGTATTAAAATACGGGTCCATGCTATTTGATAAGACCGTAAATGGTTGATAACCGAATAATGATGGTGGGCGCTCTGGATTCTTAATAGATTGGTAGGTAATAAGCAATAAAGAAACTAGTATGACTATAAACATGAGGCGCACTATTAGCGTCAAAAGTTTCGATATCATTTTGATCATTTTACTTTGTGCTATAGTGATTCCCCTCCTGTAACTAAACATGTGACAGTGTTTGTCAGTTTTGGTAAAGAGGTACTAGCCAACCATCTGATGTGCGCTAATACCCCTTTCATTATCCTTAGTGGATTAATTCCTTGGTTCTAGGCCTAGGGATTTCAAGAAATCATCTAGTCCTTTTCTACCTAGCTTTTCTTTCGGTTTTACATTGTCCCGAGCATTTGGACCAATTCTTAAGAAGTTCTTCTCAATAAAACGAATATCCATTTCATCAACAATTCCGTCTTGGTTAATGTCCGCTTTTTTGTTTTTCTTATCATAATGGGCAACGACACGCATCACATCAAGAATGTCAATGACATTGTCACCATTGATGTCACCAGCATAATTAACCTCAAGATTCTCGGTCAGATTTTGACCAACAAGTTCGCCATTTAAATTTTCAGCAACTTTTAATGTTAAAACACTATCTAGATGACCAGGGAATTCAGCAATAATCTTATATGGTTCTTCAGACACCGGTAATCCGCTGAACGTATAATACGCACGATCGTCAATGGAACCTTCATATTTTTTACCATTCGGACCAATAGCATATATGTTTGCACCCATGCCTGCGTAGTCCAAGCGCGGTAACCAGCCTTGATCATTTAGCAAAGCTTCTGGATACATATATCCTTGCACTGTTGAATGTTTTGATATAAAGGCGAAAGTATCATAGGCAAGAACTGGAATCGTAGTATGTTCTGTCTCTCCAATTTTTTGATAGGTCAAGTTTTTAACATCCAGTTTGTCATTTTGCATATAATAGTTATCGTCGACTACTTTAAACGTGACATCCAAGAAATTAACATCACCGTCAATGCCTTTGAAACCATTGCCTGAAAGTGTTGCTCCTATTTTGACCGTTCTTTGAAAGTTATCTTCGAAGATTGGCTCTTCAATATTCACATTTAAATCTTTTTTCTCGATCATTTGCTGCATTTCATCGTTTACCTTGACATCAGTGAACTTATAGACCGAGTCATCATAATCAATATCGAACTTGCCTGACATAAAGTCCTTGACATTGTTCAGCGTCAAAGTCATCGTGATGGTTTCACCTAGTCTCACCTCATCTTTCGTGTAGATAGGCTCTCCATATGACTCACCTTTTTTGATGAATAAAAAGGTTTCCTGTTTACCTGCATTTGTTGCTAGATCAACAGGCATAAGTCCTAAATTGACCGGACCATTCTTCAGTTCTTCCGGTAGTAATCCGAATTTCATTTCTCCTTCACTATTAACAGGAAGTACACCTGGAAATGGTGAATTTTGATAATAGGCAACGAGATTTCCTGATTGATCATAATTCAAACCTTTTGAATTTAATACATCAATTGCTGAGTCATATACATTTGTGTGCACCCAAAGGGCATGATAACCGTCTTCATCGGTGTACATGGACGGATCCACTTCATGAATACCTGGTTTCAAATCATTAAATGTTATTTCGGCTGGAGTATTATCAACAAGAACAACGTTATCTTTCGTATACGTTTTCCCCTGATCATCGTGAGCAATCATTTCAAACGTGTAATCACCTTCAGGTAACTTTACATATTCGTCTGAAATGGGGTCAGAAGGATCATCTGTAAATGGGTATACGATCCCTTGAAACCCTTGGTATATCATTAGTTCTCTACCCGGCACAATTCCACTTGCATCCATTGTTCCAACCAACCCAATAGCTTCACCAGTTTCGCCATCTTTTACGATAACATCAATCGTTTCCATTGGACTTTTCAACTTAAAAAACACTGGTATGAATGGTCTTAAAAATGAATGGTAGCTCCATTCATTAGGAACTGCCGGTCTTGCTAATTCTACATAATCAATTCCTTTATCCGTTACGCGGATAGCAAATGGAATCTGGTAGTTTTCATTCCCATCATTTTTATTCGTGATATGAATATACCCTTCATATATACCAAACTCAGCTTTTGCTGGAACATAAATCGTCGGCTCAATTTCTTTCGATTGTTCTGACGAAACTGTTACAGAATTTGGTACATCCAATTCAACACCATTCTCGCCGGCATTTTGGCTATTCTCATTATTTTGCAAGAATTCAACTGCAATATTAAATGTTTTATCCTCTGGATGATTGTTTTCAATTACGACTTTCCTGCTGTCTTCAATCGCTTCATTTTTCTTAGAAAAAAAGTGATTTCCAAATCCGATAGAACCGGTTTCCTCTTTGATTTCAACGACTTGGTCACGTTCTATATTCTTCGTTTTATCGATAACTTTAATTGATACATCTGAATGGACTGCGTTATATGCGTTAATGCGCCCGGCTCCTACTTCATAGACCGAATAGTTCTCCTGTAAATCCTCTGTCGTATTCATTAATGCGGATTTCACATCAAAAGGAGTATAGTCCGGATGCTGTTGTAAAATTAAAGCTGCCGTACCTGCAACATGTGGCGATGCCATCGATGTACCTGAGATACGTGCATACGCGGTATCATAATTGATACCCGCTTGTGGATCATTGATATACTCCGGATAAGTGGAGAATATCGCTACACCTGGGGCAACTACATCTGGTTTGATATCATAGTTTTGAGCAGCAGGGCCTCTTGAACTAAAGTCAGCCAGGTGGTCTCCCTCAGTTTTTGTGTTACTTAATGTTCCAAATGTGAACGTTGTTTCTTCAGTAAGTGATGATTTCAAACGTTCTCCATTTTCTTTTGACATTCTAAATGAAGGGATAAACGTTGTACTGTTCCCTAGAAAAAATGGTATTTGACCTTCTTCATTGTTATACACAATGACCGCTTTCGCTCCAGCCTTTTTTGCATTTTGAATTTTTTCATTAAAAGTAATTTCTCCGCGCTGGATGAAAGCGATTTTCCCTTTCAGGTCTTTTCCTTCAAAATCAGTGCTTTTACCAAGCCCTGCATAAACAATAGGGTAAGATTGATTTTGAAAGTCTGTTAGTTTGTCAGAGAAGTTTTTCCCTAACAGCTTGACATCCGTAAATGAAAGATCTTCCGAATTAGCAGTGAACGTAGGAATCGTAACTGAAACATCACTTGCGCCAACTGAAATCGGCAGTGCTGCTGACCCAGGGGATCCCAAAGTTTTTTCTCCTGGTCCGGCATTCCCTGCTGCTACGACAGTCACCACACCTGAAAGCATTGCATTATTCACAGCTACAGATGTTGGGGACAGAGGATCATTTACAGCAGTTCCTAGAGATAGATTGATCACATCCATTTCATCTTTAACTGCTTTATCAATGCCGGCAAGAATAGCATTTGTTGTACCCATACCATAGGGTCCAAGTACTTTATAACTATACAAGTCTACCTGGGGCGCTACACCTTTCACAGCATAGTCAACTGGATTATCTTGTCGCCCTGCTATCGTACCTGATACATGTGTACCATGCGAGGTATAGTAACTTGATCCAGTAACAGGATGGGTTTCCGGCTGGTCAGTTGCTTTCCATTCCTGATAAGTTGTTTCCATTGGATTCGCATCGTTATTGACAAAATCCCACCCTTTAACATTCTCTGGATCCACCGCACTTGGGTCCTCATCCTCTTGTTTACGATATCCAGCGTAGGCCTCCTGTAAATCAGGATGGTTGTAATCAATTCCCGTATCAATTACCCCAACACTAATTCCTTCTCCTTTAATGCCTTCTTCATGAAGCTTGTCCACCCCAATTTGCGGGATGCTATCCGCCATTTTTGGTTCTATCTTCTTTACCTTTGGAAGATCAATCCTTACTTCATTGTCCTTCCAGATCCGTTCAACCACATCGATCTGCAATAAATCCTTAACGGCAATCCCCGGCAAAGTAATTGCTACCCCATTAAAGGCATGGCGATATTCTCTTGTAATTTGGACATCCTCTTTACTAACTTTTGCTTTTTCTGTTTTACTATTTTTTTTGAAGTTAAGGTTTTTAAGTTCCTCTTTAAATGTTTGATGTGCCTTTTCAACCTTTTCTTTTGCTCCAGCAAGGGAAACTTTTTTGCGTTCCATTGCTTTTTTTGCTAGTTCAACTTTTGCTGGATCCTGTTTAAATTCAATAATAACCTGAACAGGATCCGGGCTAGTAAGGTTGATATCAGGATGAATCGTAAACCCTGGCTCCGCCTCCAGTTTTTTTAAGGATTGGCGCTCGGCATCTGTAAGATTGCTCAATACTTCTTCGGCATTCTTTATACCACTAGGTTGTTTTGCTGCTGACGACTTCATTGGCAGCATTGCACTAAATAATAAAACTAGTGATAAAACAATCGACATAATTTTTGTCCAGCTTGTTTTGTTCATTTTCTCCCTACTTTCTGTTTGATTCTACTTATTCAACATTTCTCTCTCTAATGATGCCAACGAATAATAATCTATCACCTCTACTTTCCTTTGTTCCATCAATATCGCCAACCTAATAGCTTAGTAGAAAGCAGCGCTAAATATTTGCGCAACTTGAATTAATAATAATGTTACACCACAGTCTCCGTCCTTACTATTGGGGTTATTCAAATAATACTAAATATTATAATAGTTATTTAGTACTATCATTAAAATATTCCATTCAATGGGCTTATAATATCGCTAATTTCTTTCCACATTCGGTGATAAATAAATTGACGACCAAAGTCACAATTGATAAGAATAAAGGGCACCTAAAAAGTTATCGAGGATTGTTACTGTGTATTTCTAAAACGTAGATTAATAAGCGGCTACAAGTAACGTTTATTTGTATTGGGGTAATTTCATAGTATAATCGAACTAAACAATTTTCCATCTACTAAACTAAAAAATTATCAATGTCAATGAGGTGTATTATGATCGAAGGAAGAATTATTAAATATTATCGTCAAAAATCTGGGATATCGCAGGAAAAGTTGGGACAAGGGATATGCTCCGTAACGCATTTAAGTAAAATCGAACGTGGCATAACAGAATATTCCAGTGAAATCATATCACTATTGTCTGTTCGTCTAGGCATCAATATGAAAACTGAAATTAAGCGTTATCAACAAACAAAAGTACTTTTAGAAAAATGGTTCGATGCTTTAGTCATGCAAAAAAAGGAAGAAATTTTCCGATTAAAAGAAGAAATTGAAAATGAAGATTTAATTAACCTACCTGAAAACCTTAATTTATATAAACTCTTGCTTGCCCGGTGTTACTTATTTACTAATAACGTTAAAGAGGCATATAGTATCATAACCTATATCGAAAAACGACAATTAGCAATGTTATCCCCTGAAGAAAAAAATTTATTGAAACACGTATTCGGCATTTATTATTTTTTAACAGGACAATTTAAAGCGTGCATCACGACTATGGAAAATATTGATAATGGGCAATATCATAACGATGAATATTATTATCACCTAGCGTTAGCCCATCATTCGGTGCATTCGAATATTCAAGCATATTACTTTGCATCAAAAGCACTTGAATATTTCCAAAAAACATTAAATATTTTGCGAATCATTGATACGGAAATGGTTATGTTAATACAACTAAATGCTAGGGAACATCACGACTATAAAATCACACTTGAAAAGTACCGAAAGCTGATCCAACTATGTGATACATGTAATGATCAACAAAGAAGGTTAAAATTATTTCACAACCTAGGATTTGAAAATATGCGAAGAGGATATTATCAAGAGGCCTCACGCTTATTCAATAAAGCAATGAGTTTTATAAATGAAGATGATCAACAATATTTAACCACATTAGATGTATATATCAATTCTTGTTTTAAAGGTCAGTTATTATCCGATGAAAAATTACTAGATCTTATCCAACATGGATTAAGACTTGCAATTGACAAAAAAGATGAAAGGTATATCCTGTTTCAACTACATATTTTCTCCATTCGACAGCAAGAAGACAATTATTATCATTATTTAGAAGAAACAGTGATTCCACATTTTCGTGAAACAGGTTATTACATGATGGTTGAACATTATGAAAAAAAACTTTTTTATTATTTGGTTAACCGTAAAAAAACATCAAAGGCATTGGACCTTTCCAAGTCCATTGTTTCCTCAAAAAAGAGTTTTTACGATGTTGACATTAATGTAAATACATGATGATTATAAAGGCGAGGTCGCATTTTTATAAAGTTATCCTTTAAATGAAATAAAAATTAGTGGAATTGCTAAACGGTTAAAGAAGAAAGTTGTTTCTATTGCAGTTACCTGCAAATTATAACAGTAATTCATTTTTTTCTAAAAGCCTATCCCCCATCCTTAACCTTAATTCCACCTTCAATTTTTACCTTTTCAAAAATTAATGGGTTTTCTATATCAGACTTTTGCTCAATTACCAGGTATTTTTTTTCAATTTCATTTGTAGTTAAATCAATTGGGGCAGTAATAAATTTATCACCAATGTTATCTATAACAACAAAATCTTCTTTGGAATTATTTTTAAATACCAAAAACTCATCAGTATTTTTTGCATTAAAATAACCATATAAAGCTGATACATGATTAGACATTAAAAAAAAATCACTAAAACAATTATTTTGAAGGAAAGAATGTTGTTCCATCTAAATAAGATTTTTTCTTTGTTAAATCCAGTTTCCTCCAACTCTTCAATCCTTGCCCCTAATTTATTTTTGTACCCTTTTATTTCCCAATAGCGAAATATAGGACATACGAAAATATAAAATAATATTAGTGACACCAATAACAAATATAATATCCAATATTTAGTAAAACCTATAAAAAAAAGTGTGGCTAGAAATAGGGGAAGTATTGCCCTATTAAACATTAACCAAACTGGGTTATGGCTTACTGGGAATTGTTTAAACATTAGCTCCAAATTATTATAGGCTCCGAAAGCAAAGAATGCACCACTTCCTACAACTGAAATTGAAAGAATGACATTAGATATCGTCAATTGACTAAGAAACACTTCTTCTACACCAAAATAAGAGAGAAATCCTTTTTGATAAGAATAGGCGACAAAATATCCTAAAGTAGTTAAGATACCAACTAACAGTCCTCTGTCAAACCAATTAGAAGAGCTATTGTTTTGTTGGTTATTCTTGCAATAAGTTTCCTTGTAAACAGGCCTTCTCATTTCTTCCCCCCTCTTAACCTTAACGTACTGTCAAAAGTTTCTTAGAAAACTCGGAATTCGCCAAGCCTTTGGGCGAACTCCTTAGTTGCCTTATGAAAAAAGAAATAGGGATATACTTTCTTTCCTGCCAAAAAAGGTAACGAATAATTCCCCCATTCAATATGTTCCTATAATGGTATTATCCAAATTATACCATAATTCTAATAAAAGTGAATGACCGACCCTAATAGAAACCTTGGCGTAAAGAATTTTAGTTTTGTCATTTGACTTCCCCAGCCCATCCATCTATAATTTTATCTTGTGGATTATATTTAGTTGTAATCGGGTGGGAGAGGGATAGAAGGAAATATGAGGAGATTACGTGCCTTATAGAAATAGCAATCCGAACAAAATGCCAACAAAAGGTAAATGGCGAATGGAAATCATTGCTGGGCTAATTGGTTATCTTACCACAGTATATATCGTAGCTGTGAATGGGTCTATCCTAAGCGAGACTGGAATTTCCATTGAAAGCGGTATGATCGCTACGATTCTAGCAGGCTTTCTTGGAACACTATTAATGGGATTATATGCTAAACTTCCATTAATCCTAATCCCAGGAATGGGTATTAACGTATTATTTGCTTATTCAATCGTAGAAGGGGCAGGACTTAGCTTTCAAGAAGGATTAGCGGTTGTAATCATTGCATCTATACTATTTCTAATTACTGCATTTAGTCGTTTAGGATTAATTTTAAAAGAAGCAATACCGAATTCGTTAAAACATGCAATTACAGTTGGCTTAGGCTTTTTCCTAATTTTAATTGGTTTAGAAAAAAGTGGGCTGGTTATAAATGGAGATCATACAATCATAGCAATTGGAGATTTCACTTCACCAACGGTAATTGTAAGTTTATTAACATTATTTCTGGCAATATTTTTATTCATTAAAAATGTACCAGCGAACTTTTTGGTGACGATGATTTGCGGAACATTTATTGCCTACTTATTTGGCACTCTCGATACGGAAGCTGTTACAGTAAATGTTCATGTAAAGGAATTAGTATTTTTTCCTTCTTTTTCAGCAATTGGGGATCTTTCTTTCTGGCTGGCAATATTTCCACTGGCGATGATCCTCATCTTTGAAAATATGGGTTTATTACATGGTCAGTTACACATGTTGAAAAAGGATGATAAATATACAAAAGCTTATCAAGTAACGGCATTTTCTTCCCTTGCATGCGCATTCCTAGGAACATCACCAACAGTTTCGGCAGCAGAAAATGCGGCAATTATTGCATCTAAGGGGAAAACAGGGAAAACAGCCATGGTGGCAAGTCTATTATTTATCGCCACTATTTTTATTATTCCGTGGATATCCCTTATTCCAAATACAGCTATCAGTCCTATACTGATTATTGTTGGGGTGCTTATGGCTCAAAACATCCGTCACATTTCACTTGACGATTTGTCGGAGGCATTACCAGCATTTCTCGTCGCCGTCATGATTCCATTTACTTATAGTATTGCAGATGGAATGGCGTTTGGATTCATTGCGTATCCGATTGTAAAAGTTGCACTGGGCAAACAAAAGGAACTTTCCTTTTCCTTAATGGTCATATCATCATTATTCCTGTTTGACTTTTTCATGAAAATGATTGGCTATTAAAAAACAGCGAGCTTGTCATCAAGCTTGCTGTTTTAATTTCCCATGAGAAAAGTTACCATTTAAGACAGGCTCAAACCACTATCGTAGAGAAGCACGTCTTTTTCTATTATCCCTTCTTGCAGGTGCTGTTGCAAACATTTGTTTTTCTTCATCAGTTTGTGGTGAAACTTTTGGAACTGGAATAGGTTTGCCCTCATTATTAACAGCAACCATTGTTAGAAATGATTCCGTTGTTAATGTTTCTTTATTCTTAATTAAATCATGCGCCGTTACTTTCACATAGACTTCCATCGAACTAGTTCCTGTATAAGTTACATACGCTTCCAATGTTAAAGAGTCTCCTACTTTAGCGGAAGAAAGAAAATCCACAGAATCAATTGAGGCGGTAACAACTGCACTACTAGCATGCTTCATAGCTGTCAATGCAGCAATTTCATCAATATATGCCAATACTTTTCCACCAAAAATAGAATCTAAATGATTGGTATCCGGCGGGAGCACCAATCGTGTCTGAACTGTTTTTGAACTTGGAAGAACTAAATTCTCCATAACATCACTCCTCAACAATAAAAAATCACCTCCTGTTCGCAGAAGATGATAGTGATTACATAAATAAACATTCATTAGAGCATGAATTTATATGACGTAACAACCTCCTATCACCCGTAGGAAAATATGTACTTCCTTATGGCAGGTCTCCTGGCTCCTGAGTCATCAAATCCTTTTCACCTTCCCATTTCTGATTGAAATAGTGGTTATTAAAAGAATTCTCCTCATTACAGTGGCGGGACCGCGTTGGATTTTCACCAACTTCCCTTTTCAACTTCTAACAAAGTCACCATAAGGCTAAATATACAATTTGATTCATTATACCATGAAATTTGACCAATTTATATCTGCAGCTACGCCACATCCCTCCCATTATTTCAGTAAAAAAATTACCAAAAACCAAACCGCTTTTTAACAGGGCACTGCTTTTCTTATTCCATTATTTCAAGTACGGCAGAATAGATTCGATCGTTGTCTGTAGATTAGCAGCTTGTTGTGAGTACATTTTTTTGGCCTCAGGATTATTTGTTTGCTGAGAAAAACTTTCCAAGTCAGCCTGTACCTTTTTAAGTGAGGCTGCGAGTAACGGCTTTTGTTTCACCTTATGTTGTTGCAAGTTGTCGTTATATAAATCAACAAACACATTTCCATTGGAATCAATTTGCGCTAAAAACACATCCTCATATGTAGAAGCGCCTTGTTTCCCGATTTCTCCAAGTAGCCATTCTTTAGAATAACCAAGTGATGAAAGACTTTTATCCATTAGTTTACCGTCCATGATTACAATGGCTGGGCCATGTTCAGCATTAACTGTCAAGCCTAGTTGCTTAGGTGTTAATGGTTGTTGATCGGACTTTTTCATGACACTTAATTGTCCATTAGTTTCGAGGATGGCCATTTCTACATCAGTTACTTTGAATATATTTTTTTCCCTTAAAAACAACATCAGTTCATCTATTGCTACTTTACTTTTAAATAAGTTCCTTTCTAATACTTTACCGTTTTCGATTAATATTGATGGGGTTCCGTCAGTTATCTTGCGAAACTTTATTGACTTTAGCCCACCGTAAGCTAGCAACACTGGAAAAACGCCTAATATAATTAGCCCAACAATACCATTGGAAATTTTAATGTTTTGGTCAATTGCCAGTGCCGAGGCGATTGATCCAATTGTGATTCCGACACAATAATCAAAGAAAGTAAGTTGGGAAAGCTGTTTTTTACCCATTATTCGTGTCATCACCATTAATAACATAAATGCTATAACCGATCTAATTATAGTCAATAAAAACTCAGGCATATTTCTACCTCCGTCCACTATTTTTATGAAATTCTTTTATATTATTGGACAAGATAAGGGAAAACATGTAGGAGGGCGCATCTTTATGATGAAGTTTACAAAATTGCCTATATTGATTTGTTTGTTAATTAGTTTGTTGGTGTTAGGAGGTTGTAAATCTGAAAATGTGTTTTATGAAAAAATTAATGATATTAACGAGTCGGTTTCCCACTCTAATTGGAAGCAAACGAAGGAAGGCGTAAAAAAGCTCAGCAACATGTATAAAGAAAAGGAATGGAAACTGCAGCTTTTGGGGGATGAGGCAGAATACGAAGGAATAAACGTTGAACTGGAGGTGCTTAAAGAGTCTGCCGATGCCAAAGATAAAACGCAAGTAAAGGTTGCGTTAGGAACAATACGTGGTCATCTTAAGGATATTTTCTCCTTTTAATGATACCAAAAAAGCAAAGAGTTAAAGCTCTTCGCTTTTTTATGTTTTTGATCCCATTATTCAACAGATAAAATATATGAATAAATTGGTTGATTCCCTTTGTGAACCTCAACTTCCATATCTTCATACGATTCCTCAACATGGTTTACAAGTTCTTCTACTTCCTTATCACTTGCATCTTCACCTTGGAGAATTGTTAGAATTTCATCTTCTTCCGTAATCATTTCTTTTAACAACAATTTCACTGTTTCCATCCTAGTTGGATGAGTTGCTGTAATTTTGCCATCTGCAATTCCCATAAAATTCCCATTATCGATAGTAATTCCATCAATCTGTGTATCACGAACTGCATAGGTAACCTGTCCAGTTTTCACCTGTCCACAGGCATCGTGCATGACGGCTCTATTTTCCTCAATATCTGATTCCGGATGGAAAGCCAGCATTGCACTTATTCCCTGTGGGATTGTTTTTGATGGAACTACGACTGCCTTAACCTCTGCAAGATCTGCAGCTTGTTCAGCTGCCATTATGATATTTTTATTATTTGGAAGGATAAGTACATTTTCTGCATTTGCTTCCATGATTGCGTCTGAAAGTTCCTTTGTACTTGGGTTCATTGTTTGTCCGCCTTCAATTACAACTGATGCGCCAAGGCTTTCCAGTAATGATTTAAGACCTTTCCCCATCGCAACCGTGACAATCGCATATGGAACCTTTTCTGTTTTGGTTGCCTGCTTTTGTTGATCCCCGATAATCGCAGTATGCTGTTCACGCATATTTTCAACTTTCATATTAATCAGGCTGCCATAACGCTGACCTAGTGTCATAGCCTTACCAGGATATTCGGCGTGAACATGTACTTTCACAACATCTTCATCTGAAACAACTAACAAGGAATCACCTAACTCATTTAGTTGATTACGAAATGTTTCCTCATCAAATGGATTTTCCTTTGTTTTTTTATCCTCGAATTTAACCATAAATTCCGTGCAGTAACCAAATTCTATTTCACTTGTTTCCATGAAATCCTGTGCAATTTTGTGGTGCTCAGCATTCACCATTTCTTCCATTTCAGACGTTACCCCTTCAGGAAGTTCCTCACCTTTAAGCGCAGCCAGGAATCCCTCGAAAATAGTAACCAGCCCTTGTCCACCTGAATCAACTACACCTACTTCCTTTAAAACAGGTAAAAGATCAGGTGTACGTGTTAACGATGCTTTTGCTTCAAGCAATACTTTTTCCATTAAAGCGATTACATCATTTTCACTTTCCGCTTCTTCAACTGCAACCTTTGCAGAATCCTTTATTACAGTCAATATAGTACCTTCAACCGGTTTCATAACAGCTTTATAGGCAGTAGAAACACCTGTATCGAAAGCCTGGGCTAAATCTTTAGCCGTAAGCATCTTTTTCTTATCCATCCCTTTGGCAAAGCCACGGAATATCTGCGATAATATAACACCAGAATTACCTCGTGCACCCATTAATAAGCCTTTGGAAAATGCCAGGGCAACTTCAGATATATTAGAACTATCCATTTTCTTTACTTCATTCGCTCCTGAAGTCATAGATAAATTCATATTTGTACCTGTATCTCCATCCGGGACCGGGAATACATTTAGAGCGTCAATCTTTTTGGCATTGTTTGTTAAATGGTGAGCACCAGAGCGTACCATTTGCGAAAAAACGATGCCGTCAAGCGTTCGTACTGTCACTATATTTCCTCCTCTTTCACTACAAATAGCCGACGTTTTATTCTTTTTCTACTCGCACACCTTGAATATAAATATTAACTGAGTCGATGGATAGTCCTAATGATTTATGCAATGTATATTTAACTTGTGATTGCACATTATGTGCCACTTCAGATATTTTTGTTCCATAACTAACAATGATATACATATCAATATGAAGGTGGTCGTTTTCCTGACGCACTAACACACCCCGTGCAAAATTTTCTTTACGCAAAATTTCTGAGATTCCATCTTTAATTTGATTTTTAGAAGCCATCCCTACAATTCCGTAACACTCAACAGCTGCACCACCCGCTATTGTTGCAATGACATCATTTGTGATTGTTACTTGGCCATCATTTGTATTAAGTTCAATGGACATTCTTATCCTCCTTTAATACCCATTATTGATAAGGTTATTCTACTATAAACATACATTTTTTAAAAGTACACATACTTTCACACATAAATCCCTTTTACAATGGACGAAAATCTTCATTCTGTCAAGGTATTTATCTTGATACGTGCGATAGATTGGTTCAGGTCGCTTTTTTTCATTGCGTTATTGGTGTTGATGTGATAGATTATATAAGTAGTAAAATGACACATGGATGAGTAGGAGGGATTAACATGGCTAGAAAATGTGTTGTAACTGGACGTAAAACTCACAGTGGAAATCAACGTTCTCACGCTATGAATTCCAGCAAGCGTAATTGGAAAGCTAATGTACAAAAAGTACGTATTATGGTAGACGGCAAACCTAAAAAAGTTTATGTTTCTGCTCGCGCACTTAAGTCAGGTAAAGTAGAGCGCGTATAATATACCTTTAACTTACGACTTAACATTAGTAAATGTTTGGAAAAGCACCCGAATAGTATGGGTGCTTTTTTACTATGATCTTTTAACTTGTCTAAAAAAAATAAGCTTTTGTCAAATGACAAAAGCTAATGAATTATTTATCCTTTTTAAACATACCAATCACTACCCTAACACATCCACCAATAAATCTTGGGAGCTTAATAGTATAAAATTTCATGAGTTCCCCCTCCTCCATTAACAAACAAAGCTAGAATTGGAATCGTTTATTTCCTACCCATCACGACTCTTTATAAGTAATAATATGCCTTTATCAAAAGAAAAAGTACCATTATTTAAAAGAAGCTTGTTTGAAATGCATCTGGTTGAGCCCCACGTTAAATTATAATTCTGTAATGGATAGTAAAATCCCTTTAGTGACAAGCCTGAAACGTGCTGCGAGAAAGGTACAAATGAAATGTTTGGAAATTCTTTTTCACTATTAATGCGATATGAACCTGGAGTAAATAATTCTACACAATTTGATTTATCAATAATTATTCCAGAACATTCTTGCTTTAAAAGTACATATAACGATTGAATATTAACCAAACCGTGATCTAATCTACCACCAGTAACTCCAAAGAAATATATCCTCTCACCTTTAAGTTCAAGAGCCTTATCGATGGCAATTTCCAAATCCGTTTGATCCTTCTCCACATTGAATTTTAAAAAGTATTTTGATTCCTTTTCTATTCTTATTTGTTCCTGTTGATTAATAGAATCAAAATCCCCAAGTGCGTAATCAGGTCTGATTTGATTTGATAATAACGTTAGCGAGCCTCGATCTGCACCGATCCACACATCGACGTTGTCTTGATAATGTTTTAAACTTGGAATTAATTCCTCTGGTCCATTTGCTACGATGCCAATCGTTGTCATAATACTACTCCGGTTGTCGGCTTGCTTCTCTAATAGCTTCTATTGCCTGCTTTCGATCGGATTTATTATAAACAGCACTTCCTGCCACAAGCACATCTGCACCAGCTTCTACACACGTGCTGGCTGTCTCCTTATTTACTCCGCCATCAATTTCTATTTCAAAGCTAAGTCCAAGCTCTCCCCGCCATTTGGCAATTTGTTTTATTTTAGGAACAACACTAGAAATAAATGATTGGCCACCGAATCCTGGATTAACGGTCATTAATAAAACCAAATCAACTTCAGGTAGGATTTCCTTAATCATATATGCTGGTGTAGCTGGATTTATGACGACACCTGCTTTCACATTCTGGCTCTTTATCAGTTGAATGGTTCTATGAAGATGTTTCGTAGCTTCCTGATGTACCGTAATAATGGATGCACCTGCTTCAGCAAATGCCTGAATATAATTGTCCGGGTTCTCAATCATTAAATGGACATCAAGCGGTAAACGTGTAATGGGTTTTATTGCCTGGACAATTAATGGTCCAATAGTTATGTTCGGAACAAAGTTTCCATCCATAACATCAACATGAATATAGTCTGCTCCGCCTTGTTCAACATCTTTAATTTCCTGTCCTAGTTTTGAAAAGTCAGCTGAAAGGATTGAAGGTGCTATTTTGGTCATTTTTAATACCTCGGCTTTCTTGATTGAATTTCCTCGTGAAAGGCTAAATAGTGATTGTAGCGAAACTGTGAAATTTCGCCATGATCAACAGCTTCTTTCACAGCACATTTTGGCTCTTTTCGATGCATACAGCCACGGAATTTACAATTGCTTTTTCGTTCTCTTATTTCCGGAAAGTATTCTCCCAAATCCTCTAAATCAATTTCATTGAATTCCAGTGCACTAAACCCAGGGGTATCCGCAACTAAACCACCGAATAATTGAACTAGCTCAACATGTCGGGTTGTATGCTTTCCACGTCCAAGACTTTTTGAAATATCGTTCGTTTTTATTTGCAATTCTGGTTTAAGCGCATTTAAAAGGGATGACTTTCCAACTCCCGATTGCCCTGCAATAACAGATACACCATCATGAAAATATGCTTCTATTCCTTGAATTTCAAATGGCTCTTTAGATGATACCTGTTCAACCTTGTAGCCGATGTTACGATATGTTTTAGCCAGACCGTCGATTCTTTCCCTTTCCTCCTTAGCTAAAACGTCCATTTTTGAGATAATAACAATCGGTTCAATATCCTTCGATTCGATTAGCACTAAAAACCGATCTAACAGCAACGTGCTGAACGATGGCTCTACCGCAGAACTTATTATAAATGCACGGTCCACATTCGAAATGGGAGGCCGAACTAATTCGTTGCTCCTCGGCTTTATGTCAATCAGATATCCTTCCATGTCATCTCTTTTATCAAATTCAACAAAGTCTCCGACAAGCGGGGTGATTTTCTTATTCCGAAATAAACCTCTTCCCCTGCATTGGTATACACCCTCATCTGCTTGAACATAGTAGAACCCGCTTAATGCCTTAATAATTCTGCCTTCAGTCATTTATTCACCTTCTTCATACGGGACTGTTTTATTTATTACTATATCACCATCGCGCAGTACTTTATACTCGGCAGTTTGATTTGGTGCAATAGTTAATGTAATGGTATATTCCTTATCTTCAGTGATTGTTTCTTCTTTATAAACCTCTGAAATCGAATGATCTACATCTTTTATATAAATTTTTACATTTTGTTCAACAGGATTATCTTGATTTTCTTGTTTATTTTTTTTATCTTTCTTATCCTTTTTAGAATCATCCGGCCCCTTGTTACCCTCATCTGGTGGCAAATCAGGATTGTATGGTACAGTAAATGTCACTGTGTGGGAGACAGGCGGTTTTTCCTCTGGTCCTTTTGAAACATAAACATTTACTGTTTCTCCCTCTTCAAGTTCTGCACCTGATTCGGGTTCCTGTCGTGTTACTTCCCCTTCCGTAGTACTTTCCGAATACTCCTCAATTATGTTCGCAACAAGACCCTGTTCCTCAAGATACCCAACTGCCTCATCCTGTGTCATGCCTTGCAGGTTGTTTAATGTAATTAGTTCAGGCCCACTGCTGATTTCAAAAATTACGGTTGTTTCACTCGGTACTACCTCAGAATCGGGGGATGGCTGGATTTGTGATACAATTTCCCCAGGTGTTGCCTCGGATGTCTTTTCATATGCCTTTACATCAAACCCCTTATCCTCTAAAAGCTTTTTAATCTGACTGTAATCCCTACCCACATAATCATCAAAAGCTACGGTTTCTTTGCCCTCACTGACAACTAGAGTAACTGTTGACTCTTCTTTTACCTCACTATCGGTCGATGGATCGGTACTTATTACATAGCCCTTTTCCACATCATCTGAAAAAGCCTTTTCCCGGTCCGTTTTCAGATTTAATTTTTGTAGTTTGTCTACTGCCTTTTCGTATTCCATCCCTTTAACGTCTGGAATCACCACGTCACCAGGTTGCAGAAGCTTTGGCACAATGAATAATGCTGCAACGCCGGAAGCTAATAATATAAACAAAATAATGGTAATCCATAATACTTTTTTCTTTTTACCATTCTTTTTATTTTTCTTTTTATCTTTTTTCTTCTTCTTTTTCGGCTTTTTCTTTTCAGTTGGTTCCCCGTTATTGTCTCCTGCATAAGACTTGGTCGCACCATTCGTTTGATGAACAATCGTGTTTTGGTTGTTATCATGGATCTGATTATCGGTAATAATCGGTATTGCCTTCGTCTCCTCCCCCACCCCCATGGGCGGAACAAACTTGGCTTCATTTAATTTATCTGGATCTAACGCAGTTGATAGTGCATCTTCCATATCATACACCGTTTCATAACGATTAAAAGGATCCTTGGACGTGGCCTTTAATACAATATTTTCAACACTTTGCGGAACATCCTGATTAAACCTTCTAACAGAAGGAGTATCCGTTTGAAGATGTTTCAATGCAATAGAAACAGGCGATTGTCCGGAAAAAGGCAGTCGGGCTGTCAACAATTCGAATAATACAATTCCAAGCGAATAAATATCTGATTTTTTGGTAGCCATTCCACCACGAGCCTGTTCGGGCGACAAATAATGAACAGAACCGAGGATTGAATTTGTTTGTGTTAATGCGGTAGCACTTAAAGCAACTGCTATACCAAAATCAGTTACCTTTACCTGTCCGTACGAATCTATTAAAATATTTTGGGGTTTGATGTCCCTATGTACAATATTATTTGCATGGGCATGACCAATTGCCGAACTAATTTGTTTCATAATGTCTAAAGCTTCATCGACATTAATCGGTCCATATTTTTGAATATATTCTTTTAATGTCATCCCATCCACATATTCCATGACCATATACAGTATATGGTCCTCTTCACCCACATCAAAAATGTTAACAATGTTCGGGTGGGATAAGCTTGTCGCTGATTGAGCTTCCCGATCAAAACGAGCGATAAATTCATCATCATTCGCATATTCCAGCCTGAGGACCTTTAGCGCTACATCACGTTCTAAAATGATATCTCTTGCTAAATATACATTGGCCATTCCTCCGCCGCCAATTGTATTTTTAATCTTGTAGCGCTCATTTAAAAGGCGACCATTTAACACGAAGGTTCACCTACTCTCGTTTGTAATTCATGATGTACAATCACAAGCGAAATATTATCTTCGCCCCCACGTTCATTTGCTAACATGATTAACCCTTTAGCTTTGGAGTCGAGACTTTCATCATTTTCCAACATTTCTTTTAATTCATTATCCGGAACTTTATTCGATAAACCATCTGAACAAAGTAAAATCATGTTTCCTTGTTCCCAGGAAATGGTTCGAATATCCGGGTAAATAACTTCTTCAGTTCCTAAAGCCTTTAATAATACATTTTTTCTGGGGTGATGTTCGGCGTCTTCATGTGTTATCTGTCCAGATCTAACAAGTTCGTTTACCAACGAATGGTCGTCTGTAACTTGACTGAAACCATCCTCATTGCTCAAATAACATCTACTGTCACCAATATGTGCCACAGTAATAAAGTCTTCTGTGCATATAGTTATTACAATGGTCGTTCCCATTCCTTGGCATTCCTTTTGACTAATGGATTTCTTGTAAATTTCTACGTTTACTTGGTGTATTATTTTTTTTAGCCATGCTTCCGCATCCTCGGGATTGTTTATTTCATGACATTCAGGCCATTCTTTTTCAATGATTGAAGTTGCCATTTGACTTGCTACATCGCCTGCCTGATGCCCTCCCATCCCATCTGCAATCACTGACAGATATTGATTGGCTTGATTTAAAAATAATCCACCGGCATCTTCGTTGTGATTTCTAACACGACCTTTATCGGTTATAAATTGCCCTTTCATTCTTTCACCCCTTTAGAAAAGCATTTTGCCATACTTTCCTATCTTCTAGTAAGAAAATCCGAAACAACTTCCGTTTCTATTATTACATGAATCCTATTAATAGTGGAACTACTATTATTTTTTAATGAATCGGGTAAGAAAAAAACCGTCCGTCTGAAATGTATATGGAAATAATTGTAACCCTTCATCTGAGATACCTTCACTATCTGCAAGAAAATCAGGTAATTCCTCAAAAAACGCCTGATCTACTGTATACTCCGGATGACTAGCCAAGAACCTTGTTACGACCCGATTATTCTCCTCTTTATCAACCGTACACGTTGTATACATTAACCGGCCATTTTGCTTTAATAATGGTGCAACTTCATGGAGAATATCAAATTGAATTTGTGCTAACTTCTTAATATCCGTTGCTTGTTTATTATACTTAATTTCTGGCTTGCCCCGTATGACACCTAGACCTGAACATGGGGCATCAATTAAAATGCGATCAAAGCTTCCTTCTTTATGTACATCCTGTAATTTACGTGCATCGTTTTGCTTTGCGTCAATAATCGTTAAGTCCAGGTTTTTAGCCTTATCCATAATTGACTTTGCTTTTTTCACATGTAAATCATAAGCATAAATTTTCCCTGTATCATTCATTTTTTCAGCAATATGCGTCACTTTTCCACCAGGAGCACTGCATGCATCAAGTACCGTCATATTACTTTTAAGGTCAAGTATTTCACCGACAAGCATGGAACTCTGATCCTGAACAGTAACATATCCCTCTTTAAATAGATCAGTCTTTAAAATATTCCCTTTGGTTATTACTATTCCTTGTGCTGAGAATGCAGATTCCTGAACATCAAAACCTTGTTCTTGCAATCTGCTTATTGCCCCATCTCTGCTAATTTTCATTGGCTGAACACGTACAGAGGTTCCCTTTCGAGTTAGATTAGCCTCACACATTTGCTTTGTTGTTTCTATACCATACATATCAATCCAACGATTCACAAGCCATTCTGGGTGACTGGTTTCAATGGATATCCTTTTTGACATCTCGTGAATGTTGGAAGTTTCTGTTAGCCCCTTGCGCTGAATATTTCGTAATACCCCATTAACTAATGCTGCAATTCCTCTATGGCCTCTTTGCTTAGCGATTTCTACAGCTTCGTGAATAATGGCATGGTCAGGCACTTTATCTAGATAAGCCATTTGATAGACAGACATTCGAAGTAACATTCTAACCCATGGCTTTATTTTTTTACCTGTACTAAGGTATGGTTCAAGATAGTAGTCTAACGTCAGTTTTCGTTGCAAGGTACCATAAACCATTTCCGTCAACAATCCAGCATCACGTTCCGGAATCCGATGTGATTTAATTTCATGATCAATTAGCAGATGACTGAACCCACTGTCGCTGTCGATGCGTAGCAATAAGTCCAGAACCGTCTCTCGCAATATACTAGTCAAGTGTACCACCCAATTTTGTTCCAACTTGTAATCGATCTGGTGAGCCTAGCAGAAAAGCCTTCACCGTCATCCTTTTTTTTCCGGCCACTTGTATTTCTGTCAGTTTCACTGCCTGTTTATTTCCACATACAACTACTAGGGACTCTTTATTTATACTATCTACTATTTCACCAGGAACTCCGTTATATTCATTATTATCCAATTCTGCCGACCAGATTTTCATTGGTTTGCCTTGGTAGAATGTGAAAGCAACTGGCCATGGATAAAGTCCCCGTATTTGGTTGTAGATTTCTTTGTTGCTTCGATTCCAATTTATAATCTCCTGTTCTCGTTTTATGTTGCTTGCAAAGGTAGATTTCTCATGATCCTGCTGAACAGGGATGATTTCATTTCTGAACAGCCTTGGCAATGTATTAAGAAGTAAATCCGCCCCCGTTTTTGCTAGTTTATCGTGCATTGTTCCAACATTATCATTGTCTGTTATTGCAACTTTTTCTTGTGTTAAAATATCTCCTGCATCAAGTTTTTCCACCATATACATAATCGTTATTCCCGTATCTGTTTTACCTTGCAAAATCGCATGGTGGATTGGCGCCCCGCCGCGCAGTTCAGGCAATAAGGAAGCGTGCACATTTATACAACCGAATTCTGGTTTTGTTAATAACGGTTTAGGCAACAGTTGACCATAGGCGGCTGTTACGATTATATCTGGCTGTAAATCTATAATTTCCTGGTAGTTATCTGCCAATTTTTCCGGTTGAAAAACCGGAATGTTATGGTTGATTGCTTCCAACTTAACTGGTGGAGGCGTCATAATTTTTTTTCTTCCTTTAGGACGGTCTGGTTGTGTAACGACTAATGCGATATTATAGCCATCCTCAACAAGAGAGCGTAAAATCGGCACAGAAAAGTCGGGTGTTCCCATAAATACAATTTTTTTCATACTGGTAACCTACTTTCTCTCTAATCTAAAATACCTGGTGATCTATTCGTTAGCTACATCATTTGATATGGTTGCATATCCACCGCTATTAATAAGTCATCCTTTTGTATATCATCATCAAATTGATTTACAATATTTCGTATTATGTTGCGTAAATTGGGTTCATTTTTGTATTTTACCATACACTGGTAACGATACCTATCTTTGATTCGTGCCATAGGTGATGGTGTCGGTCCTAAAATAATGGTATCTTCCTTTACTGAAGCTAATAAAGACTGAACAATTTTTTGGGTTGTTTGTACTACCTTCACCTGATTAGGATGGGAAACAGTGATCAATGCAAGAAAAACGTATGGCGGGTAGTGGAATGTTTTCCGCATTGCCATTTCCTTTAAATAAAAATCAGTGAAATTGTACGTACTTGCAAGCTCGATACTATAATGATCTGGCGTGTATGTTTGTACAATTACCTCTCCAGGTAGTTCATGTCGGCCTGCTCGTCCACTAACCTGGGTTAGCAACTGGAAGGTTTTTTCTGATGAACGAAAGTCGGGTAAATGCAACATAGAATCCGCAGTTAATACACCAACCAACGTTACATTCTCAAAGTCTAACCCCTTGGCAATCATTTGTGTCCCTAATAGTATATCTGCTTCCCCTCTTCCAAATTTATTTAACAGTTTTTCGTGGGCACCTTTTCTTCTTGTTGTATCAACATCCATACGAATAATACTTGCTTCCGGAATTAACTGTGTTAATGCCTCTTCTACCCGTTGTGTACCTGTTCCAAAATAGCGGATCAAATCACTGGAACATTCAGGACATACCGTTGGCATAGGCTCTTCATAAGAACAATAATGGCACTTCAGCCGATTAGAATTTTTATGATAAGTGAGTGCAATATCACAATGAGGACACTCCTTCACGTGGCCACAATCCCGGCACATTACAAATGTTGAATAACCACGTCTGTTTAACATCAGCACTACCTGTTCTTTCTTTTGCAGGCATGCTTCTATCTTTTCTTTTAATTTCCTGGAAAACATGGTTCTGTTACCCTGATGCAGCTCATTTCGCATATCCACAATTTCGACTTCCGGCATATCCTTTTCATTTGTCCGCTTACTTAATGTCGCCAATTTGTAAACATCTTTATTGGCCCTGGCGTAACTTTCAAGTGTCGGAGTGGCACTTCCTAAGATTACTGGACATTGATGATTTTTGCCTCTTTCAATCGCTACATCTCGTGCATGGTATCTTGGTTGATCCTCCTGCTTGTAACTTGTTTCATGTTCCTCGTCAATAATAATAATCCCAAGATTTTCGAATGGAGCAAATATCGCCGATCTTGCCCCAACTACCACCTTAACCTCTTTCCGGTAAATCTTACGCCATTCATCATATTTTTCCCCGCTGGATAATGCACTGTGCATAACAGCTACATCGCTGCCAAATCTGCCTTTAAACCGATGAACCATTTGTGGCGTAAGCGATATTTCTGGAACAAGTACAATCGCTTCTTTCCCCTCTTTAATCACATCTTCAATAGCCTGAAGATAAATTTCCGTTTTTCCGCTGCCTGTAACACCATGCAGTAAAAATACATCATGGATCTTTTCAGCAATTGCTTGCTTAATTGGTATAATAGCCTGCTCCTGCTGGATAGTTAACGGTAATGATGCAGTACGCTGAATCGCGTTATCATTATATGGATTTCGGTACACTTCTAATTTATTAGAGGTCAATAGACCCTTCTGCAATAATGTTTTAACAGTGGATG
Organism: Virgibacillus phasianinus; assembly: GCF_002216775.1. Classification (GTDB taxonomy): domain Bacteria; phylum Bacillota; class Bacilli; order Bacillales; family Amphibacillaceae; genus Virgibacillus_F; species Virgibacillus_F phasianinus. The sequence continues at coordinate 3,308,059 of NZ_CP022315.1, forward strand.
CACTTGTATTTACTTTAGACATCAATTGTTTCTTTTTAATTGCTTCAGGGTTTTGAATAAAATAAGTCAGTAATTCCCGCTGTTTTTTTGCTTGCTTTGGCATATCGAGATAGGCTTCTTCGAGCAAATGATTAGCAATTGCCGGCTTAATCATCGTTTCAGTTTTTTTTGTGATTCTGGATTTCACCAAATAATCTACTTGAATATCTCCACGATGAATCGCTTTTAAAAGCTGATGATATGGAATCATAGATTGTGTAAATTCTTCATACGTAACAACATCACGTCCAGCGAAGAGTGACTCCAAATCGGGTGTCAGTTCCCCATCAGTCAGTCGTACGAGTTCCTTTTTATATTGTGATTTTAAAGCCTGAGGTAGCATTACCTGATAAGCTGTAATATACAGGCTTATTGTCTCCTCCGCTAGCCATTGGCCTAATTTCAGTAGTTCATCAGTGAGGACTGGGGTTAAATCAAGTACATCCGTGATAGACTTTAACTTAGCAAATGATGATTCCGGCACAATTTGCAAAACGAAACCCATAACTTTTCGGGGACCAAAAGGCACCGTTACTCTCATTCCCGGGGTAATTACATGTTCTAATTTACTTGGAATTGAATAATCAAAGGTTTGATTAATTTGTTTTGCTGGAACATCCACGATTACCTTAGCTACACTCACAATTTTTCATCCTTCATATCACGGTCAATTTTGGCAAAAACTTGAAATGCCATATCTCTTTTTGAGGTCAATGAAATTTCTTCCGGCTGACCAGATGTATTTACATACGTTGCTATATTTGTGTCAGCACCAAAACCAGCGCCATGTGCTGAAACATTATTAATAATAATTGCGTTCAGTTTTTTCTTTGCCAGCTTTTTCAGACCATATTCTAATGGATTGGCAGTTTCAGCAGCAAATCCAACTAAGAACTGCTGGTCTTTTTCTTCTCCCAATGTCTGCAAAATATCCTGTGTTCTTTCCATTTCAACATTCCATTCTCCTGGCTGTTTTTTCATTTTTTCAACATATGTGTGTTTGGGGCGATAATCGGCAACAGCAGCCGCTTTTATAACGATATCGTTGAACGAAAAATGATTATGCATCGCTTGATACATTTCCTCTGCGGTAATGACGTCAATTCGCTTTATTGAGGAAAGGGTGGTCTCAAGACTTACTGGACCCGCAACCAACGTCACATCAGCCCCTAATTCGGCTGCAGCTTCCGCCAGTGCAAAGCCCATTTTCCCTGTCGAACGGTTTGTAAAGAAACGTACAGGATCAATCTTTTCCTGAGTTGGTCCAGCGGAAATCAGCACCTTTTTCCCGTCAAGGTTGCCCTTTATCCCAGTTTGTTCTTGATGAAGACTAACTGTTTCAATAATAGATTCCGGCTCTTCCAGTCGTCCCTTACCAACATAGCCACACGCCAAAAATCCTGCACCGGGTTCAATAAAATGATAATTCCATTCCTCTAGTTGCTTCATATTTTTAATTACTGCGGGATTGCCGTACATATGAACATTCATTGCCGGGGCTATATAAACATCTGCTTGGGTAGCTAATAATGTTGTCGATAACATATCGTCCGCTATACCATTTGCCAGCTTTCCTATTGTATTGGCAGTTGCAGGGGCGACAATAGCAATTTCAGCCCAGTCCGCTACATCAATGTGTGCTATTTTCTGGGGATTCTTTTCATCGAAGGTATCTGTATATACAGGATTTCTTGATAAAGCCTGAAATGTTAGTGGAGAAACAAATTTTTGGGCATTTTGCGTCATCATTACACGAACGCTGGCTCCCGCCTGAGTTAGCTTACTAGTTAATGCACAGGCTTTGTATGCAGCAATGCCCCCAGAGACGCCTAATAGAACATTTTTATTTTCAATCATTTCTCAAGCCCCTTTTATTACTATTTCTTCTCTCATTTATACCATATATTAGGCATATTGCTAAATATTAAATAATCTTGGCTTACCGCCAAGAACTAATGGCGAAATCCTTAGATTTTTTTATACTTAAGTCCTTTAAATCTTAATATCTTAATACTTTCCTTAGGTGAAATAATCAAAACCCCTCGCGGTCTGGCGAGGGGTTCCAATTTTTACTTCTCTGTAACATACAATTTGTCAGCAAGTACTTCTTCTAAGGCCATACCTACAGGCTTATATGACTTTGGATCTTCAATTAACACCGAATTTGTATCAAGCATTTGTCTTGCACGCCTTGCAGATAGCGTTACCAGTGTGTATTTTGAATTAATTTTGTCCTGCAGCTTATCGATTGACGGTTCAAGCATCATAAGTTTTCATCCTCCAATAGTTGTTTGTATTGTTTTTCGATTCGTTCGCGCTTGCAATGTTCACTTTGAATAATAGACTTTACTTTTTCTACGGCATGTTCAACTCGATCATTAACGACCACATAATCATAGGCATCCATCATTTCAATTTCTTTTCTTGCTTCACGAAGACGGTTTAAAACAAGCTCCTGTGTCTCTGTACCACGATTTACAATTCGTGTTTTAAGTTCATCCAAGCTAGGTGGGAACAGAAATATAAAAACACCTTCCGGAAAGTTTTCCCGAACCTGTAATGCCCCCTGCACTTCAATTTCAAGAAAAACATCGTGACCTTCCGCCAACGTTTCTTCTACATATGCGCGTGGCGTTCCATAGTAATTATTAACATATTTCGCATATTCTAACAGTTGATTTTGCTTAATTAATCTTTCAAATTCTTCGTTTGTTTTATAAAAATAATCAATTCCATCTCTTTCACCTGGCCGCATATCCCTTGTTGTCATAGATATCGAATATTTCAAATCGGTATCCTGGTCAAAAAGTTCTTTTCGAACCGTCCCTTTTCCAACTCCAGACGGACCGGAAAGAATAAATAATATCCCTTTCTGATCAATCAAAGCAGTACCTCCTATTATTCGTCTGAAACCTCTTCATGACTTAATACACGCTGGCCAACTGTTTCCGGTTGCACAGCAGACAATACAACATGGTCACTGTCTGTAATTATTACAGCCCTCGTGCGTCTTCCATAAGTTGCATCAACTAATTTATTATTTTCCCTTGCAACGGTAATAATCCGTTTAATTGGTGCAGATTCTGGTGATACAATCGAAATAATTCGATTTGCAGAAACTACATTGCCAAATCCAATATTTATTAATTTCAAACTCAAGCTTAGTTCCCCCTTATCCAATTCGAACAAGTATGTCTCTATTTTTATAATTGCTTTATTGTTAAGTATATTATAATCAATAGGGAATACAAAACTCAACGATTTATTAACTTCATCTATTATACATTCTTTACGTAAAAAAGAAAAACACCTTTTCCGAATTGGAGAGGTGTTTTTCGGTCCCTTGCTTATGCGTCCGCTTCTGATCAGTCGCCTCCGCTTTTCTTGTCTAGCTGCGGCTCCTAGAAGCTGCCGTCATAAGCAATGGACACTTCGAACGCTTAAACCCTTGCGTTCTTCGGTCCTTTGCTTATGCGTCCGCTTCTGATCAGTCGCCTCCGCTTTTCTTTTTTATCTTTTAGTGAATCCAAAGAATACGGTTGGTATTGCGCTTAATGCTAATATGAAGATCCAATCCCGAATTCCAAGGAATACGGTATGGAAAATTGGCTGTAATGGTGCAAAATAAATAACACATAACAACATCGCGATTGACGATAACACGGCAAGCACCAAATACTTGTTTCCGAACGGATTCCTTGAAAATACAGAACGTTCACTGCGGCAATCAAACACGTGAATTAATTGTGCCATAACAAGAGTTGTAAATGCTATTGTCTGAGCATATACCAGGTTTTCCGGATTTCCTTGGTAGGTCATCATAAACCCGATTAAGGTAACCAAGCCAATTAACAGACCCCGACTAACTATTTTAAACCCTAATCCCCTAGCAAAAATGCCTTCTTTTGGCGGCCTTGGCTTACGGTTCATTACATCAGCTTCTGGTTGGTCCAGACCTAGAGCCATCGCCGGAAGACCATCTGTAACAAGGTTAACCCACAATATTTGCACTGGGACTAATGGTAACGGAAGGCCTAATAACACGGCAAACAACATCACCAATATCTCACCAACATTGGATGCTAATAGATAACGGATAAACTTTCGGATATTTTCATAAATATTTCTACCTTCATTGATTGCAGCCTTGATAGTTGCAAAATTATCATCCATTAGAATAAGCGAGGATGCTTCCTTTGCTACATCCGTTCCACTGCGTCCCATACTGATTCCAATATTACTTGCTTTTATTGCAGGCGCATCGTTTACCCCATCACCTGTCATTGCTACAATATGGCCATTTTGCTGAAAAGCATCGACAATTTTTAACTTATGCTCTGGTGTGACCCGAGCAAAAACATACACACGATCAATGATTTCTTTTAATTCATTGGATGACATTTGGTTTAATTGATATCCATCCATTACAAGACCATCTTCAGGCAAAATGTTCAAGTCAGTAGCAATTGCCCGTGCCGTTTTCTCATGATCACCTGTAATCATCACCGTTTTAATTCCAGCTTCCTTACAATCTTCAATTGCTGCTCGTACTTCTTTTCTTGGAGGATCGATCATACCGTATAAACCAACGAAAGTTAAATCATCTTCCAGCAAGCCATCATTTTGTTTACCCGTAATAGGTTTAATCGCAATCGCAATTGTCCGCAATGCTTTATCACCCATTTTATTAATTTCATTATTAATTTTCTCTTTATCCGCAGTTTTCATTAAGCGCTTTTCATTGGTCGACATAATGAAGGCTGACCTTGGTAGTAAGACGTCCGGCGCACCCTTTGTGATAAGAAATTGACGCTTGTTTTCATCCTCCACAATCATACTCATGCGCTTTCTTGTTGAGTCAAAGGGTATTTCTTTAATGATGCGGTATGGTTCACTATCACTTTGATTCAGACCTAATTTTCTTGCAGCAACTAACAGTGCTCCGTCAGTAGGATCACCATTAATAAAATTCTTTCCTTTTTTAACTAAAATGGATGCATGGTTACAGATCATCCCATACAGCAGCATTGATTTTAAATTAGGAAATTGGTTATCTACTCTGTTATTATTCGAATAAAAGTCTCCAAGCAAGTCATACCCATCACCGGTAACGTCCAATCTTGTGTCATTTAAATAAACTTCTTTAACAGTCATTTGGTTTTCTGTCATTGTACCAGTTTTATCGGAACAAATTACCGAGGCAGAGCCAAGTGTTTCCACAGCTGAAAGCTTTCGAACTATCGCATTCTTTCTAATCATTCGCTGTACACCCAGTGATAATGCCACAGTTACGATTGCCGGCAGCCCTTCTGGAATGGCAGCTACCGCTAACGATACCCCCGCTAGGAACATGTTATAGACAGGATGCCCCTGGTAGACACCAACAACAACGACTAATGCGGTTAAAATGAGTGCAACAATAATTAATATCTTGCCAAGTTCCGCTAGTTTATGTTCAAGAGGGGTGATGGTTTTCTTTGTCTTGACCATTAAGGATGCGATTTGACCCATCACTGTGTTCATTCCAGTTCCCACTACTATTCCTGTCCCTGATCCTCGCGTTACCAGGGTTCCCATAAATGCCATGTTGGATTGGTCCTGGGGACCCAGATCCTGTTTATTGAGCGAATTCGTATGTTTGGCTACAGGGAGTGATTCACCTGTCAGTGTTGATTCCTCTGTTTCCATACTATTCGAATCTACTATTCTCATATCAGCAGGAATTCTGTCACCGCTGCTTACTTTTATCACATCACCAACAACAATATCCCTTGATGGTTTCCGTTCCCAATTTTTGTCTCTTAGCACATAAGCAAATGGTGCTGATAGCTCTTTTAACTTTGCTAATGACTTTTCTGCTTTTTGTTCTTGAAAGAACCCAATAAATCCATTTACAAAAACGATAACCATAATTGCTATCGCGTCAATATACTCACCTAGCAATCCGGCAATTAAAGTTGCTGCCAACAAAACCAATACCATAAAATCCTGGAATTGCTTAATGAAAATTAACCATTTTGCAGTTTGTTTTCCTGGATCCAATTCATTAGCCCCATGCTGCTTCTGTCTTTTTTCCACTTGTTTTGATGAAAGTCCTCGTTCGGTTGTAACGTGAAGCTTTTGTTCAAGTTTTTCTTTGTCTAATTGATACCACTGCAAAACACACCCCTCCTGTTCAAGCCCCATTTCTTATCAAATACATTGATAATTTTAGCTTTCTATTATCGATATGTATGCAGACTTGTCCTGAAAAATGCTATAATTAAAGCATGAGGTGATCGAATGCCATTTGATGGAATTGTAACCAGAGCATTGACTAATGAATGGAATGAACAAATTATTTCAGGAAAAATAAACAAAATTTATCAACCAACAAACACAGAAATTGTTTTTACGATACGAAGCAATGGCCAAAATCATACATTGCTGTTTTCTATTCATCCTATGTATGCTCGAATTCACATAACTAAAGATACTTATACAAACCCTAAAGAGGCACCTATGTTTTGTATGATTCTCCGCAAATATTTGTCAGGTGCAGTTATTGAATCCATTAACCAATATGGACTGGAGCGGATCATAACATTCTCGTTTAAAACGCGAAATGAAATCGGCGATGTGACCCATAAGTCATTAGTAATTGAACTAATGGGTAAGCATAGTAATCTTATGCTAATTGATGAAGAGAAAGGACATATTATTGACAGTCTCAAACATGTTTCCCTAGCACAAAACCGCCATCGGACGATCTTGCCCGGTCATCCATATATTCTGCCGCCACACCAGGATAAACTTAATATTCTGGAAGCTAATGCTGATGAATTTATTCAAAAAATTGATTTTAATCAGGGGAAAATGGAAAACCAGATTGTTCAATCACTAAGTGGCATCTCACCGTTAGTTGCACGAGAAATGGTAGGACGGGCAAAGCTAGGATCGCAACAGACGTATAAAAACGTTTATACGGTGCTTCAGGAAACTGTCCAGGGTTTTAATTTTATACCAGCAGTTTACAAAAACTACAAGGAAGACTTCCATGTTATACCGCTTGAAACTGTTTCCGGTGAGAAAGAAACGTTCGATACGACCAATGAAATGTTAGATGTTTTTTACTCTGGAAAAGCAGAACGTGACCGGGTCAAGCAGCAAGCAAAGGATTTGTACCGCTTTATAAAAAATGAAAAAGACAAAAACGAACGAAAAATGAAAAAGCACCAGCAAACCATTAAAAAAGCTGGAAATGCGGATAAATTCCAACACCAAGGTGAATTATTAACTGCTAATATGCATCGTATAAAAAAAGGTGATGCGTCGATTACAGTTACCGATTATTATGATCCTGAGCAACGTAAGCGTACAATTGAACTAAATCCAAATAAAACACCCAGCGAGAACACCCAGGGCTTATTTAAGACTTACCGGAAATTGCAAACATCGAAACAAGTTGTGGAAAATGAAATAACCAAAACAAAAAACGAAATAAGTTATTTAGACCAACTGCTGCAACAAATTGATGTTGCACGGGAAGAGGATATAGAAGAAATTCGTGAAGAATTGCGTGATGAAGGCTATCTAAAAAAACAACGTACCAAACATAAGAAAAAAAACAAGCAAGGATTACCTAAACCAGATTCTTATCAATCATCTGATGGAACACCCATCCTAGTAGGGAAAAATAATAAACAAAACGAGTATGTTACAAATAAAATTGCCCATCGTGATCATGTTTGGCTGCACACAAAGGATATCCCGGGATCTCATGTCGTCATTCAGGATCAAAATCCAAGTGAAGATACGTTGTTAGAGGCCGCCAACTTGGCGGCATATTTCAGCAAATCACAACAATCGTCTTCCGTTCCAGTCGACTATACAACCATCCGGCACGTAAAAAAACCGAATGGTGCAAAGCCCGGATTTGTCACCTACGACAACCAAAAAACACTATTTATTACACCAGATAAAAACCTTGTTGAAAAGTTAAAAGAAAAGTAGAAAAGTTCTGGGCGCATGTTTAACCTGCGCCCGGTTTGTTTTCGCTGGTTTTAATCAAACATTTTCCTTGCTTCGAACCGCTCGTTACGTAAGCCTAAAGGCCAAATTTTATGCATTCATATTTCGTAAAGAAAAAGGGATGATCCTATTTGAATCATCCCTTTTTCTATAATAAATTTTATTCAGCTCTTGCATTTAGGGTTACGTCAACATTTCCTCGGGTTGCTTTGGAATATGGACAAACCTCATGAGCATCATTTACTAATTTATCCGCTTCTTCTTGGTTGACACCCTTAATCGAAACATTTAATGTCGCCGCAATCTTAAAGCCGCCATCTTTCTCATCCTTGCAGAAACTAATTTCCGCTGTAGTTTCAGAATCGATATCCTTCTTTTGATTGGATGCCACAAGATTTAATGCCCCGTCAAAACATGAGGCGTAGGTCGCAGCGAATAATTGCTCTGGGTTTGACCCTTTATCTTCCTTATTTGTTGCTGGGTTTACTAAGTTTAAATCAATCAAGCCATCATCGGATTTAACATGACCATCACGACCATTTTTTGCTGTCGCTTTTGATGTAAATATTACGTTTCCCATTTCTTTAACACTCCTCTTTTTCTTTGTCTATACATTACTATACCACCAAGTCTAAATTACTAAACCATTATATATATGTTCTATTTAAAATGGTTTGAAGAAACTTTTCCACTTGCGGAAGCTTGCGAACCTCTTCCTGATAACATACCCATGTACTTCTCGTTACACTATGATTATCTAAAGTTAAAGCAACATGTGGATATTCATCCATCATGGTATCAGAAACGCTTTTTGGCAAGACAGCCATACCTAGTCCCTGCTTCATAAATTGTTTACAGGTCTCAATTTGATCAACTCGTATTGTTTTTAACGGTTTGATGTGGTGTTGGTGATGATAAAGCCAGTTATCGACTAATTCATGCATACTGTCATCGCTTTTAAACGCAATTAATGGTCGTTCTTTCAACTTATTTTTGGGGAAAGTTTCCGTGTCAAAGATATATAACGGATCTTCAAATATGCATGAACAGGTGCTTTCCTTCAACTTTTCACCGCGAATGATACAGACATGGTAATTTTTGTGATCGCGTTTGATATCTTCACTAATCCCCGTTACAAGATCAATTTCAACATTGGGATATTCGCTTGTATATTCCCCGAGCATTGCAGGTAAATATCGCTGACTAATCAGGGAAGAACAAGCAATTGATAAAGTTCCTTGTACTGTTTTACTTGATTCTAGTAAACTGCTTTTCAATGCCTTCTCTCGTTCCAACACACTGTTTGCATGTTTGATAATCATTTCTCCAACTGGCGTAAGTAGTAGCTTTTTAGATGTACGGATAAATATAGTCTGTCCGAAATAGTCTTCAATGTATCTAAGACGTTGTGTGACCGCAGGCTGTGAAATTAAAAAGGCTTTAGCTGTGCCGCGAATTGTTCCAATATCATTTAACTTGATTAATAAAAGGTAATCATCTATTTTCATTTTCTAACCTCTCATTTGATAAGTATTAATTATTACTATTGATTATAAACTAATATTTTACTTATTGCATGTTTATGCATATGATAATCGTATAATGGATTCCTTATGATTGAAAGAGGGTAATTATGATGAACGAAAAAGAAAATGTTAAACGAGCTTTTGCTAAGAATAGTAATGCATATGTAACAAGTTCTACACATTCCACTGGACCTGATTTACCTTTACTGATTGACTGGTTAAAACCACAATCAGACATGAACGCCCTTGATGTTGCAACCGGTGGTGGTCATGTAGCCAAACACCTGTCTAAGCACGTAGCAAACATTATTGCTTCCGACTTAACTAAAGAAATGCTGAATAATACTGCTAAATATTTACATTCCTACACTAATATTAAGTACGCTGTTGCTGATGCTGAAGAATTGCCTTTCGATAATAATACCTTTGACATCGTAACCTGCCGGATAGCTGCACACCATTTTCCGACTCCTGATAAATTTATTGCGGAAGTTTGCCGTGTTTTAAAACCCGATGGTAAGTTTATGTTGATTGACAATGTTGCTGCTGAGGAACAAACATTAGATAATTTTGTTAACAAAGTAGAGAAGATGCGGGATTATAGTCATGTGCGTTCACACACTGTTACAGAGTGGATGGCACTATTTGATAAAAATCAATTGACAATACTTAAGCAGCAGTCTAGAAAGAAAACACTACCATACAAAGAGTGGACTGACCGTACATTAATGGATGACCAAGCAAAGCATGCCGTATCTTTTTATTTGAAAAATGCACCGAAACGAATTCGCGACTATTTTCAAGTAACAATTACTGGTGATGAAATTTCTTCTTTTATTATAGATGAGTGGATGGTGATGTGTAAAAAGTAAAAAGTTAATTACTAATTAGCTTATTACAAATTAATTGTCTAAAAATAAGCTGACCATTCTTACTAGAGTGATCAGCTTATTTGCCAACTATAATTCTTTACGCCACACTTGAAGCTTATGGCTTTCTGTATCACTTATTGTGCCGTTTTCAACTAAAAGTGTTAAAAGTTCTTCATAGTTTGTTATTGTGTCAAAGGATAAATTCGCAGAAGAAAATTTTTCAACTGACTTTTCCAGTCCATAGGTGAAAATCGCAAGAACACTCAGTACCTCTGCACCCACTTTTTGCAGTGCCTGTGCTGCTTCAATTGATGATCCCCCTGTTGAGATTAAATCTTCAATGACAACAACCTTCTGACCTTCTTGCAAATGTCCTTCAATCTGATTACCTTTACCGTGCCCCTTTGGTTTGGACCTTACATATACCATTGGCAAATTAAGTTCATCAGCCAGCCATGCTGCATGAGGAATCCCCGCAGTAGCACAGCCTGCAATTACATCAGGCTTGATTTCCATTTGTTCTACTAACCTCACAAATGCCTGTACAATTTTCCTGCGAACGACCGGGTATGACATGGTTAAGCGGTTGTCGCAATAGATAGGTGATTTTATCCCAGAGGTCCATGTGAAATAGTCCTCTGTTTTAATTTGAATTGCCTTTATCTCCAAAAGATCATTTGCCAGTTCATGATTTAACCCCATATCCCCACTCCTCTTTAACTTGTCGATATGCCCTTCCTGGATCGCTCGCTTTCGTAACAGTACGGCCCAATACTAGAATATCTGCATTATTTTCCCGTGCAAAGGCAGGTGTTGCCACCCTTTTTTGATCATTTACATCTGAATCGTCTAATCGGATGCCAGGTGTTACTGTTAAAAAAGAGGTCCCGCAAACCTGCTTAATAGCCTTAGCTTCGTGTACCGAACACACTACTCCATCTGCTCCATTTTGATTGGCAAAATCCGCAAAATGAAGAACATTATCATGCACGTTTCCGGGAAGCCGTAATTCTTTCCCCATTACCACATCGTCCATCGATGTTAACATCGTCACCGCGATCAATTTAGTCTCGTGGTTGGAATGTGAATTTGATTGCAGCCCTTCTTTCGCACGTTGCATCATTTCACTTCCACCGAGTGCGTGTACATTTACCATATCTACCTCAAGCTTTGCGATGTTCGCCATTGCTTTCTTTACGGTAGTTGGAATATCATGTAATTTTAAATCAAGAAAGATGGCATGATTATTTTCCTTTAATTGTTCGATAACCCTCGGTCCTTCCCGATAAAACAGTTCCATTCCAACCTTTACTGGAACACCTTGCATATCATGCGCATCGATAAAACTGCTTGCTTGTTCCCAAGTAGGAAAATCTAATGATAAATACATGTTCTCGTTCATGCTCCATGCCCCTTTCCAATCGCATCCTCTACAGACAAGAATCCATATTTTGATAAAGCGTTTGGTAGTTCTTCAATTAGTTCTGGACAGATAAATGGGTTTTGAAAGTTTGCTGTTCCAACAGCAACTGCACTAGCTCCAGCCAATAGAAATTCAATTACGTCGTCAACATTGGAAATTCCGCCCATCCCGATAATGGGAATCTGGACATGCTTTTTGACCTCATAAACCATTCGTATTGCCACTGGTTTGATAGCTGGCCCGGACAAACCACCCGTTTGATTTGCTAATATTGGTTTTTTACTTGGTAGGTGAATTTGCATCCCCGACAATGTGTTGATCATGGATAAACCATCTGCGCCAGCCTCCTCCACTGCTTTAGCCATTGAAACGATATCAGATACATTCGGCGACAATTTCACATATACAGGAAGATTACTAGCCTTCTTAACAATTCTAGTAACATTAGCCGCCATTTCCGGATTTGTTCCAAATTGAATACCGCCCTCTTTAACATTTGGGCATGAAATATTTAACTCAAGTGCGTGGACGGAGTCGGTTTGGTTAAATGCCTTTGCTACCATCTCGTATTCTTCCAAAGTACTACCAGCAACATTTGCAATAATAGGGATTGAATAGTTTGCCAGAAAAGGAACTTCTGTTTCTATTATTTTTTCTACGCCCGGGTTTTGCAGTCCAATCGCATTTAACATCCCGCTCGCAGTCTCAGCCACTCGAGGTGTGCTATTGCCATAACGATTGCTACCTGTTGCTGCTTTCATAATAACTGCACCCAATTGCTGAAGGTCATAAAAGTCACTGTATTCGCGGCCAAATCCAAAACAGCCTGACGCTGGCATTATTGGATTTTTCATCTGTAAACCGGGTAGATTCACCGCCAGCTCACTCATAATTTCACCTCATTTGCTGCAAATACCGGGCCATCCTTGCAAATTTTCCGATATCCTCCTTGGGTCTCTGTTGGGATGACACAAGCGAAACATGCACCCACGCCGCATCCCATCCGTTCCTCCAAGGAGACATAGCCTGACTGATGTTCAAGCTTAGTCGTCACAGCCTGAAGCATAGCCATCGGTCCGCATGTATAGTAGCAATCATAATCACCCATTTTTCCTATTACATCGGTAACAAATCCATGATGACCATACGATCCATCATTCGTGGTGATAAGTGTTTCACCAAGCTCCTTGAATGCTGCTTCATAAAAAACACTGTCAGCTGTTTGAAATCCAAGCACAGCTTTTATAGTGACTCCCTCAGCGGCTAATTCTTTACCTAGACAGTATAATGGGGGAATTCCAATTCCTCCCCCGACCAATAATATGGTTTTGTTTAATAGATTATCATAAGGGAACCCGTTACCACTGGGTCCTAATGCACTAATTTGCATTCCTTCCTGATAATTAGATAAAGCCTTTGTTCCTTCGCCTAATTGCTTAAATAAAACCGTTACCGTTTCATTCTTTTTATCTATCTTAGCAATTGATATTGGACGCCGTAATGTATGCCCTTCAATTCCGATATGCAGAAACTGCCCTGGTTGGGCAGTTCTGCTAATATGCTGATTTTGAAGTACCATTTCGGTTGTTTCACGAGCAATTTCTGTTGATTTAACTATCAGCAGATTTTCTTTCCTTATCATGATAGGACAACCTTTTTACCTGTCATTGGCTTGGCACTAAATGTTGTAGAATCAATTACATTCAGAATTGCATTCGCTGTATCAAGGCTTGTTAAACAAGCAATTCCGTGCTCAACCGATTCCCGGCGGATCATAAATCCATCTGAACGTGGTTTCTTTCCGGAAGTTAACGTATTTACAACAAATTGGACATCGCCATTTTCTATGATAGACAAGACATTTGGTTCGTCTGAGCCAATTTTAGCCACTTCGGTAACTGGAATACCATTTTTGTTTACATAGCTGGCAGTACCGGCGGTCGCGTACAATTGAAATCCAAGTTGATGAAAACGATTGGCGATCTCTAGTGTCTCTGCCTTATCTTTATCGGCAACTGTTAGCAGTACCGAACCAACCTGTGGTACCTTTAAACCTGACGCTATCAGCCCTTTATAAAGTGCTTTTTCTAATGTTTTATCATGCCCGATTGCTTCACCGGTCGATTTCATTTCTGGCCCAAGAATGGTATCAACACTTCTGAGCTTTTCAAATGAAAATACTGGCACTTTAACAGATACACTCTCCTGCTCAGGCAAGATTCCTGACGTATATCCCATTGAATTCAATGACTCCCCTAAAATACATCTAGTTGCAATATTTGCCATGGTTACACCGGTAACTTTACTTAAAAATGGTATGGTTCTGCTTGCTCTGGGATTCACTTCAAGTACATATACGTCTTCATCACGTATAATGAACTGAATGTTAATTAATCCTTTAACATTTAGACTTTGAGCAATTTTCGTCGATGCCTCCATACACTTCTGTTTTACTAACTCACTGATGCGCTGCGGTGGATAAACAGCAATGGAATCACCAGAGTGTACACCTGCGCGTTCGATGTGTTCCATAATCCCAGGTACAATAGTCGATTCCCCATCACTGATTGCATCGACCTCTACTTCAATTCCTGTAATATATTTATCGATTAAAATAGGATGTGCGTCATCAGCCCCATTGGATTTTGCTAAATATGCATTCAATTCATCGTCATCATAAACAATTTCCATCCGGCTTCCGCCAATTACATAGGATGGTCTAACCAAAACCGGATAACCTATCTCATTCGCTACCTGAAGAGCCTGGTCGAGTTTTAAGACAGATTTACCTTTTGGGCGGAGTAGGTCTAGATCATTTAACAGCATCTCAAACTTGTCGCGATCTTCCGCTTTATCTATTGCTTCCAAGTTGGTGCCGAGAATTTCAACTCCGCGCCGCTTTAATCCATCAGCTAAGTTAATCGCTGTTTGACCGCCAAACTGGACGATTACTCCTTCTGGTTCCTCTAAATTGATTACATTCATAACATCCTCAAGGGTTAACGGTTCGAAATATAATTTATCGGAAATACTAAAGTCAGTTGAAACGGTTTCTGGATTATTATTCATGATAATTGCTTCATAACCCATTTCTTTAATTGCCATCACAGAATGGACTGTGGCGTAATCAAATTCGATACCCTGACCAATCCGAATTGGTCCTGAACCCAAAACAAGAATCTTCTTTCGGTCAGACTTTATGGATTCATTCTCATCTTCATACGTACTGTAGAAATATGGTGTTTCCGATTCAAATTCTGCGGCACAGGTATCAACCATTTTATAAACTGGGCTAATATTTTGTTCCATTCGTTGGGCGTATACGTCATCAACCGCTGTATCCCAAACCCTTGCTATGTGCGCATCAGAAAACCCAAGTTTTTTAACCTTTTCCAATAAATCCTGGTCATTTTTATTTTCACGTAATGCTTGCTCAAGTTCTATTAACCGACTAATTTTCACAAGGTAGAAGCGGTCTATTTTAGTTTGGTCAAAAATTTCTTCGATCGTCATTCCACGCCTGAACACTTCGGCCAAAACGAATAACCGCTCATCATCAGCTTTCTTTAAACGATGCTTTAACTCCTCGAGCGACAAACCAGTTAGTGATTTCAGCCAGAGATCCTCTGTTCCGATATCAAGTGAACGAACCCCTTTTAACAATGATTCCTCAAAGTTTCTGCCAATCGCCATAATCTCGCCCGTTGCTTTCATTTGGGTTCCTAAATAACGATCTCCCGTTATGAACTTATCAAATGGAAACCTTGGTATTTTGGTCACCACATAATCAAGCGCTGGTTCAAAACATGCATATGTTTTGCCAGTAATCGGGTTTAGAATTTCATCCAAGGTAAGCCCAACAGCTATTTTAGCGGCCACTTTCGCAATTGGATAGCCTGTTGCCTTAGAAGCAAGCGCAGATGAACGGCTTACGCGTGGATTCACTTCAATAATAAAATAGTTAAAACTGTTTGGGTCTATTGCTAATTGAACATTACAGCCACCCTCAATTTGAAGGGCGCGAATAATCTTAAGCGACGCATTTCTAAGCAGTTGGTATTCCCGGTCACTAAGTGTTTGTGATGGTGCAACAACGATGGAGTCACCTGTATGGATCCCGACAGGATCCACATTCTCCATGTTACAAACAACAATCGCCTGATCATTCTTATCGCGCATCACTTCATATTCAATTTCTTTAAACCCTGCAATATTTCGTTCAATCAAACATTGATTTACAGGTGATAGCGATAATCCGTTTCGCGTAACGTCCCGCAGTTCCTTTTCGCTGTAGCACATTCCTCCGCCAGTACCGCCTAAGGTGTATGCGGGTCGTACAATAAGTGGAAACCCTATTTCATCTGCGAAACCCACCGCCTGGTCAATAGAATTTACAATTTGGCTTTCAGGAACTGGCTCATTCAATTCATGCATTAAAGAACGAAACATCTCCCTATCTTCCGCTTTTTGGATTGCTTCAAGTGATGTACCAAGAAGATTCACATCATATTCCGCCAGTATTCCAGTTTCTTCAAGCGCAACTGCCATGTTTAACCCTGTTTGTCCCCCAAGCGTGGGAAGCAATGCGTCCGGCTGTTCTTTGCGGATAATTTTTGTCAAAAACTCAACGGTTAGAGGCTCCATATATACTTTATCAGCAACTGTATGATCCGTCATTATTGTCGCAGGATTGGAGTTAGCTAAAATTACCTGGTAACCTTCTTCTTTTAGTGCCTGACATGCTTGTGTACCTGAATAGTCAAATTCCGCAGCCTGGCCAATGACAATTGGACCTGATCCAATTACTAAAATTTTGTCGATTGCAGTGTTCTTAGGCATATGTCTCTTCCTCCTTTTTAGCATGTACTTGCTCGATCATTGTTAAAAAGTTATCAAATAGGTGATTCGTGTCTTCTGGTCCAGGAGAACTCTCCGGGTGATACTGCACGGTGAATGCGGGATATGTTTTATGTTTAATGCCCTCCACCGTATTATCATTCAGTGCTACCTCTGTAAGCACAAGATTCGTTTCCTTCAGTGTATCTGGTCGAACTGCATAGCTGTGGTTTTGCGATGTTAAATACGTCTTGTTTAATTCCAGGTTTTTCACAGGATGGTTTGCACCACGGTGTCCAAATTTCATTTTTATTGTGTCCGCACCGCATGCTAATGCAAACAATTGATGTCCAAGACAAATACCAAACAGCGGAATCTTTCCAAGTACCTCTTTTACCATTTGAATTGCTTCGGGAACATCTTTTGGATCGCCGGGGCCATTCGTCAGCATGATGCCATCCGGCTTTAACCGTAAAATATTTTCAGCACTATAATTATAGGGTACAACTGTTACATGGCAGTTTCTCTTTGTGAGTTCACGTAAAATTCCGTGTTTCATTCCAAAGTCCACTAAGACAATACGACGCCCGCGGCCTGGCACAACGTATGGTTTAACTGCAGAGGTTAGCTGAACCTGATTTGTCATCATTTGCTGGTTAGTTAACTCTAGTAAAAGCTCTTCTTTAGATTCTGTTGCATCCGCAATTACAGCTTTCATTGTTCCATGCCGACGAATAATCTTAGTCAGTTTTCTAGTATCAATTCCGGAAATACCAGGGATGTCATTCGCTTTCAAATAGGAACTAAGATTTTCATCACTTCTGAAGTTAGAAGGATCATCACATACTTCCTTTACTACAAAGCCATGAATAAAAGGGGTCACCGTTTCAAAGTCATCACGGTTTATTCCATAATTCCCCACCAATGGATACGTCATCGTAACAATTTGACCGCAATAAGAGGGATCCGTTATTACTTCCTGATATCCAGACATTCCGGTGTTAAATACCACTTCCCCTGATTTTTTTCGGTCACTTCCAAAACCCTCACCAATAAATACTGTTCCGTCTTCTAAAATTAGCTGGCGCTTAGTCATGAAAATCCTCCTTATAAACTACTTTTCCTTCTGAGATGGTTAATACTGGTTTACTTAAAATATTCCAATCATGAAATGGTGTATTTTTACCTTTAGATCGAAAGTCATCTTTATTTATTCGGCTTTCCATATCGAGATTAACAATTGTTAGATCCGCAACCGCCTTTTCCTCGATCTTCCCATATGGTAAATCAAAGACTTGAGCAGGTTTTATGGTTAACCAATCGACCAGTTGCTTCAATGTAATCTTTTCAGTTTTGACTAAATGCGTGTACAGGAGTGAGAAGGCTGTCTCTAAACCTACAATTCCAAACGGTGACTTGATAAATCCTAGCGCTTTCTCAGTTTCGGCATGTGGGGCATGGTCGGTTGCAATAAAATCAATTGTTCCATCGATCAGACCTGTAAGCAGTGCCTCCTGATCCTCCTTACTCCGCAATGGAGGATTCATTTTAAAATTGGTATCATCTTCTATGATTGCTTCTTCGTTTAACAGTAAATGATGCGGGGTAACTTCTGCCGTAACATGAATGCCGGCCTTTTTAGCATCACGGATGACACGTACAGATTCCTTTGTACTAACATGACACACATGATAATGTGCATCAGCCGCTTCAGCTAATAAAACATCGCGGGCAATTTGCACTGATTCACTTAATGAGGGGATTCCAGGGAAGTTCATACGCTCGCTAACTCTCCCTTGATGAACCACCCCGCCATATACAATGGAGTTATCCTCACAATGTGCAACAATCGGGGTATTACATGCTGCTGCTTCTTTCATTGCGCGAAGCATCATATCAGCAGTTTGTATACCCACTCCATCATCAGTAAAGGCAAACACACCCATGTCAGCTATTTTTCTTATATTTGATAACTTTTCGCCCTTCAGCCCTTTAGTTATTGCTGCGTACGGCAGTACACGAACAACCGCTGTTTCATTGATTCGATCAAATAATGCCTGTACAGATTCTTCATTATCAGGAACGGGTGAGGTATTTGGCATAGCGCACACTGTGGTGAACCCGCCTTTTGCTGCAGCTTTCGTACCTGTTTCGATTGTCTCTTTGTGCTCACCACCTGGTTCCCTAAGATGAATATGCACATCAATAAATCCTGGAAAAGCCATGTTATTCTTACAATCTATTATTTGCTCTGTCTGCTTTTCAATTGTTGGAGCAATTTCCTTTATGTGCTTATTTTCTATTAATACATCCACTTTCTCAGTCTCAGATGATTCCGTAAAGCGTACCAAATTCTTCAGTAAGATCGCCATCATGCATTCCCCATTCCTTTGCTAATAATGTTATGATTGCCATTCGAATGTAAGTGCCGTTATTCATTTGTTTAAATATTCTTGAACGCCTGCATTCTACTAATTCAGATGCAATTTCAACCCCCCTGTTAACAGGTGCCGGATGCATGATAATTGCCCTGTCACGCATTTTCTTTTCGCGTTCTATTGTAAGTCCATATTTATCATGATAGGAGCTGGTATCATACTGTTCTTTTCCATGTCTTTCATGCTGAATTCTGAGTAGCATCAGCACATCGCACATTTCTACCGCATCGTCTATTGAAATATATGAAAAACCAAGTGATGCATCTTCAAATCCGGGCGCGGCAGTGAGATATACATTAGCACCCAGAGTTTGAAGTGCATGGGCGTTTGACCGGGCAACACGACTATGCTTGATGTCTCCGGATATTACAACGTTTAGCCCCTGAAAGCATCCGTACTCCTGATAAATAGTTTGCAGGTCAAGCATGCACTGGGTTGGATGTTCTCCTTTTCCCGCACCGGCATTTATGATGGGAATTGGAAACTTATCTATAAGCCCTTCATACCAATTGTCATCCTGATGCCGTATTACCAATAGATTTGCGCCAATCGACTCACATGTTTTTGCAGTATCATACAAAGATTCACCCTTTGTCACACTGGAAGCTTCCATTTGCAAATCCAGTGTTTCCATTCCCAGTTTCTTCTCAGCAACAAGGAAACTTACTTTGGTTCGTGTACTAGGCTCAAAAAATAGATTTGCGACAAATAGCTGGTGGTCAAACGTTGGATGATTGTTCCTGAACCGTTCAGCAAGTTCTACAATTGTAATCATTTCTTCCGCTGTTAAATTTTTTGTAGATACAAAATGTTTCATAACCAGCCCCCTATTTATTGGTATTAAAAAAACCTCTTTGCAAAGGCCGCAAAGAGGTAGACGTGTACAAAGCACACGTAACACTTAACAACCTTATAAATCTCTCTGGATTTAGTTAAAGGTTTCCTTATTTACTTAATCATAAATACTTACCTGATCGAGTTGATCAGTTTCATCCAATTTTACAACTATTACTTCTTTATCGGATGTCGGGATATTCTTACCAACATAATCAGCTCGAATTGGTAATTCCCGATGGCCCCTGTCAATAAGCACCGCTAATTGAATTTGTGAAGGCCTGCCAAGGTCCATTACCGCGTCCATAGCAGCGCGGACGGTTCTACCCGTGAATAAGACATCATCAACCAATATAATATTCTTATTTGTTAACAGCACATCAATATTTGTATCCTTTAATTCCGGTTCGTTTGTTGCTGTTTTCTTTTCCAAATCATCGCGGTAAAGCGTGATATCAAGTTCCCCGATTGGTACGGTCACATTTTCAATTTGAGCTATTTTATCCTGCAGCCGCTTTGTGAGTGGGATACCGCGCGTCTTAATACCAATCAAAACCAGATTTTCGCCACCCTTATTCTTTTCAACTATTTCATGTGCGATTCGGGTTAATGCCCGGTTAATCGCTGGTTGGTCTAATACAACTGTTTTTTCTTTCATGGCCATTTTCCACCTCAAAAAAATCCCTTTTCTCCGTGAGGAAAAAAGGGATTTGGGTACACTCAGAAGAATATCCAAGTATAAATCCGTTTCCTTTTTAGCCTCACAGGACTATTCTTAAAGGTTCATTTATTAATTAGCTTTATTATGACAAAAAAACAAGCAAGTGTCAATACATTTTTTGTATCTGTTCAATCAAATCCATAAATACTTGAGGTGGTTCAACCTCAAATTGCAGCCACTCGTTAGTACGCGGATGTGTAAACCCTAGCGATTTTGCATGCAATGCCTGACCCTTTGCATCCAATGTTTTCCTTTGTCCATACTTAGGATCACCAACTAAAGGAAAATCTATATAGCGAAAATGAACGCGAATTTGATGTGTACGCCCTGTTTCAAGCTGACATTCGACATGTGTGAAATGACCATAACGGTCCAGCACACTAAAATGAGTGACGGCTGGCTTGCCATTACTCACCACACCCATTTTCTGGCGGTCCTTGGGATCACGACCGATAGGAGCATCAATCATACCTGTCTCATGTTCAATTATCCCATGAACAATCGCTTCATATTTACGTTCCGCCTTTTTACTGGCCAACTGTTCTGTTAAACTTTCATGTGCCTGATCATTTTTTGCCACCACCAATAATCCACTTGTATCTTTATCAATTCGGTGAACAATCCCTGGACGCTCGATACCATTAATCCCGGAAAGGTCATCACAATGGTAAAGAAGCGCATTGACCAGGGTTCCGTTTGGATGACCAGCAGAAGGATGAACCACCATACCCTTGGGTTTATTTACAACGACAACATCCGCATCTTCGTAAATAATGTCGAGTGGTATATTTTCCGCCACGATCTCCATCGGCTTAGTCTCTGGCACAGACCATTCAACTAAATCGCCTTCCTGACATTTGTAATTTGCCTTTATTACTTCATTATTTACTTTTACATATCCATCTGTAATCCATGTTTGGACCTGGGAACGCGAATTATCTGGATTTATCTCAGCTAACAGCTTATCAATCCTTAATTTGTTCTGGTCGGCCCGTACTTCATAATTAGTCATACACCTTTATTTCCTTTCTTTTTCTCATCAAGAAATGTTCCAATTAACACAAGAATAACTCCGACCACCAGTGAGGAATCAGCAACGTTAAAAATTGGGTAATCATATCCGAAAATATTAAAATCAAGGAAATCAACAACTTCCCCCCGGAAAATACGATCAATGAAATTACCGACTGCCCCGCCCAGGATAAAACTTAGTGAAATAGCAAGTAGCTTACTTTCTTTGCCATACTTTTGTAATGCATAAATTACGCCTATTACGACAATCGTGGTAATAATGTAAAAGAAGATCATTCTACCTTCCAAAATACCCCAGGCAGCACCTTTATTACGATGTGAAGTTAAGTAAAAAAAGTCTTTAACGACTGTTATCTGTTCATATAATTCCATATTCTTAACGACTATCCACTTTGTAACCTGGTCAATTACAATCAGGATTAAAGCTATTATGTAGTAAACGTACATCTATTTTCCTCCGATTCAAACTTATTTCTCCCTAACATAATATCATAAAAAATCCTCCCCTGCTTTAAGGAGGAGGATTCTTTATTATTCTGCATAGTTTTCCTTTACAATATCTGCACAACGTGTACAAAGTTCCGGATAGTCCTTGTCGTCTCCTACTGTTTCAGATGCTGTCCAGCAGCGTTCGCATTTTTCTCCGGGATGCTTCTCAACCTTTACATCAACGTAACGATAGGCCTTCGTACCATCCGCTTCATCTTGAACATCTGCACCAGAAACAATTAATAATTGATGTAAATGCGGAATATCAGCCAGCACTTCTTTTGTTTTTTCATCTTTTGCAACAAGCGTTAATTTTGCCTCCAGTGATTTCCCAATTACCTTTTCATTACGAGCTTCTTCCAACGCCTTTAAAACATCATCTCGAATACTCATAAAATGATCCCATTTTTCCAGTAAACCGGTTGATTCAAAAATGGTTTTAGGCTCAGGTATATCTGTTAATTGAACACTTTCTGCTTGTGTCCCTGGAATATATTCCCATACCTCTTCGGTTGTGTGTGGAATAATTGGTGTTAACAACTGTACAAGTGTTGTTAAAATATCATAGTACACCGTCTGAATACTTCTTCGTCGCAGATTATCTGCCGCTTCAATATACAAAATGTCTTTTGCAAAGTCCAGATAGAATGAACTCAAATCCACTGCACAGAAATTATGAATCTGATGATAAATAGTAGAGAATTCATAGTTATCATAACCGTTACGGACATTTTTATTTAACTGGTTTAACCGTTGCAGCATGTAACGATCCACTTCCTGTAGTTCATTAACATCAACACGATCGGTTTCCGGTTTAAAGTCAGCAAGGTTTGCTAACATAAAACGGAATGTGTTTCTGATTTTACGATATGCTTCTGATACATGTTTTAAAATATCCTGGGAAATTCGCACATCCGCTTGATAATCAACGGATGAAACCCACAGACGAAGGATATCTGAACCTAGTTGTTTTTGAACCTTTGACGGACTCATAATGTTTCCAAGCGATTTACTCATTTTTCGGCCATTTCCATCTAGCACAAATCCATGGCTAATCACATTTTCATATGGCGCTCTTCCAGTAACTGCCACTGCGGTTGACAGGGATGAATTAAACCATCCGCGGTATTGGTCACTACCTTCTAGATATATATCCGCTGGGCGTCTAAGATCATCGCGTTCAACTAATACACCTTGATGGGAAGAGCCGGAATCAAACCAAACATCCATAATGTCCGTTTCTTTAGTAAACGTACCATTCGGACTATGCTCAGACGTAAAGCCTTCTGGCAATAAATCTTTTGCATCGCGCTCGAACCATACATTTGACCCGTGTTCACCAAACAACTTGGAAATATGTGCAATGGTTTCCTCTGTTATAATTGGTGTTTGATCTTCTGCATAAAAGACTGGAATTGGAACACCCCATGCACGTTGACGAGAAATACACCAGTCCTCGCGGTCACGTACCATATTATATAATCGTGTTTCACCCCAGCTAGGATACCAATTTACGCGCTTTATCTCATCTAAAATATTCTGACGAAAATCTTTAATTGACGCAAACCATTGAGATGTTGCACGAAAAATAGTAGGTTTTTTCGTACGCCAGTCATGTGGATAAGAATGTGTAATGAACGTAAGTTTTAATAATGCACCAACTTCTTCTAGTTTCTCAGTAATTGGTTTGTTTGCTTTGTCATAAAATAATCCTTCAAATCCAGGGGCTTCATTTGTAAATACTCCTTTATCATCAACGGGGCACAACGCCTTTAGACCATAACGTTTTGCCACATAGAAATCGTCTTCCCCGTGGCCAGGTGCAGTGTGTACACAACCAGTTCCGGCATCTGTTGTCACATGATCACCTAACATGACAATTGAATTCCGATCATAAAATGGGTGCTTTGTAACAATTTCGTCTGCTTCCTGACCCTTAAATGTTTTAATTACTTCAGGATTTTCCCACTCTAGTTCAGCTGAAACAGTTTCAAGTAAGTCCTGCGCTACCACATATTTTTCATTCTGTACCTGAACAACCACATATTCAAAATCAGGATGTAAACTTATTCCTAGATTCGCAGGAATAGTCCATGGTGTTGTCGTCCAAATGATAAACTTTTCTCCTTCTCCAAGAAGTCCTTTTCCATCCGTAACTTCAAAAGCAACATAAATAGATGGTGAGCGTTTATCTTGGTATTCAATTTCAGCTTCAGCAAGTGCTGACTCAGATGATGGTGACCAATATACTGGCTTCAATCCTTTGTAGATATAACCTTTATTGGCCATTTCTCCAAATACTTTAATTTGTGCTGCCTCATAGTCCTTCGTCAGTGTAATGTATGGATTATCCCAATCTCCTCGGACTCCCAGCTGCTTAAACTGGGTTCGTTGATTATCAATTTGGCCCATAGCATATTCCGCACATTTTTGTCTAAATTCGGCAATGCTTAATTCTTTTCGATTTACTTTTTTCTTTTTAGTTAATGCCGTTTCAATGGGCAATCCATGTGTATCCCAGCCGGGAACATATGGTGCAGAAAATCCAGACATTGATTTATAGCGTGTAATGAAGTCTTTTAGGATTTTATTTAACGCATGCCCAATATGCAAATCTCCATTAGCATATGGCGGGCCATCATGTAAAACAAACAAAGGCCGATCCTCGGTGCGTTCCTGACTTTTTCGATAAATATCATTATCATCCCACTGTTGTTGGCGTAACGGTTCTTTATTCGGCAGATTACCTCGCATAGGGAAATCTGTTTTTGGCATCAGCAAAGTGTCTTTGTAATCCATATTTTGTTCCTCCTTATTTGTAAATGCATCGCTGCCACTGGCTCCTAACGCTAAAGCATTGAAGTGACAGAAAAGTTATATAAGAATTAAAAAAAGCCCTCTCAATCCCCAAAAAGGGACGAGAAGACTCGCGGTACCACCCTTATAAACTTAAATTTATCATTGATTTAAATTCACTCAAGGTTCTTAACGCGAACGACACGTCCAATTCTCCTCAAAACCTGAATTGATTGGATACTCAGGAGTGATCTCTAATTATTTTCTGTACCAGGCTCCCACCATTCCCAGCTCGCTTAAACAGGACAACAATTATACTGTCTCCATCCATGTATATTTCATAATAATAGTAATGTTATTTTATAATAATATGTAATATTTAAGCAAACGTCAAGTATTAGGATTTATTTTCTGCCAATTCCAATTCCTCACCTAAATCAACATCGAATAACTGATCCCAATCGTCCGTGCCAATCATCTCTAATTGGGCTTCCACAAGCATCCTTAATCTTGTACGGAAGACCTTTCCCTGTTTCTTTAATTCCTCTACATCCATGGCAATTCGTCTGGATTTATTTAGGGCCTCGTTGATTATTCGATCAGCATTTTTCTCGGCTTCTTTGATTATTAATTTGGATTCCTTCGTTGCGTTGCCACGCACTTCCTCAGCAGTTTCTTGTGCTATCAGGATGGACTTATTTAGGGTTGTCTCAATGTTTGTAAAATGTCCAAGCTTTTCATTTAACTGTTCCACTTTTTCTTTTAGATCTTTCTTCTCCCGGATTACCATTTCATAATCTTTAATTACCTGATCTAAAAATTCATTTACCTCATCTTCATCATAGCCTCTAAAACTTCTTGTGAATTCTTTGTTATGGATATCCAGTGGTGTTAATGGCACGCTGGCCACCTCCTTCGAGTTAATTAAAACTATATATCAAATACCCTAAAGTCCAATTCCCATTACGCTTACATTCGACACATTTTTTGAAAATCCTGCATACATTCCTAAATTATTTTAATTTAGCTGTCGTTATTTTTAGTTTACCTTTTTTGGTTTTACCGTTAACTTGTCCAATCTTACTTCTTCCTTTTCCTTTAAATGAAATTAAGTCATGTTCTCTTACAGAAAAGGATTGATCTTCAACTATACGATAATTTACCTTCACCAATCTTCTCGTAATACTTTCAGCTGCTTGTTTTCTTGATATGGAATAGATTTCCTTGATTATCGTGTCCAACCGCAAGGAAGATACTAATTTATTTTCCTCTATCCAAACTGGTTTTTTTTCAAGGAATGATTGGGTCGGTTTTTCAATAAGTTTTATTGAAGCCTTTTTAATTGAGGTCAAATTCGCCAAAATATATGTGGAAATATCGTCCGTTACCAAAAGTTGAACTAATCCATCCTGAACAACTATATCGCCAAGTTTTTTTCGTTTAATGCCAAGTGATAGAAATGAACCCATTACGTCACGGTGAGACATTGTTATGAACTTTTCATTATACGTGGCCTGCAACATGACAATTCCAAAGTCGTCCATGATGACTTCCTCATAATTTGGTGCAATAATTGCGCGCTTCCTCTCAGAATACTTGCCGCCTCCAAATAATTGAATCGTACTATCACTTACTTTTGCATCGATTAACATTATCATGATTTGCTGCTCTCTAGGATCTAAAAAGTCAGTTAGAATTGGTTGAAACGAACGCTCCACCTGTTCCTTCCATGATAAAACACGATCCACGAAAGGATGTTCTTCTTTTCTAAAGTGTTGATAAATATCCATGTCTTAAAACAATCCGGCTAACATTCTAAAAAATACCGGTAAACCGTAGTCCCGCGCTAAAAACAGAACAAAAATCGCTACAATTGGTGACAAGTCAATCATACCAAGTGGAGGAATAATTTTACGGAATGGTTCAAGAAATGGTTCACAGATATTTGTTAGGAATCTTCCTATCGCTGTATCGCGTGATCCCGGAAACCAGGACATAAAGATATAGATAATAATGGCGAAACTGTATATTTCCAAACCATAATAAAGAAGTAAAAACAATTGGTTCATTTAGGCTACCATCCTTTTTCAAATTCGTCTTCTTCTACTAATGTATCGGTAATAGAACCGGAAACATTGACATTATCCGGTGTACATAAGAATGTATCAGCACCAAGCTTCTGTATATCACCATTAATCGCGTAAACTGTCCCGCTCAAAAAGTCAACAATACGTTTTGCCTGTCCACGATCAACACGTTGCAAGTTGATCACAACAGCCCTTCGGTTAACAATATTATCGGCTATTTCCTGAGCTTCACCATAGGACCTTGGTTCACTTAGGACCACTTTCGATGCTGTTTGCTGCATACTTTTCAGGTTCACTACATTTTGCTTTGACTGTTTCTGATTAGTACTTTCGGAGCTTGACGCAGGAGCGTCTTCCTGTTCATATTCCTCAACATATTCATACTCATCATCCATCGTAAAGAACGTTTTTATTTTATTTTTAATGGTCATGGTTACACCTCACTAGTTTTTGATCCAACTAAATTTGAACCAATGCGTATATGAGTAGCACCTTCCTCAACAGCAATTTGATAGTCATTACTCATTCCCATCGATAAATAGGTACACGGTGCGCTAGACAGTTGTTTGCTCGAAATCCTGTCCCTTGTTTCCCTAAGCAGCCTGAACGTTTGGCGCAATAACTCCTGATCGTCGGTGTGGGGTGCCATTGTCATAAGACCAACAACATGAATATTAGGATAGACTGAGAGTGTTGATATGAAGCTTTCCACTTCGCTCAGTTCAATTCCGTGCTTTGATTCTTCACCACTAACATTCACTTGAATAAAGCAATTAACTGGTTTTTCGGAACGCTTGTTTATTTCTTTTGCAAGTGATGTTCGATCAAGCGAATGTATGAAATCAACCTTGTCAATTACATCTTTGACTTTACGAGATTGCAATGTACCGATAAAATGCCATTTCGCCCGTTCCCTAAAGTGTTCATATTTTTCGTAGAAGCCTTCCAATCGGTTTTCGCCAAGGTTTTGAATTCCAGCCTGAAGTGCTTCTTCCGTTCGTTCTATTGTAACATATTTCGTTACTCCGATAATGGTTATTTCGCTTGTGTTTCGCTTACACTTATCACAAGCTGTTTGGATAGTGGTTTGTATGTTGGTTAAATTATCAGCTACTTGCACGATTTATATATCCCCTTTCAAAGCTGCATCATGATTGAAAACCGATGAAGCCTAACATTCTTCCGGTTTTACCATGATCCCTCCGATGAGAAAAAAATAATTCCTCCTCGCGAAATGTGCAATAATTTGTTACATCTATATTATGACGAATTACCCCACTTTGTAAAAGGATTTCCATATTTAACTTCTTTAAATCCAATAAATAATGGTCATTATTTCGTCTTTCCGCTGCCTGTTTTATTTGTTCTTCGTCGAGATTTTTAATAACCTGCCAATCGACTTCATAAGCGTTTTTAGATATACATGGTCCGATAGCCACTCGTATCGTTTCAGGGTCTGCACCAAGTAATTCAAATTTCTTAATCATTTCCACTCCAATGCTATTTACAGTTCCTTTCCAGCCTGCATGTGCAATACCGATATATTCTGTTTCCTTATCAAAAAAGAAAAGGGGAACGCAGTCCGCGAAGAAAGCAGTACAAAGAATATCTTTTTGATTTGTGATAAGCCCATCAATTCCGCTAAGCGAATCATCATACGTAAAGGCGCCCCTCCCCTTCAATTTTTGGTCAATCACCGCTATGTTGGTACCATGAACCTGTTCACCGCTAACCCAGGAATCCATTGGCAGCCCAATTCGGTCAGCAAGTTGCGCCCGATTTTTAATGACATCCTGCTTTCTATCCGGTACATGTAAACCCATATTAAATGATTCGAATGGGGGTCTACTAATTCCGCCAAGACGAGTAGTAAAACCAACTTGCAGTTCAGGGTGTAAATCTTTCCAGCTGTTCAAAGTTAAATATGATGAATTTGCATGATTAAAAACGTCCAACGTGGATACCTCCATATATTGTCCTTGCCTTATTCTACCATATTTTTAATGGACACTTTAATCTAATGTTGTATTACTGCTTAAAAGAAGTTGGTTTTCCTTTAACTGAACAAGAATAACATCTTCCCCTATTGTTGTGATTTGATGCCATCCAATAATCATTTCTCCTGATTTCGCAAACATCCCACTTTTCCCTTCTTTTATTTGCAGGACAATTGCAAGTATTCTACCGTTCACGGCATCAATCTCCAAATCAGAAATATGACCCAGACGTGTACCATTTTCAATGACGATGACCTCTTTCATTTGCAACTCTGAAAGTTTGATCATTGTAATCACCACCTTACTAAA
The DNA here is from genome assembly GCF_002216775.1 of Virgibacillus phasianinus. Taxonomy (GTDB): domain Bacteria; phylum Bacillota; class Bacilli; order Bacillales; family Amphibacillaceae; genus Virgibacillus_F; species Virgibacillus_F phasianinus. The sequence goes on from NZ_CP022315.1 coordinate 3,337,468, forward strand.
TTTATATGCAAGGTTTGTTCATTTTTTCATAAAAAAACAGTAAAAAAGAACAGATATGACGATATCTGTTCTTGGGCTTCATTCTATTAACCATTATCGAACCACGGCCCCTTGAAACTAGACCGTTTTCTATTCACTCAAACATTTGTTTGTTCATTTGGTTGATTGCTGCTTTTTCGAGGCGCGACACCTGGGCTTGTGATATGCCGATTTCATCGGCGACTTCCATTTGTGTTTTACCTTGGAAAAAACGTTTATTTACAATCATTTTCTCACGTTCATTGAGTTGATGCATACCTTCCTTCAAGGAAAGCTTGTCTACCCAGGTAGAATCCTTATCCGAATCATCACTTAACTGATCCATCACAAAAATCGGGTCACCACCGTCATTATAGATTGGTTCAAATAATGAAACAGGATCCTGAATTGCATCCAGAGCAAATACGATATCTGCTTGTGGTATGCCTAATTCCTCGGCGATTTCTTTGGAAGTAGGTTCCTTTGATGTTTTGTTAACCAAACTTTCTCTTACCTGTAATGCTTTATATGCAATATCACGTAATGATCTGGACACACGAATTGGATTATTATCCCGTAAATATCTTCTAATTTCTCCAATGATCATCGGGACTGCATATGTGGAAAATTTAACATTATGACCTAAATCAAAATTATCGATTGATTTCATTAATCCTATACATCCTACCTGAAACAGATCATCAACATATTCTCCACGATTATTAAAACGCTGAATGACACTTAAAACTAAGCGTAAATTACCATTCACTAATTCTTCTCGTGCAGATAGTTCTCCCTCTTGCATTTTTACAAATAATTTACGCATTTCTTCGTTCTTTAACACTGGTAATTTCGATGTATCAACACCACATATTTCAACTTTATGTCTAATCATATCGATTCTGCCCTCCCAGTTAGCGATGCTGTTCAAGGACAGTATCTCCGCGCAGGAGATTTTTTATGCAAACCGAATGAGACAAAAAATGGTAAATATATGGTGTAAATCAACTGTGTCTAGGGCTATACCATTTTATTAAATTCTTTTTTTAACCGGCGGATTATTTTTTTCTCCAGTCTGGAAATATACGATTGTGAAATACCTAACATATCGGCCACATCTTTTTGTGTTTTTTCCTCCTGGCCAATCAGACCAAATCGCAGCTCCATGATTTGCTTTTCCCTGTTATTCAAATGTGACAAAGCATTTTTTAACAAATCTTTGTCCACGTTCTTTTCAAGGTTCTTGGTAATCACATCATCATCCGTGCCTAGTACATCTGACAACAATAATTCATTGCCATCCCAATCTATGTTCAAAGGCTCATCAAATGATATTTCAGATTTTAATTTATTATTTCTTCTTAAATACATAAGAATCTCATTTTCAATACATCTGGATGCATAGGTTGCTAATTTAATTTGTTTCTCTGGTTTGAAGGTATTAACAGCTTTGATTAGACCAATAGTTCCAATACTGATTAAATCTTCAATGTTGATACCGGTATTTTCAAATTTGCGGGCAATATAAACAACTAAACGCAGATTTCGTTCTATCAGTACTGCCCGAGCCGCTTTATCCCCAGTAGGTAAGCGCTTTAATAAAGACTGTTCTTCTGTTTTTGACAGCGGTGGTGGTAATGCTTCACTGCCGCCAATATAATATATTTCATCAGCTTTAAAACCTAGTTTAATTAAAAACTTATACCACCATAACTGCATCCGAAGTTTCAACAAATTAATCGCTCCTTTTCATTAAATTGATTTGCCTGATTTCTTAATCACCCGAACTCCTTTTTCAGTATACGGGCAGTTTTAAGCAGGTTTATGCTGAATGAACTGCTGCTAGTTTAATAATTTGGGGATGAAGTAAACAATGATATCGTTGATCTTTAGTTAGATCTGAAAACTGAATTCCGATTAATAACTTATTTGTCATAATCTCTCTTTCGTCATACTGTATTTTTATATGATCTGGCTTGATTGCCAACATATAAGAAGACTTTCCATTAACGCCCTGAAATGGAACGATATGTATTCGTCCCTCCCATTTTTTCGGGACAGCATCAAAGTCCAAAAGATCAGATGCCTTAGTTATAGCTTCCCATTCATCTTCTGAAAACCATTGCTTTAAAAACGGTTCATCACAGATAACAACTGGGCTTTTTGTAAGAGGATCAACCAATTGATTTCCACTATCAATGTATCCTGTTGTCGAAATTGCCTTATTATTAATTTCTAATGTAGTGGGATAAAACTGATCATACCGAATTTTTTCCGCTGCGTGCTTGTCCATACTTTTTTTCGTAAAGTGCCAAACAATTGGAAAACATATGACAACGAATATCCAACTGATTGGATCCCCGTATCCTTTATTAAACGTTAGAACTCCACTCGAAGAAACAGCGAATGGGCTTTCCAGCATAAAGTGCAGGGCAATTAACCCACCTCCGATAGTAAAAGTAACAAAGTAGAATAAAAACAGGAGACGGAACAATTGATATACAGAACGATAACGACAGAAACTCAATATTATTAAAATTGAATACATAAACTTCCCAACTACGCTAGTAATCAATGAATCTGGGAAATAGATTGAAATCGGAACGATCATGGAAGCAACAAACGAACCTAGAATAATCCTTTTCTTACTAGCACTTTCTTTTGCTAAGATAAGTGTAAGCATAATGAGCATCATATCAAACAAAAAATTGAGCAGCCATATTACATCAACATAAATTGCCACTTCTCCCTTCCTTTCCATCCTATTGAATTTCTGGCTTTAGCTGAATAATTAAAAGTATAAGGGAGGTGGATAAAAAAGTCTGTCGCTTCTTGTATGCAAAAAAGGGCTATTTTTAACTTCTTATCAACAGGATTGTCGGAGGGGTAGGATACAGGAGAAGCACAGGTTCCCACAATTGATGGATGATTAAAAAAGCAGCCAGACTGGGTGAAATACCAGTTTGGCTGCCCTGAATCATTCAATCTACTTTTATCGATTGCGGTTACGGTTACGTAAGAAGGTTGGAATGTCTAAAGCATCGTCTTCTTGTTTCACACGATTAGGCTGTTGTTGCTGCTGCTGCGACTGCTGTTGCTGCGGTTGTTGTCTTTCTCTTGGAGCCTCATCAAATTGTCTTGTTGCAGCTTGCTGTTTATGATTAATAATCGGCCGTTGTTTTGGTGTGTTATCAATTTTTTGATTTTCATCAAATCCTGTTGCAATAACAGTAACAATAATTTCATCTTTTAAATTTTCGTTGATCACTGAACCAAATATGACATTTACTTCATTATCTGCAGCAGAAGTTACTAAATCAGCTGCTTCCTGCACTTCATATAAACTTAAATTATCTCCGCCTGTAATATTCATAAGAATACCGTGGGCTCCATCAATCGAAGTTTCAAGTAACGGTGAAGATATTGCTTTTTTCGCGGCTTCAGTGGCACGACTTTCTCCGGTAGCAACACCAATGCCCATTAATGCAGACCCTTTATCAAACATAATTGTTTTAACATCAGCAAAGTCTACATTAATCAGTCCTGGTTTTGCGATTAAATCAGAAATGCCTTGTACACCTTGACGGAGAACATTGTCCGCCTCACGGAATGCTTCTAGCATCGGTGTGTTTTTATCAACAATTTCAAGCAGACGATCATTCGGAATGACAATTAAAGTATCGACACTACTCTTTAATGCATCAATTCCCGAAACTGCCTGTACAGATCTGCGCCGGCCTTCAAAGGTAAACGGACGTGTTACAACACCGACTGTTAATGCTCCAATTTCTTTTGCGATTTGAGCAATTACTGGCGCTGCACCGGTACCAGTACCGCCGCCCATCCCAGCGGTTACAAAAATCATATCTGCACCTTGCAGTATTTCTTCAATTTGTTCTTTATTTTCCTCAGCAGCTTTTTTACCAACCTCTGGATTAGCTCCTGCACCAAGTCCGCGTGTCAGTTTTCCGCCAATTTGCAGCTTCACTTCCGCCTTGGAAAGATTTAATGCCTGTGCGTCCGTATTAACTGCAATAAATTCGACACCTTCCACACCATGTTCTATCATTCGGTTAACAGCGTTGCTTCCACCGCCACCAACACCAATAACTTTAATTGTTGCTAACTGATCCATATTTGTATCAAACTCTAACATATCCGTTCCTCCTAAATTTGCAAAATTACAAGAGTTTATCACAAGTAGTTACTGAAACACTATATTAATCAAAGAAATATTTGAAAATATTAGCGATTCCTGATTCTTTTTTCGTTTTTTCCTTTGGTTCTTTAGGACTAGCTTGTTTTTTCGTGCGTTTTGGTTGTGATTCCTGCTCATGCTCAATAACAGATGGAAATAATTCTTTTCCTTGTATTTTCGCATTACGGTAAGCAAATTGCAAGATACCAACACCTGCTGTATACTGCGGTTCCCTTACCCCAATATAATCCGGGATGGCCATTCTTACATTTGATTGAAACAAATCCTGTGCAAGTTCAAGTACGCCTGACATTTTCATGGTACCACCCGTCAATACATAACCCCCAGGCAATCCCCGATATCCAGCTTTTCTGATTTCCCGCTCGGCATAGGCATATATTTCTTCTAACCTTGCCTCAATCATATCAGCAATCTGTAACTGGTTGTAGGTCTGTTTTGTATTACTTCCAATGATAGAAACTTCAAATGTCTCATTTTCTTGTGCTTCATCAAAGAAAGCATGACCATAATTAAGTTTAATGTCTTCTGCTTCTTCTGTAGATGTTCTAAGCCCAATGGATAAATCTTTTGTTATGTTGTCTCCGCCTAACGGGACAACGCTTGTGGATACTAGATGATCATTTTCGAAGATTGATACAGTTGAGCATCCACCCCCAACATCAATTAGGGCTACACCAAGATTTTTTTCATCCTTGGAAAGCGCAATTGATCCTCCTGCGAGTGGTTGTAAACAAATATCGGATATTTGTAAATTGGCACGCTCCACACATTTTAATATATTATGTAAGACCGTTTTGGAACACGTTATAATTGTTCCCTCCATTTCCAGGCGGACACCGATCATTCCCCTTGGATCCGTAATTTCATCCAATCCATCCACAATAAACTGTTTTGGTATGACATCAATGATTTCACGTTCCGGAGGGATAGAAAGCACTTGTGCTGCATCAATTACACGTGTTATATCATCATTGCCTATTTCACGATTTTCACTTTGAACGGCTACTACACCATGGCATGATTGTAATTGAATATGATTGCCGTTTATTCCAACTACAACCCGGTCAATTTCCATTCCAACCATACGCTCCGCTTGTTCAACAGCATTTCTGATAGAATTTACAGTTTGGTCAATATCAACTATAGCACCTTTTTTCATGCCGTTTGACTTAGCAGAACCTACGCCAATAATATTTAATGAATCATTTACAACTTCCCCAATAATTACTTTTATTTTTGATGTCCCAATGTCTAAACTAACTAAAATCTCACTTTGATTCAAAGAAAGGCACCTCCCAATTCCTTACAACAATTTTATTTTCAGCCATTTTTACGTTTAGATTTGATAACCAGCAATTCATAAGTATTATAATCTATTATTCTATCGTACTACACGGTAAAAATAAAATATATTATGAGTAATTCTACAATTAACATAGAATTCCTTTAATTTTCTGCTGATTTTTTCATTTCTTCGCAAATTAATTTGTATTCCATTCTTTTCATGGGCATAACCTACCACATACTAAACTGTTCGTTAACATCGCTCTGAATGTGTCTTTCAACTTTAATTAATCAACTATTTTTATTAAATTGGCGATTATTCCGCAGTGGTTTTTGTTATTTTTTTATCTTCTGTATTATCCTCAAACGATTCGAAATAAACACCTACCCCAATATGGATGATTCCTTTATTATCCGGGTCAAGCTGGGCAACGATTGACGGATACACCTTCATGTTCTTAGCAAAGTTTCGAATAGTTCCATCAACCACATAACCATCACTCATAAAAAGGACTATTTTTTTCTTATTATCGTCTTTCGGCTTCCAATGAATTTCAGAAATTAAATTACGAATATTTTGCGGTAGTTTTTTTAACTGTTCGGTCATTTTGTTTAACATGGATTCATCATTGAAGCCTATCAGCAAAGGAGCACTACCATTGCTTGTTTCCCTTTTTAATTTGGTCAACACCTTGCCGTTCCCTAAAATAGGGTAAAAGAAACCATCTTTTTTTAAGTACCCTACTTGTTTTAATTCATTAACTTGAATTTCAACAGTCCACGGCAGTTTCTTATTAACTTCAACAGAATCAATGATTGGATTTTTTGCCAGTTCATTTTTAATCTTGGATTCATTGAGCATCCAGATGTTCGTATCAGTTGTTAAATTAGTTTTTTCCACGACCTCATCGTCTGATAATGCAAGGTTGCCGGTCACCTCGATTGTATGTATATGACTAAGTGGAGATTGCAAATATACGATAATCGATATAAGTATGAAAAAAATAGAAAGATAAAATATTAAACGTCTATTCGCTTTTTTCTTGCGAGCTTGTTTCAGCTTTGGAATGCGATCCTCAATCGAAACAATTTTCTTTTTGCTCATTCTATTTCTTCCTTTATTTCAAATTAACAGAATAAAACGGCACTATAAAATGCCGTCTCATTTTGTTACCTGAATTATATCATATTACATACATAAATATGTAGTACACATTACCTAGAAAATTGTTTTTTTAAAGCATTGCGACAGTAAAATATATCCAACACCTCAGATAATTATCAAATTGTGGAAGATCTGCTAATATTTAATAAAATACCAACGGCGCAAAGTGTTAGCGTCAGGGATGAACCCCCATAGCTTAAAAATGGTAATGTAATACCTGTGACGGGGATTAAGCCGATTACAACGCTGATATTGATCATAACCTGAATCGAAAGCATAGTGGTAATGCCTAACGCCAAATATCTGCCAAATTCATCCTGTGTAGTAAGAGCTATTTTAATTCCTCTCCAGAAGATCAGGATGAATAATATGATAACAATCGTGCCACCGATAAACCCTAATTCTTCTCCTAAAATAGCAAAAATAAAATCTGTTTGCGGTTCAGGTAGGTAGAAATACTTTTGTATACTGTCACCTAAACCAACACCCATTAATCCGCCGGGACCGATTGCGTACAAAGACTGAATGATTTGAAATCCGTCCCCAAGCGGGTCTTCCCACGGATTAATAAATGCGGTAATTCGTTTAATTCGATATGGTGCAGAAATGATCAGGAACAGGAAGGCTACTATACCTAAACCAGCCAGTCCAAAAAAATGGGTGAATTTTGCACCGGCAGCGAAGATTAATACCATACATGTTAGAACCAGAACAACGCCTGTCCCTAAATCCGGCTGAAGCATAATTAGCCCAAATGCGGTGAACACAAGAATAATAGAAGGGAAAAAGCCTTTTTTAAACGATGTGATATATTTCTGGTTAAACGTCAAATAGGCGGATAGAAATATAATCAGTCCAAGTTTCATAAATTCGGACGGCTGGATACTAAATGCCCCAACACCAATCCAGCTTTGCGCACCTCCGCGTACTAAGCCGACGCCTGGTATTAACACTAATCCAAGCATTACAAAACACCCTAGCAATATTGGTTTAGCATACTTCTTCCATAACCCGTATGGTGTCATCATCAGGAAAAACATTGCAACAATACCTACACCGACAAACAGTAATTGACGTTTGAGATAAAAGAAAGCGTCGCCATACTTATAATCCGCCCAAACGTACGATGAACTAAATACCATTACCCCTCCTATGATCAGCAATGCTATAACCAAGCCAAGCAAAAAATAATCCGGTTTACTTTGTTGTTTAAACATTTTATCAAACAAAAAAATACCCCATTTCCAACTAAAAGAAATTAGGGCATTTAGTATTAAGTAAGTTAGCAATTGATGACTGAAAGAAAATGCCCTTACTCTAATGTATGCACAGCTTGTATAAACATGTCTCCTCGTTCTTCAAAACTACGATATTGATCCCAGCTGGCACATGCTGGTGAAAGCAAAATTACATCTTTTGGATTTGATAATGCATATGCTTTGTCAACAGCGTCCGTCACATCTTTTGCAAATGTAACCTTGGTTATTCCTGCCTTGTCTGCCAGTTCTTTAAGCTTCATTTTTGTTTGGCCAAATAACACCATTGCCTTCACATTTTTTAAATATGGGAGTAAATCATCAAAACCATTGCCACGATCCAACCCACCAGCCAGCAAAATGGTGGGTTGTTTAAATGAGGACAAGGCTTTTTGGGTTGCTAAAATATTAGTACCTTTTGAATCATTATAAAACAGCCTGTCTGCAATCCTGGCTACAAATTGAAAACGATGTTCAACTCCGGAGAATGTTTGTAATACTTTTTGTATAGCCTTCGTACTTGCGCCGTTTAGCTTTGCTGCACAAATTGCCGCGAGCATATTTTCGATATTGTGATCGCCAACAAGCAGAATATCCTGTTTATCCATTATCTTTTCATTTCCAAAATAAATACTGGTTGAATCGGCCCACGCTCCTGTTTCAAGCTGTTTCGTAATGGAAAAAGGTACTTTAACTGATTTGGCTTCCAATGCAGCCTCTCTCAAATTTGGATCATCATCATTGTACACAAGATAATCCTCACTCGTTTGGTTTCTAAAAATATTATATTTAGCTCTTTTATAATTTGCCATCGTTTTATGATAATCCAAATGCGCTTCATAAATGTTAAGTAGTACTGCAATTTTAGGTTGGAATTCCCGTATCCCCATTAATTGGAATGAGGATAATTCCAATACCAGAGTTTCCTCATCGGTTAGGGTCTGGGCAACCTCTGTTGCAACTTTTCCAATATTCCCCGCTACTTTAACAGGTAAATTACTCTCAGCTATCATATTTGTAGCAAGCGTTGTTGTGGTAGTTTTGCCATTTGAACCGGAAATAGCAATAATATTCCCTGTTGCTAATTCATTAGCAAACTCAATTTCAGTTAAAATTGGAATCTCACGTTTTTCAGCTTCTGCGACTACTGGGTTGTCATATGGAATGCCCGGATTTTTAATGACCACATCTACCGTATCTAAAACAGAAAGGGGATGGGAACCAACAATCACCTCAGCGCCCATCTCTTTTAGTTTTACAACAACATCATCTGTTTGCGTTGCAAGCTTGTCATTTATCCGTACATTAATACCACTATTTAAAAGTAGCTCAGCGGCAGCTGTACCACTTTTTGCTAAACCCAATACTAATGCATGTGAATAGTTAAATTCAGTTAATTTCTTCACAATAAGCCCACCTCGATATATACGCCAAGTGCTGCAAATAATAATCCCACAAACCAAAATGTCGTAACTACCCGCCATTCTGACCAACCCATTAGCTCATAATGATGGTGTAATGGGCTCATTTTAAATATACGTTTTCCGGTTGTTTTAAATGATATAACTTGAATAATAACTGATAATGTTTCGATGACAAACACGCCGCCAATGATGATTAGAATAATTTCAAGTTTAGTTAATATAGCGATGGCGGCCAATGAACCTCCAAGAGCTAAAGAACCAGTATCTCCCATAAAAACCTTTGCAGGATGTGCGTTAAAGATAAGAAAGCCTAATAATGCCCCAACAGCTGATAGTGCAAAAATGGCTACTTCATTTTGCGGAAAACCAGACCATGCCAAGATTCCAAATGCGCCAAACGCAATTGCAGCTGTACCCGCTAAAAGTCCGTCTAACCCATCAGTTAAGTTTACCGCATTTGACGTGCCGACAAGCATAAAAATAATTAATAATGCATAGCCCCAGCCGAGGTCCCACTGGATGTCAGTACCCGGAACTTGAATATATGTATCAAAATTATTCATCCGTAAAATTACATAAAATACAAGTGCGATTACTACTTGTCCAAACATCTTTTGTTTTGATGTTAATCCAAGATTCCGTTTAAGGGCAACTTTGATAAAATCATCTAAAAAGCCGATAAGTCCATACCCTAAAATTACGAATATTAAAATCCATAGTTCATATCCAATGGATTGAAACGAATATTTTGCCGCCATGATTATTGATGTAATAATAATACTGAAGACAATCATAATTCCACCCATTGTTGGTGTACCGGTTTTTTTCACATGTGATTTAGGTCCTTCTTCTCGTATACTTTGTCCAAATTTCAATCGTCTTAAAAAAGGAATAAAGATCGGGGATAAAAGGACGGTGATTAAAAATGCGATTGCGATTGTTATCAGTAATGCATATAAATTCATTGTGTTTCTCCTCCTTTTACAATTACCGCCCAAGATTGTTGTTTACTATCACTTAATTTTATCAATTATTTTTTCAAACTGCATGCCTCTGGAAGCTTTAAATAAAACGAGTGTATCTTTGTTCAAATAAAATTCAAGGCCATGAGCCAACTCTTCTTTTGTGCTAAAATGCTTGCAAACCACTCCATTTTCCATGGCTGTCACTTTTTTATTAATCGATTTTGCCTGGTCGCCGAGTGTGAACAATACGGAAACAGAGTCATCGATTACATCGGCAATTGATTCATGGAAACTCTGTGCATGTTCCCCAAGCTCTAAAATGTCACCCAAAACTAAAATTTTTGTAGAAAATCCACTCATTTGTTTCACAACATCAATTGCGGCCTTCATTGATGTTGGCGATGCATTATAAGCATCATTTATTATCGATACATCATTTCTCCCTGATACCATTTCAAAACGCATAGAGGTTAACTGAAGCGATGATAGTGCTTGTTGGATGACACCCGAATCTATACTCATTAATTTAGCAAGTGTAATTGCAAACGTTGCGTTTAAAGCATGGTGGCTCCCTAATAATGGTACAGAATATGATGCTCCATCTGCTAGAACAAATCCCGTGTGATCCTGCGAAATTTTCACTTGGTTTATTTCAACAGTATTCCCAGTATTAAAACCGCAGCGGATAACCCTGTCTTTGGAATGAAATGCAGATAATAGTGGTTCATCACCATCAATTAGCAAATAACCATTTCCAGTCATTCCTGTTACTATTTCCGACTTTGCCTTGGCAATCCCTTCTCGCGACCCAAGATATTCAATATGGGATTCCCCAATATTCGTGATCACCGCATAATCAGGTAAGGCAATTTTAGATAAGCGTTCAATCTCGCCAAAATTACTCATGCCCATTTCAAGTACTAATACTTCTGTTTTCCTATCCATTGCTAAAACGGTTAATGGAAGTCCGATTTCATTGTTGAAGTTACCATTAGTTGCATGGGTTTTGTAGCTTGATTTCATAACGGAAGCGATAAGATCTTTTGTTGTTGTTTTACCATTTGAACCTGTGATTCCAATAACAACAGGATCTATTTCTTTCCGATAAGCAGCTGCTAACCCCTGCAGCGCACGAAGTGTATCGTCCACAAAAAAAACGGGGAATTCCGTGGGCAGGAAAGATGGAAGTTCTTTATTTTTATTCCATATTGTTGCAACTGCTCCATTATCAAATGCCTGTTTAATAAAATCATGACCATCAAAGTTTTCACCCACAATGGGAATAAACAATGACTTACTCGAGCGAGTGCGACTATCTGTAACAACTTCATTAATCTGTATTGTATCTTCAGCTACACCACTATAGTTTCTAAAAATAGTAGAAATCCAATTAGTTGTAAATAACATAATTATTTCCCCTTAGATAAAATTGCTTGCCTCGCTATTTCCCTATCATCAAATTGATATTTCGTGTGACCAATTAATTGATAGGTTTCATGTCCTTTACCGGCTATCAGAACCACATCATCGTCACTGGCAAGATTGATTACACGATAAATGGCCTGCCTCCGATCTTGAATTATTTCATAATGTTTTTCCATTTGTCCATTAACCATATCCTCTAATATAGCCGAAGGATCTTCTGTTCTTGGGTTATCGGACGTAAAAATAACCTTATTCGCATATTTTAATGCAATTGCTGCCATTTGTGGACGCTTTGTTTTATCACGGTCACCTCCGCACCCTACAACAACGTAAATATTTTTTTTGGCAAATTCCTTAATAACCTGTAATACATTTTCCAGTGAATCCGGGGTGTGAGCATAATCCACTATGGTTGTAAAGGGCTGATCCCCTCCAACCGGTTCAAATCTTCCACTAATTCCAGTAATTTTCTCTAGGGCTGATTTGATCGTTCCCAAGGGAATATGAAACGCCATCGCCACACCAACAGCTGCAAGCATATTATAGACATTAAACATCCCAATGAGCATACTGCTAACAGAGATTTCACCTACCTGCGTATTCAATGTGAAAATTGTACGGTTTGCTTTAAGCTCAACATCAGTTGCCATAATGGCAGCCTCTGTATTACAACCATATGTAATAATATGCTGTGCGGTGCTTCGTTTGATCATGTCATGACTAGGATCATCCACATTTATAACAGCAAATTTCGGATGTGTCTTCCTGTACGTATTTCCCAATTGGGAGAATAAGAGACTTTTTGCACGGAGGTAATCATTCATGTCCTTATGGTAATCCAAGTGATCCTGCGATAGATTACTGAATACCGCCACATCGAAATCACAGCCGTACGTCCTTCCCATATCAAGCGCATGGGACGATACTTCCATAATTGCTGTATCCACATTATATTCTACCATTTTATGAAAACTTTTTTGTAAAAACAATGAATCTGGAGTAGTATTTTGGACAGGAAATAAGCGATTACCAATTTTCATCTGGATCGTGCCAATTATCCCCGTCTTCCAATTACATTCATTCAATATCTTTTCAACTAAATAAGTTATTGTTGTCTTACCATTGGTTCCTGTTATCCCGATTAAAGGAAATTTGGTTGTTGGGTAATGATAAAAATGTGCTGCAATCATTGCAAGGGCCCGTGAAGAATCTGGTACAAGAATGGTAGGTATATTGGTATCAACGGCTTTCTCAACTAAGATGGCAGCTGCCCCATTTGCTATGGCCTGATCAATATATTCATGACCATCTACAGTAAAGCCATTAATACATATAAAGAGATCTCCTTGATTTACCTCACGTGAGTCCATTTTGATTTCATTTACAAATACATCTTCAACTGCATACATAGCTTTATAGAATGGCAAGATGGAAATGATTTCATTCAATTTCATCGCATTCATCCTATCCATATGTATTCTTTTCTTTATCAATATTTAAGAGGGTGGTTACACCCTTTTTTTAAAGGCTGCTTTCTAAAAGATTATTGTTTTTGACACAAAATCCATAAACTGTGACGCAACTGCAACGTGATTTCCGCTGCAGGCAGTCGCCCGCGGAAAGCAACGGTCCGCAGCGGAAAACAGCCTTTTTAAAATTATTCCTGCACATCAAGAGCATATACAAAGTTTTTCTGATTCTTAAACTCTAAAAATATATTATACCAGTTTTTTATTGGTATATCACGGTCATTTTTCATCTGATAAATAAATCCTCATTTTTGAACCCGATTCTACTTTTGTTCCGGCACTGGGTTCCTGATCAACAATGTATTTCCCTTCACCACTGGTTTTAATGGATAAGGTTGTTAAATAATCAGCCAGTTCACCTTTCTTCAGCCCAATTAGGTCAGGAACAGTTACTTCAGGTTCTTCAGGCCATTTATATTCTTTTGCCAATCCATCTGTTCTTTTTTCTACTCCCATCGCACTCAAACTGTCGCCAATAATCGTTCCTACAATCGGGGCCGCTACAACTCCACCGAATTGTACTGTATCTTTAGGGTTATCAATTGCCAAGTATACTACTATTTCCGGGTCATCAGCAGGTGCAAACCCAATGAATGACAAGACATAATTATTTTGCATATACCGTCCGTCAGGTCCTACCTTTTGGGCAGTACCTGTTTTACCTCCTACCCGATACCCTTCTACAAAAGCAGGACGACCAGTACCTTTAGCCACAACGCTTTCCAGAGCATTTCGAATCTTTTCAGAGGTGGCCCCAGAGATTACTGTGTCCTCTACTTTCGGTTCTACCTTTTCAACAACATCTTTCGTTACCGGATCAATCCATTCCTTAGCTATATGGGGTTCCATTAAATTTCCGCCATTTACAGCAGCAGAAACCGCCATAACTTGCTGAATTGGCGTGACAGATACCCCCTGCCCGAAGGAAGTTGTTGCCAGTTCAACAGGCCCAACCTGTTCTGGTTTAAAAAGAATACCGCTGCTTTCGCCTTGTAAGTCAATTCCTGTCTCTTCGCCAAAACCAAAATCCCTTATATAGGAAAATAATTTTTCCTGCCCAAGCTTCATACCCAAATTTACAAATCCAGGGTTACAGGAATTTTGCACAACCTCTAAATATGTCTGGTGGCCATGGCCGCCAGATTTCCAGCAATGCAGCTTTGCACCTCCAACTGAAATTTCCCCGTCGTCATTAAATGTATCTTTTTGTAAATTAACTGCATTTTCCTCTAAAGCCGCTGCAAGGGTAATAATCTTAAAGGTTGAACCTGGCTCATAGGTACTCCAGATTGGCAGATTTCGGCTATAAATGGTCGGATCAAATTTTTTGTACTGACCTGGTTTAAAATTTGGACGAGACGACATAGCAATTATTCCACCAGTTTTGGGATTGACTGCAATAGCAGATGCGCCATCTGGCGAATATTTTGCAACAGCTAAATCAAGCTCACGTTCAATAATTGTTTGCACCTTGGAATTGATTGTTGTTTTCAGTGTTAGTCCATCTACTGGCGCTTTATATACATCAGCTGGATCATCCAGACGAGCACCCTTGGCAGTAGAATAATATGACAGGCTCCCAGGTGTTCCGCTTAACTTATCATTATAGTATAACTCAAGTCCCATTAACCCCTGATTATCAATTCCTGTAAAACCTAAGACGTGTGATAAATAAGCCCCATGCGGATAATAACGTTTTGAATCCTTCGCTAAGTATACCCCCTCCATATTGTATGTTTGTAATGTCTTTGCTTGTTTCTTGGAAATCTTTCTTCCCTTTGGATGTATACTAACTTTACTTCTTTTTTCTGTTACATACTCATAAGCTTTCTTATTCGTAATATCAAGTACACTAGCCAGTTTTTCCGCCGTATCTTCCTTGTTCTTTATTTGACTCGGAACAAGAATAACAGATGGCGCTGAAACGTTTTTGGTCAGTACTTCTCCATTTACATCCAGTATCCTCCCACGTTCCGCCTCAAACTTAATATCCCTGCTCCATGAATCATTCGCTTTTTTAATTAATTCATCGGCAAGAAAAAATTGTACATACCCCAATCGAATATTAATCACAAAAAATACAACTAAGCCAATTAAAAAGACAGCGACTATTCGTTTTCTCACTGCTACAGTAGATACTCGTTTCATATTCCATCCCCTTTTCATAGGTAGGCTTGTATCCACTATATGATTGAAAAAATCGAAATAGAACACTGTCTAAACTGCTTATTTATGACTATTATTGTTCCCCGGTTGGTTCATCCGATGCACCATCTTCTTCCTGAGCTTCCTTTATACTTTCCTGTTCATCCTTAGGTTCCTGTTTCTCCGTATTAGGATGTTTCAATTCAACACCCAGGTAATCATTTTTCTTAATAGGGGCACCTTTTTTGATACTCTGTTTAACCACGTACCCATTTCCCATTGTTTCAACTTTGAGGCCAATAAGGTCTGCCAGTTTATATACCTCACGCATGGACCATCCTGTTATATCGGGCATAGTTGGTTTATCAGTCAGCAGTAAAATACGGTTGTTTGCCAGTATTTCTTCTCCTTTTGGTGCACTGACATCGACAACTTTATCTCCTCCACCAATAACCATTATATGCTTAAGTCCTAACTTTAATAACTGTTCTTTTGCTTCTTTTGCGTCATGACCAACTAGTTCCGGAACTTCAATGATTGAGGCTTTTTCGGTTGCCTCTTTATCCGGATCGATGTTCATGTAATGCAGACCATTTTTCATAACATTTTTAAAAATAAACGACACTGGTATGGATCCGGCCTCATGCTCCAGCTCAGGTTGTTTAACAGAAACATACATCATCAATTCAGGATCATCCTTAGGCGCCATACCCAGGAATGAATAAATATAGTTTCCGTTGCCTGATAAGTATCCCCGTCCATCAGGATTTGGAATCTGTGCCGTTCCCGTTTTACCTGCTACAGAATAGTCATCGAGTTTATAATTCGCCCCGGTTCCTCCATCACCTGTTACTACAGTTCCAAGTAATTCTTTTACATGATCTGCAGTTTCTTTCGAGATAGGCTGTCCGACTACGTTCGGCGACTTTTCCTTTATCGTTTTACCCGAATTTGAATCAACAATTTTCTTAATAACATAAGGTTTTAACATTTTTCCATCATTAGCAATAGCCGTAGCGGCTTTCATTTGCTGGATTGGTGTAACGGTTGTACCTTGTCCAAAGGCTGTTGTGATTTTTTCGATGGGATAGTCAAAGACTAGTTTACCAGCAACCTCATCTGGTAAATCGATGCCTGTTTTTTCATCGAAATCAAATGCCTTATAATAGTTCAAATAGGTTTCCGGTCCCATTACTTCCCATAATAACTTTGCTGCTGCAACGTTTGAAGAACGTCTGAATCCCTCGTCAAAAGATATCTCGCCCCAACCGTCAATATTGTAATCATAGATTGCTTTCGTATTAGGGAGAGGCTTATATTTACCAGACATATATGTTGCGTCTCCATTATAATTCCCCGAATCTATTGCTGCGGACCAGGTAAACATCTTCATTGTAGAACCAGGTTCGTAAGGTGTTGAAATTGCATCATTATACCAATTTTCAACATTGGCGGGATTATTCGGGTTGTAGCTTGGACGATTACTCATCGCCACAATTTCACCAGTTTTAGGGTCCATGACAATTGCTGTTATCCGCTTTGGATTATATTCTTCATTGACTTGAGAAAGTGTATCTTCCAATAGCGTTTGGATTTTTTGATTGATCGTTAAGTAAACATTATTGCCATCTTCCGGCTTTTGGATTATTTGATTCGGGTCTAATAGTTTCGTACCGTATTTATCACGTTGATACGAAATTTTGCCGTCTTTTCCATCCAAGATATCATTCATTTCACGTTCAATACCCGCTATCCCAGTTATTTCACCTTCCTTTTTCTGTGCGAAACCAAGGATGTGGGAAGCAAACATTCCATTTGGGTAATATCGTATCGATCTCTTTTCAAATTTTATCCCCGGCAAATCAAGGTCCTGAATTTTTTCTTTCGTTTCCTGGGATAATTCCTTTCCATCTGAGCCGAATTCTACTTGGAATTTATCATTTTCTATACCATACTGCAGCCGCTTTAAAATATCTTTTTCTTCCATATCTAATAGAGGAGCCAGCATCTCCGCAGTTTTTTCTGGGTTTTTAACATGCTGTGGCTCCTCTAGATCCTTCGAGTAGGATTCATCTACTATCGCGAATATTTTAAATGTAGGTCGATCATAAGCAAGCGTCATTCCTGTACTATCAAAGATTTTACCCCGTTCGGAATCTAGGGTAGTGGAAGTTGTGCGTTTTTTGTCCGCCCACTCATCCAAGGATACACCATTAATTTCACCAGTGGCCTGTATGTACATGAACCTCCCTGTCAAAATCAAAAATATGGAAACGAAAACTAAAATGAGAATTCCGGCCATAAAGTGTGTTGTTTTATTCTTTTTCATGACAAATCCACCCTGCTACTTGTTACTTGTTTAATCCACTAACTTGCTTAATTTTTGCATCTTGAATTTGCAATCCATTTTCTTCAGCTATTTTAACAATTCTTTCCGGTCTGCTCAACTCTTTCTTTTGATAAATAAGCCCTTCATTCTGCACCTTTTGTTGTTGAACATCATTTTCAAGTGCTTGTAACTCTCTGTTAATGGTGTCTGTGGAAGAGGCAAAAGATACCATGTAAATAGCTGCTATTAGTAAACAGACGCCTACAATAGAGTATAACACTTTTTCACCTTTTGTGATCCAGCTTTGTTTTCTTACTTTAACAACAACCTGCTTGTCCTTTTTTGGAGCGGTAGGCTGCATTTGGTCCCAACTGCGGGCATGACTTGCGCTCATTTTTTATTCCACCCTTCCATATAAGTAAATTCCGCGTCCCATGGTTTCATTTTCTCGACTATTCGCAGTTTGGCAGATCTTGACCTGCGATTCTCTTCAAGTTCGTCATCTTTTGCAATAATCGGCTTTCGTGTAATGACTTTAAATGGTGCCTGATGGGTTTCAGGTACAATTGGTAAGTTTTTCGGAACAGGTTTAGTTGTACTCCATTTTTTAAAGGCTTGTTTGCAAATCCTGTCCTCTAATGACTGAAATGTAATAACAACAATTCTACCGCCAACACTAACCATACGAGCAGCCTGATGTAATGCATCATTAAAAACGGCTAATTCATCATTCACTGCAATCCGCAACGCCTGAAAAATCCGCTTTGCGGGATGTCCTCCTGTCCGCCTTGCAGCAGCTGGTATTGCTTCCTTTATAATGTCAACAAGTTGATGTGTTGAATTTATGGCTTCCTTTTCCCGGCGCGCTTCTATTTTTCTGGCTATCTGTTTGGAAAACTTTTCTTCTCCGTATGTAAAGAAAATCTTTACCAGTTTTTCGTATGGCCAATTATTTACAATTTCGTGAGCGTCTAGGCTTTGCTGCTGATTCATACGCATGTCTAGGTATGCATCATGCCTATAACTAAATCCACGTTCACCACGATCGAATTGCGGAGAGGAAACACCCAAATCAAATAGTATTCCATCAATGTTAGTAATTTCGTGTTTAATTAATTCTTCTTCAAGGTTACTGAAGTTTTTGTGAATAAAAACCACTTTGTCACTAAATACGTCTAGTTTTTCTTTTGCTGCATGTAACGCATCAAGATCTTGATCAAAAGCAACTAGCAACCCATTGTCATCCAGTTTGCTTGCAATCTTTTCAGAATGCCCCCCACCACCAACTGTGCAATCGACATATGTACCATTAGCAGACAATTGTAATCCGCTTATGGTCTCTTCTTTTAATACACTGTAATGATTGAACATGGGCACACCACTTTCGTTACTAAATTAAAGTTCAAATACCAATTATCCTAAAGTTTGCATTTAAAAATTAAATATCAAAATCCATCAAATTTTCGGCGATCTCAGCAAACGATTCCTCGGAATCATTAAAATAATCATCCCAATTTTCGCTAGCCCAGAATTCAATTCTGTTTGACACGCCAATTACTACACATTCTTTGCTTAACACAGCGTAATTTCGAAGTGTCTGAGGAATATTTATTCTACCCTGATTATCCACTTCGCACTCAATAGCTCCAGAAAAGAAAAAACGAGTGAACGCTCTAGCATCTTTCTTTGTTAGGGGGAGTTTCTTTAGTTTTTCTTCAAGCAGCTTCCATTCATTCATTGGATAAGCAAATAAACACTTATCCAACCCACGGGTCACAACAAACCGCTCACCAAGTTCTTCTCGGAACTTAGCAGGGACGATAATTCTACCTTTATTATCGATGTTATGTTGAAATTCTCCCATGAACATATGGTTCTCCCCACTTTCATATAATCATGTTACCACATCCCCCCACAATTCACCACATTATTTTATAACTTTTTTTCGTTCCCTTAAAAAATGGGAATATAGTCTCCCTACACTGGTTTTTAACAAAAAAAATATCCCTATAAATTTCATGATCATCGTTGGCAGATCAATGAAATATAGGAATATCATAAGACATAAAGTTATTTTTTAAGTTAAGTGGTGGAAAGTGGTACCACCCAATATACGTTTATAAATATACAATATAATGATCGTGTTCATAGGAACAGGATTCATCGGTTAATTCTTTAATAAATTCGATTCCGTATTGATTAATCCACGGCAGGGGATTCCATATTCTTTCCTGAAGACCTCCATTTGGCCGCATTGCCAGTTGCATCGTATCGAATTCATATATTTCCATTTCATATTTTTCTTCTATGCTTTTTATCATTCTTTTTTCAAGAAATGCTACGTCACGCAATAAGTAAGTTAAATTCTTATCTGCTAAATCCCCAATATCTGATCGAATCGACTGGGCAAGCTCACGCAAAGGTTTATGCGCTTCATCAATTGTTTGCTTCAATTGACTTGATAATTGCACGACAGGTGGATCGGTTTTTGATTCGAGCCAATTTTGTTTGCAATCTAATATTCCGGTATTGACAGCATATTCTACCGGAATGTCATATTTATGCAGCAGCTTTTCAACATTACGTTCCATAAACGTAAATGAAAGACGCGGTATTACAGGAGGCATCTTTAAATTATTTACATGAAAAGCTCCCTTTAATACTGACCAATAACTGATTTCACCGGGACCGCCAATAAACGCTAGCGACGGGAAAACCATTTCCTGCATCAGTGGCCTTGTCATTACGTTGTTGCTTAATAATTCCGGTTCATTTTTAGCAATTGACAGCATTTCTTCCGTTGTAAACTTTATTTCGTTGTGTTTTCCAACCCAGTATCCATCATCATTGCGTATTAACAGGACACGCTCTTCGCCATTTTGATAGAATAAATTTGCGTCATTTGGGTCTGACTCAATCGACAAAGAATAGTTAAGTTTAGTAATTTCCAGAAAAGCATCGTGAATGGAATCAGTGGTTTTCGATTGTCTTTCTATAAGGTCAATGAAATAGCTGCTCTCTAGTTTCCTTACTTTGGCGTCATTTGAATCAATAAGCACGAGCCCTTCCTCGGCAAACAACCGAAAGATAATCTGCGCAAAAAAGTCAATATATGTTTCCGAGTTGGCCAGGTACGTTTTTAACGAATGATAGAGATCATTGGTACGGGACGTTTCACCTAATTCCATAAATAACGTATCAATCCACTCACTTGCCTGATCATCATCTACGGCGATGTCTGAGACGGCCTTCTTTCCCACTATACGTTGCAACAGCTTATGTTTTTTCATTTTTGAATTGTCCTGCAAATAAATATGATTTATTTCATCAAAGTCATGGTCTTCCCCGGCAATCCAAAAAACAGGTATGACCGGGACCCCCAATTGCTCTTCCTGCTGTCTCGCAAGCTGAATGACCGATATTAATTTGTTAATGGTATACATTGGTCCAGTCAGCAAACCTGCCTGCTGTCCTGCAATGACAACAAGACTATCATCCTGTTTCAGTCGTTCAATATTACCTAGTGTACTTAAAGGAGCATTCCATTTTGTATTTAATTTATGTAATACCTCTGTTAATTGCTCGCGATTAACATTTTTATTTTGTAAATCTTTTGCTCGTTTTTGAAATACACCCGACTCAAACGGATTATAATCAAAATGCTGCATGACCGTTTCCTGTTCATTTCTATAGTCTTGGATAAGTTTATTTTGTGTTTGTATATTGATAGGTTGAATGCGCATAAAAATTACATGCTCCTTTAATGTTAATCATAATTGTGCATCTTGTATTCTACATAATTCCAAAGGATATTTCATGGAATTTGTTTGGGGCGCAGACTATACGGATAATAGTTGCTTAGCAATGCCAATTAAAATCAACCCAATGTACAGGAAAAAAAACAGTAAAAAACTAAGCCGCCATACAATCTTGCATGCTTTCTTAAAAGCAACCTCCGTATGATTTACACGTTGAATAATAATTAGTACTGTCAGACAAACAAGGTGAAATAAAATAATATAACCCACAAAAAAGTCATTAAATATAGCCTTTAGCATCATCATGACAGATAGAATATATAAAATGGCGGACCATGCCACCGCCTTATGAAATGCATACAACCGCGTTTTCCTTTGTAAACGATGACCTTTATATATAAGCCAGGTGACAATAAAAGGAACCATTATTGCACATGCAATTATATTGATAACAATGTTCCACATTTTTACTGATTTATCCCCTTTTTAGCCTCCAATGCCTTCATGCTGTTATAAACAAATGTTGTGTATGGAATGGTGTCGGTTGATTTTTTTACTAAGTAACCCGATATAGCTTCATTCTCTGTTTGTTTATGATCCTTGAGATCCTTAAACATCGAACTTACGTTTTCTTTTGTTTGCGTAGCCACAGTTTGAACATTATTCCATTGAACCATATAATCCAATTGCAAAACTGTACATGCTTCCCGGCATAATTCCTTCGCTATTTTCGTCAGATATATGTTGCGAAGTATATCACCATTTGGCACCTCAAAAATAGCAGTTAGTGGATTAATCACCGCATTTATTACTAATTTCTCTGCCAATAATTTCTCCCAGTTTTCCACAACCTGGAATGGAAATTGTTTACTTCCCAATGAGTGAATCATAGTGAATAACTGATTATCGTCGCCACTATAAACTGCCAGTTTAATTTCACCCATCCCAGTATGTGTAACGATATGATCACTTTTTCGTAATGCACCATGAGTCACGATACCGATATATACTGGGTTTGACAGATCCTTTAGAAGATCAATATGCGCCATGCCATTTTGAAGGAAAATAATAGGTGTATGTTTAGTTAAATGGGATAATAATTGCACCAAAGCACCTATCTCCGGCTGTTTCACACATACAATCACACAATCCTCTTCCTTTAATTCACTGGTTAATAAAGCATTAACCCGGCAGGGAGTCGTGTTATTTGATAAAAATAAGCCATGATCATTTAACTTTTGTTTTTGTTTTGGTCTTCTAACATAAAGTGTCACATTGTGCATTTCACACAGATATTTAGCCACCAAAAGACCAATAGATCCTCCGCCTATTATACCTATTTTCATCTTACTATCTCCCATCCATAGCCTATATTTGCTTATTGTAGCAAACAATTGCTATCTTGTAACCAAAATTTACGATGATATTTTCATCCTCTTCGTTTCATTCTGAATTCGTTTATACTATAATTGAATTATATAAGAAGGAAAGTGAAGGGGGATACAATGATGAATCAAATCAAAGTTGAAAAATTATTAATCAATTATAAAACACTTGAAAAGTTCAAACACTTTAAGGCTTACGGAAATCAGGAGCTTTCTATGCTCGAGGACTTACAAAGCAACATTGTGGAAAATGACAGTGAATCGCCATTTTACGGAATTTATTATGGAAATAATTTGGTAGCGAGAATGAGTTTATACAAGGTGAGGGCGAAATATGATGCTTACTTTAAACCGGCCCAGGACTATTTGGAGCTTTGGAAATTGGAAGTGTTACCCGATTACCGCGGAAATGGTTATGGAAGAGCATTAGTGGAGTTTGCAAAACAGGATCAATTGCCAATCAAAACAAATCCAAGAATAAATTCCCAGGGTTTCTGGGAAGAAATGGACTTTCAACAAGCAAAATATGAAATGGAACGGGACTTAGGTCAGAATCCATATATTTGGATGCCTGCCGGCGTAAAAGAAAAGGAAAAAGAAAATTAAGAAGGACTAATTGTGAAAGAGAAAGACATGATTGATTGCATTTACATCAGTCATGTCTTTTTTCCATGGGAAAATATTATAAATTCAGGCTTTCAAGAGTAGTTCTTAGCGGAAATGTTAAGAGAGGGCTGCAGCTGCCGGTCACTTATTAGTTTTTCACCGAAGTTTTAACCCAGCTCCAAAGGTTTCCCATCTCTTTCCACGCTTCATCGTAACGGTTTATAACAGCTTTAAGATGATTATTTTCTTCCTCCAGCTTTTTAACTGTATTCGCTTGTTCCCTATGTTGAATGCTATTTTCACTTGAATAGGCTGATTTCATATTTTCCAGCAGTAAAATAGCGGTTTCGATTGTTTCCTGATTACCTTCAATTCTATGTTCCTTTAAATTCACTGCACTGTTATGTGTCCTGTTTTTTCTTTCCTCTTTAGCGGTATTCACTACGTCCTGATAGTTTTTTCGTATAGTTGCATTCCATCTAAATCCGCAAGCAGCTGACGTGCGGGATAGTTGATTTGCTACATCTTTAAATGCTTCTAGTTGTGTTTTACCTTCACGTATATACCTTAGTACCGTATCAGCTAATATTACATCCTCATCACTTGACCAAGCATCCTGTCGCGTACGATTCATACCATCACTCCTTAACTATTTGCTATAAATGTATGCGAAAAGTAGCAGTGATAGACTAACTGATTACTATTTTGGCGATAAACTTTTTCTATTACACCTTATTTATTTAAAAATTGACTTACAGCTTTCACGTGTTCTTCCGAATCCCATAGTTTGGCACAGTTTCGCACCTCATCGTCCATTAAAGCGGACAGCCCAAGCACACCAACTTTTTGCTTATACTGTCTATCCAGTATTTCCATTTGCGCCAAGGATTTAGAAATATAGGGAGACAGAACCCCTTGATCCTCAAAAATTTCAGTAGAAACCATTCTATGTATCCAACCCTTGTCCATTAAAAATGATGCATCATATTTTTCAGCTTCTATTAGCCAGGTGTAGGCAAAGCTTGGATGAACTTTTTCATATAACAATGCACCACCGCCCCAACCAGGAGTGATCCCTAATTTTGTTTGAACAAAACCAAATTTCGTTGCCTCCCTGGCGATACGAAAATCACAAGCAGTAGCAATTTCACACCCGCCACCAACTGCATCACCATTCAATAAACAAACGGTTGGCACAGGAAAGGAAACGATATCATATAACACTTCTTTCATTTTATATAATTCATGAAATGCATCAATCTGGGTTAACTCCCCGTGTAAGTCCTGTAAATCTCCGCCGGCACAGAACATTTTATCGCCTGATCCAGTAATAACTAAAAATTTGATTTCCAACTCCCTTGCCTGCTTTATTGCTTCCCTTAATTCTTCGGCCATTAAACTTGAAACTGCATTTCTTTTCTCTGGCCGATTTAAAGCAATTATACTATATCCTTCCGAAAACGTGTCAAATTGGATCGTTTTAAACACTATCATCCCTACTTTATTTTGTTTTTTTGAAATCTTGGCTTGCCGAGCTAGACTGGTCCATTAATAAGGTTTAAAAAAACAGACCACAATTTACGCGGTCTGTTAACTTAATTATGCTTCTTTAATTTCTTTTCCACCGTAATGTCCACAGGATTTGCATACGTGATGTGGTTTAGTTAATTCACCACAGTTTGAACATTCTACCATGCCAGGTACGTGTAATTTTTTATGAGTACGACGTTGGTTTTTTACTTTTTTAGACGTTCTTCTTTTTGGTACTGCCATGACTTACACCTCCTTCAATTGACAAAACAAAATTTGAACTGAATATATTCTTATTTCTCTTTGTCATTATCGTTAAATAATCGCTTCAGCTTCTTGAAACGAGGATCAATCGTTTCCTTTTTTTCATCGGAAGTCACAAACTCCCAGCCATCACCATTAAAAGTAGCATTTTCCTGTGCTTCCTTATCATCGGAAAATACCCGAAATGGAACCTCTAGTAAAATATTTTCCTTTATATACGGCGTTAAGTCAAGTGTTTCACCAGTAATTGGATGAATTTCATTCACTTTTTCTTCTTCTCCGTAGTATGCAGATAGGGTAAACACTTCTTCGGCATGAATGTTAAATGGAAATGGAACATCTACAAGTGTTCTTGCACATGGTAAAATCATTTCACCTTTAATCGTAAAAGAAGAAATAATTTCGTTTCCTTGAATATAACAATTCCCTTTTACGTAAACCGGTTCTATCTTGCGAATATCATTGTTTAGTTTTTCGAGTTCTGAAACATCAACATATTCCTCGAACTGAAAGGGTTCATTATAAGTACTTCGCTTAATTTTTCCAATAGCAATTTGCATAATTATCACCTCTAGGCAACAAGAGTAATTTTAAAAGGAAAATCAACTTTTGTCAACATATTTTCTTTACACTTTATAAAAGTTGCACCGTCTAATTAGTATCTCCACCATTTATCCTTATAATCGTGCGCCACTCCCATTTTTTTGGTACAATGAGGCTATTACTAGTGAGGAGTTGTTTTAAATGGACGCATGTGGTTTGGTAGTTGAATATAACCCTTTCCATAATGGTCATCAACATCATTTAAATGAGGCGAAGAAAGAATCAGGTGCTTCCTGTATGATAGCCGTTATGAGTGGGAATTTCCTGCAGCGCGGAGAACCAGCCATTATTGATAAATTCTATCGAACCAAGGCAGCTTTAGCAAGCGGGATTGATCTGGTACTCGAATTGCCGTATGTCTATGCAGTTCAAAGCAGCGATCTCTTCGCCAAAGGTTCTGTTCAAACGCTAAATGAAATTGGTGTTTCCTCTATTTGTTTTGGCAGTGAATCCGGTACTACATCTAATTTTATATCAAGCTATCAAATCTTTAAAGAAAGAGAAGCAATTTTTAAAGAAAAATTACAGGAAAATTTAACGAGTGGACTAGCTTTTCCGGAAGCAAGTAAATATGCCTACAAGGAAATTGGATTGACATCAGATGCAATGGATTTATCTCAACCAAATAATATTCTAGGGTTTAGTTACGTAAAAACAATTCTTGACAAAAGCCTGCCTATCAGACCCTTTACGGTTCAACGAATGAAAAGCGGATACCACGATCAGACAATTCGTAACTCCATTGCCAGTGCTACGAGCATTCGCAAACAACTTTTTCATGATGGCAGTATTACCGAACAAACCGCAGTTACCATGCCTGAAGAAACCAGTAAGGAATTGAAAACGTACCATGATAATACGAATATATGGCATAACTTTGAAAACTATTTTTATTTATTGCATTACCGGGTCATAACAATGAGTGCAACTGAGCTCGCTCAGATTCATGGTGTCGATGAAGGTCTTGAATACCGTATCAAAAAAACTGCACAATTTGCCATGTCGCTTTATGATTGGATAAAGGCCATTAAAACGAAACGGTATACCTGGACAAGGATTCAACGAATTTTTATACATATATTGACAAATACAAAAAAAGAAGACATACAACCTGTCAAAGAGAATCCAACTGTACCATATGTACGGTTATTGGGCATGACTAAGAAGGGCCAGGCGTATTTGAATCAGCAGAAAAAGAAAATGGATGTACCACTTATTTCTAAGCTATCCCATAACCTTGATCCTTTGTTGGCAGTTGAAGAAAAGGCAAGTAATGCATATTATAGTGTTCTTCATCCATCCTTACAACGAAAATTTATCGGACAGGAACTCGGCCCCCCTATTATTCTTAAATAGCAAAGAGGCTAAGACAAAAGTGATTCAGTAACAGAGAAATCCGAACTATGATTCCAAATTCTTTAATTAGAATTTGGATTAGTTCGGATATTTTTCTGGGCTGTTTTTGTAAACCTTACTGCGAATTGTCCATAAACTGCGACGTAACAGCGACGTGATTTCCGCTATGGGCAGTCGCTTTCCGCGGGCGGCTGGTGAGCCTCCTCGAGCTCACGCTCGAAGCCACTGAAAAAGGTATAGATAGTACACAAACATGTGGATCTATCATCGCATCTTGAATATACTGCGCTTTCCGCGGGCGAGTGACGAGCCTCCTTGCCCCGGCAAGGGGTAGCCGACGTTGCCCGCAAAGGGCGGTTTTAGTCGGGCTTCATTAACTGCCGTCCTCCGGGGTCTCGCCGATCTCTCACTTCCCGCAGGAGGCTCCGTATATTCAAGATGCTAGGTAAAGGTGAAAAGCTAAATTTATAAAGTCCACCACTTTTTCAGTGGCCTTGAAAGTGAGACGATGAGACCCTGGAGATAGCGGTCTTTGCTATCGAGGAGGCTCAGCGCGAGCCCACGGAAAGCGTAGTGTTTTTCCGCAGCGACCGCAGGACGCCAAACATGATTTTTAGTTACGTCGCTTATTGAAAAAGTAACGTTTTAAACTGTCTATCCTGTGATTGTTCGTCCTTGAGTAGTTATGTCCCAGCCTCTCGTTTTTTACTTTAATTTTTGCAAATAATGTAGTGCGTCTTCAAAAGTGTCCACCGGAACAATTTTCATATCTGTTCCAATTTCTTCTGCAGTCTTTTTCGCTACTTCATAGTTAGATCCTTCAGCACCATTTTCATTCGGTGCAAAGAAAATTTTACAACCCTCATCATCCGCTGCTATTACTTTCTTATCAATACCTCCAATACGTTGAACGTTTCCTTCATAATCAATTTCGCCAGTACCACAAATCTGGTATCCATTGGTAAGATCCTTTTCCGTTAATTGATCATATATTTCCAGTGAAAACATCAACCCGGCACTCGGGCCACCAATGTTGCCACTTGAAAATGTAACCTCGGGATTAACGTCAACACTGCGATCAGTGACCAACTGAATACCTATCCCTACTTTATCATCCAGTTTTTCAAAAGATTCCAGTTCAATTTCTTTTGTGAGGTGTTTATCCCCGCGTACAATTTTCAGTTTAATTGTTTCTCCCGCTTTTTTGCCCTCAACATACTTTATAAGATCTTCAGATTTCTTAACTGTCTTGCCATCCATACCTACAATTCGATCACCTGATTTCAGGATTCCGTCAGCCGGCATTCCTTTGATTGTAGTTACAACATAAACACCATTATAATTTATTTCAATTTCCTTATCTGCAGCGTTATATGCTACCACAATGGCCTTTTCCTGTGAGCTTTCCATCATTTGTAATTGAACATGAAAATACTCCTCTTCGGTCACACCTTTTGGTCTTATTTCCTTAATCGGATGGAGCTCATGATGCGGCATAACCTTAGCCAAGGCATACTGGATTGGTGTAGCCTGTCCTCCGCGAACTGTTACAAGATGCATATCTCCTTTACTGTCAAATCCATCTTCAACCTTGACTACTGGATTTAATGCACCTGCATCGCCAGGCTTGTATATGTAATACGGTAATTTATATGTTGAAAGAAAAAATGCGATGGCGACTATAATAATTAAATATACCAAATGGCGTTTCGTAAATTTCATCTAAAAACTCCTTCTGCATAATCAATGTGAACATTTCTAATTTGCAAAGTTTAGGCATAAATGGATGAACCAAAAGCGTATAGTGATAATAGCTTGTATCCATTTTTTGTATGATTTACTTAACAAATCATGGAAACTAATTTTATCAAACAAGCTAAAATCATTCTACTACTATCAAAAAAATATGTACAGGATGAGCTCATTCAGGTAGGGGGCTTTAATTTGAAACAGGTTATAAAAACGATGCTTTTTGCTGGTACAACCTTATTTATGACATTCGCCTTAATTACATATCCGGATCAGGCTTTTGAAGCGAGTTTACGCGGCTTAAGTATGTGGCTTGAAAAGGTGTTTCCTTCTCTTCTTCCCTTTTTTATAACTGCAGAACTACTAATTGGCTTTGGTGTTGTAAAGTTTTTAGGTGTCTTATGTGAGCCTATTATGCGACCGTTGTTTAACGTACCAGGCGTTGGAAGTTTCGCGTGGGCAATGGGAATGGCAAGCGGATATCCGACCGGGGCAAAAATATCTGTAAGACTGCGAGAAGAAAAGCAACTTACCAGACTAGAGGGGGAACGATTAGTTTCTTTTACAAATGCCTCAAGTCCTTTGTTTATCTTTGGAGTTGTGGCAGTAGGTTTTTTTTATGATGCTAAACTTGGTATATTACTGGCAATTGCCCATTATGGCGGAAATGCGCTAGTTGGAATTTGCATGCGGTTCTACGGGAGAGAAGAAAGCAGCCTGCGGAATCGAAACGAGGATCAAAAAGTCTCCATTGTCCGGGCATTCCAGGAAATGCACTCCACCCGCCTAAAGGACCCAAGACCAATTGGAGAAATTTTTGGTGATGCTGTAATTAATTCGATCAAAACACTTGTAATGGTTGGCGGTTTTATTATCATTTTCTCTGTATTTATCAAGCTTCTATATATAGTTGGCATTTCACCTGTGATTGCAAGCATATTTAAAGTGATATTACATCTATTTTCAATGCCTGTTGAATTAGCATTGCCTATCTTTTCAGGGTTGTTTGAAATAACAATAGGCTCTGATATGATTACCAAGGCGACAGCAGATCCATTAATCGCCAAGGTGGTAGCTGTAAGTTTTATATTAGGGTTTAATGGATTTTCAATTCAGGCCCAGGTGGCTAGCATTTTAGCGAAATCTGATTTAAGATTCTTCCCCTATTTTTTTGGAAGAATTCTTCATGGCACATTTGCAAGTATTCTTATTTTACTTCTGTATAAACCTTTTTACCTTGATAGAAAGGTTACCAATCTGGATGGATTGCCCGTTGCAGGCCATATGCAGGAGAATTTCTGGCAGCACTGCCTTGATTACCTACAAATGTTCGGACCAATTATTTCCATATTCTTCATTTCGCTGGCATTCCTGATTCTATTGCGACGACAACTTATCAAATAAGAAAAAAGATGTTGTAAGGAATAACGGATATGGAGTATCCGTCCAAACAACATCTTATGTAATCAATTATATTTTTTATGTAATTCCTGTGCTACAACCTCTGGGACTAAATCCGAAACATTTGCTTTATATTTTGCAACTTCCTTCACTATACTCGAACTTAGGAAAGAATACTGGTTGTTTGTCATCATGAAGAATGTCTCAATGTGCTCATCAAGTTTTCTGTTCATCGAGGTAATTTGCATTTCATATTCAAAGTCACTAACCGCCCTTAGACCCCTAAGAATAGCATTAGCATTCATTTGTTTTGCATAATCAATTAGTAACCCATCACAAGAATCAACCTTAACATTCGGTATATCCTTTGTGGATTCATGAAGCAAATGCACACGTTCCTCAACGGAGAAAAGCGGATGCTTACCCTGATTATTAAATACTGCTACAATTACTTCATCAAATATTCTTGCACCTCTTTGGATAATATCTAAATGTCCATATGTAACAGGATCAAAGCTTCCCGGGCAAATTGCTAATCTGCTCATACGAAACCCTCCTTTTTAGTTTTTTGATACAATGTGATACCGATGGTTCCACCATAAGATGATTGTTTAATCACTGTAAAAGTTGGGTGTGTTTCAGGTAAGTTTTCCCGTTGATCATGTTCGCAATAAATATATCCATGTTGATCAACTAAATCTAACTTTGCTAATTCATTCAATAGTTCTCCATAATCAACTTTTTTATATGGCGGATCAAGTAAAACCAAATTGAATTTCAATTCTCTTTTTGCTGCTGCCTGCATTGCCCTGAATGCATCCGTCCGAAAAACTTCAGTTCGCTCTTCTAGTTGCAAGTCTTTAATATTCTCATGGATCGTCTGTATAGCCTTTGATTGTTTATCCACAAAAATAGCATGTTCCATCCCTCTGCTTATCGCTTCAATACCAAGGGAACCACTGCCCGCAAACAAATCTAAACAGGATCCGTCTTCAAAAAAAGGCCCAATGATTTGAAAAAACGCCTCTTTTACTTTATCAGTTGTAGGTCTGGTTTGATTACCTGGTACAGCTTTTACCTGCCGTCCCTTTAAATTGCCAGCAACTACCCGCATTTGACCACCTCTATTTGACATAGTTCGTCATTAATCCTATCATAAAAAGATTTATAAAAAAACTACTAAACATGTTGTATAGAAATCTTTTTCCTGTCCATACTAAAAAAATGAAACAGCAAATGCTTTGCTTGGTTGTTTCACGATCTAGAAGAAGACTTACTTCCCCATAAGTTCTTCTTCTGATTTCTCCTCTCCCTTTACTTTTTGTTTTAAAAAACAAAAAGACCTGCAGAATGATTTCTGCAGGTTTATTTTTTTAATATAAGTTTGTAAGCTTGGCAGATAGCAGCTGTCTACATATTCATATGCCCATTTTATAATCGTATTCCTTTGCTTTATCAGGTTTAGCATTCTCATAATTTGTCCGGATAAATGGTTTATAGGATCGATCAACTTTAGATACAAATGACAATTTTAACAGTTTAACTTCAATATCCTCAAGATCTTCCTGATTTACGTAAATCACTGCATATTTAAGCCTTTTAGACGAATACAACAAATGC
Organism: Virgibacillus phasianinus; assembly: GCF_002216775.1. Classification (GTDB taxonomy): domain Bacteria; phylum Bacillota; class Bacilli; order Bacillales; family Amphibacillaceae; genus Virgibacillus_F; species Virgibacillus_F phasianinus. The sequence goes on from NZ_CP022315.1 coordinate 3,369,499, forward strand.
CCATATCTTCTGATTTGCTTTAAATTCTTCATATGCTGAAACCACACAATGATTCCTTGCCGCTCTGTTTTCATAAACTATCCTCGCTAACCTAATCATTTGCAAATAGTGTACCAAATAATAGGAGTTGTTGCAATATTAGGAGGCCTTGCAGCCGCAACCGCCACTGCCAGACCCGCAACCACATCCGCCATCTGATAAAGCTGCTCCGTCTTTTGGTGCTTTAATATTATCGCCAACACTCATTGCTACACCCTGACTTATTTCATCCAGCAGCTTTTGGAGATTTCGTTCGGCAATCTTAAATGCCGCAACTTTATCGTTCATGTCCATTTCTCGCTTTGTAGAGCGTACTTTCTTCATGATCACACTATAATCCGGATGGTATCGCCCAAATCGCTGAACATCCTGATAGTGATCCTTTATATCAGCAAAAGCCTTGATAAGCCTTTGAGATTCCTTGTCTTCATTTAGTGCCTTTTGGGAACTGTTGTATTCTTCCATTACATCCGACTGTAAAATCATTTTACCAAGAGCCTCTGAACGATCAAGAATATTAACAATCTCCGTAGTTCCAATCATCACCATCACCCCCACTATCATCTTATCACTTTCCTGTTGCTATGAGAATGGATAATTATCGATTAATCATCCATTAGTGCTAATTGAACAAGCATCTTCATCATGGAAAACTGACTAGATGCCTTTTCCACCTGCTGTGGCCATGTTTTGCCGTAAAACTTTTTCGCTTCCTTTTCAATTTCCACTAGTTTATTTGGATCCCGTGTAAGATAGCGGTACCATTCTGGGTTATGCCGAACAAAATTTAATAAAGCAGGCTTTGATTTTAAATAATGATAGCAATTCTTATCCATTTTTCACATCTCAATCCCTATATTTATTATCATGATATCCACGATTAACTACCTTTTCTTTTTTATCGTCCCGGAACTGGTTTAACATGCCTTGAATAATAGATATTGTTTGATCCCATTGCTTCATACGGTCTTGTATCTGATCCATATCTGTTTCTTCCGTCCATTTGCGCAGCTTAGCTATAACATTGGATTCTTTTCCGTTATTCCCATCTTCCTCTTTATATTTATCCCAGAACGGGTCTGATTCCCCAAGCAGTACCCACTTTTCATAATAAGGCTGCCACGATTCTCCGCTTTTTCTAACTTTTTTTCGCAACAGCGGATGATCATTTAAAAACCCTCGAAATTCCAAAATAGATGCGTCTAATTCCTTTTCACCCATGTTAAATCACCCCTATGATTGTATACCTGCTGTTACTCCTAATTTATGCCCAACCGTAACTATTTGTGTACATAACCATTAAGAAAAGCTAGGGCACCCATTTAGAAGCGGATGAATTAAGCAGCTTCTAAATGGGTGCTTGCCCGGACATATTTTATACATTCTTATTTTAAAAAAAGACCTGAGAAGAACGATTTTTCTCAGGCTTGTTAAGAACACTTACATAGGTTTTTGTAAGAAATTTTGTGTGTAGTAAAAATGGTAAACACCTACACCTAGATGTGTATAATCATTTTCCAGTAATGCCTTGCGGTGCCCCTTACTGTTTAACCAGCCCTGCATGGCAGCTGGTGCATCGGGATACTGCGCGGCAATATTTTCACCCGCAGCAAGATAATAAACCTCTTTAGACGCCAACCTTTCTTTAAGTCCCTTTCCATTTAAACTATAATGAGAAAAATAGTTATTTACGGCCATATCCTTACTGTGCATAAAAGCGACCTTACTAACCGGGTCACCCCACTTTAATTTAGACTTTCCGTGTTGATCACGCATTACATTTGTTATCGAAAATATTTGTCTTTCCATGCCGCTTTCAACCTGTTTCCACTCTTTCTCAGACAGGTTTGGCTTTGCTGGTAATTTTCCCCGATATTCAATAGAATAAGGACGTTGTTTCAGCAGAACCTCACCCGTTAGTACCCGTATGGATGATAACTTGGAAGTAAATGTATCAAAATAGCACTGTAAAAAAACATTATCAGCTATTTTTATTAGTGGGCGCATTCTCAATTCTTTTTCATTTAGTTTAAAGGTATAGGAGGAAACTCCCTGCTTTAATGTCACCTTATCTTCAAATGAAAATTGTTTATTTATTTCGTTGTACGCCTGTCCCACCTTGATTGGAGCCATTGATAAATCATCACCGGTAGCATAGATTGATGTTACTTTGTGATCTGACACACCAAACTGAATATATTGTTTCGTATCATCTGTGTAGATCCACCATTCATAACCATATGCACTTAAATCTTTCCGAATTGGCTCCCCAAATCTTTCAGCTAGTTCCCCAGTCGTTTTCCCAATCCAATGGAAAAGATCCCCTTCCAGATAACCGGTTAACTCCTTTCGATCAGGTATTATTTTCGTCTTGAGATTACTTGTTTTATTCTGTAGATTCTCGCTAAAATCCTTTGCAGTTTCCTTTGGCGTGACATCATACATATCTAATAGATAGTAACCACCAAAAACTAGTAACAAAAGTATAATAATTAACCGAATTAATTGCATGTAGGTGTCTCCTTCTTCTAATTTTAGATGGATTATGTATAACATAACTATATGTAGAAGCTTTTAATACCATGCAGATTTTCTATTATTTCATATAGTGACATCTAGTAGGATATTCAACAGTTTAGATATTCAAGTGTTTTAATCAACCTGCCTGAATTCTCTTTTCAATTGCAACTTCACACGATTCGTACTATTATAGTGATAGTAAGGATAATTATGTGAGGTGTAAATAATGAAATTAGAAGTAACTGGTATTGAAGATTCAATTTTGGATTTAAAACCACTTGACCACTTTATGGGTGAACATGCCTTTATACGTGCAGGTCAATGGGATTATGATCGAGTAACTTATGACTACAAAATTGGTTCCAAAGAAAAAAATATTACATATTATATTCGCATTCAAGGCTATGCTGTTGAAGGTGATGTAGACCGTGGTAATGCAGTAATTAAGTTAATGAGCCCACTGTTGGGAAAACACTACTATCCACACGGTGTTGAATACGGCGAGAATGAAAATTTTCCGCAAAGCTTAGTAGAAAGGGCTACAGGTATAGTTGAAAAGTTAAAAGTGGAAATTGATCATTATAAACAACAATAAGGCAAAATTTTATCTAACCGCAATTTACTGCTCATCCGAATGTGTTACCAAAGATCAACTGCTCAGAATTTTTTTGGGCAGTTGTTTTTTTATAATTGCCTTAGTTCTGTTCATTTTAATCCTTACATGCTATATTTTTACTATATGCTGAAAATGCTTCCGAAAGGAGAAATCAGAATACATTGTTTCGATCTATTACAAAACGCCAATGGAAACTTATTATTACTGGGCTACTGTTAATTCTGGCCTTCTATTTTATCTTGCCAATCTCAGTGCCTCTAGTTGTTGCACTTGTTACAGCGCTAATGCTAAATCCATTAATACGGGTTACACAAACACATCTGAAACTCACTAGAAAAAGTGCTGTAATTATTGTTTTTATGTTATTTTTAGTTTTAGTTGGGTTAACCGGAACATTTCTTGTTACGAAGGCAGTTACCCAAGTAGTTAACTTCGTTGAGGATGTGCCTGAGCATTTTAATCAATTAAACGCGATGTATGCAGAGTGGGAAGATAACTTCCAAAATTATTCAAAGAACTTACCACCTGAATTTGTAAATCAAATATCCAAAAGCCTGGAAGAGAATTTAACTTCCTTAAGTGATACGGCAAAAGAAAAAATAACAATTGATAACATAGCAGAAATTTTTGCAAAGGTACCACAATACTTAATCAGTTTTCTTGTATACTTAATCGCTTTGTTTTTGTTTATGCTGGAATTACCGGTACTAAAAACAAATTTTTATAAACTGATGACGACAGAGACTGCCGAGAAAGTTTCTTTTATGAACAAACGGCTCTCCACTGTAACGTTAGGTTTTTTAAAGGCGCAGTTTCTGGTAAGTGTTATTATATTTCTGGCTTCGTTAATAGGATTATTCTTTATTGCACCTAACGTCGCTATAATCATGTCATTAATCATTTGGGTTATTGATTTCATCCCATTAATCGGGTCGATCATTATCCTTGCCCCTTGGTCATTGTTTATGATGTTGTCCGGTGACATTTCAACTGGTGTAAAGCTGGCAGTTTTAGCAATAATCTTATTGGCAATACGTAGAACGGTTGAGCCAAAGGTAATGGGTAAGCATATTGACCTGTCCCCCCTTGCCACGTTAATTGCAATGTTTTTAGGTATTCAGATTCTCGGTTTAATAGGCTTTATTATTGGGCCGCTGGTGGTCATTACATTTAATTCCGCAAAAGAGGCCGGAATAATAAAGTGGAATATAAAAATATAAGAAACGGAGACACGCCTGTGTCTCCGTTTCTTATAGATATTTCTTAACCACCTAATATTGCTTTTAGCATGCTGGTCGTTTCTCCACCATCGTAAATGATATATAATAGCAAGTACACCATAACACCCGTAATAGCACTGAAAAACCAAATGATGCTGGTAACTGGTCCAATTTTACGATGAATCCTTATTTTCCTCTTCAAAGCCAATGTTATGGTAACTACACCAAAGACAGCTCCCGTTGTTGCTAAGAAAATATGGAAAATCAGAAATATGGTATAGTAAATTTCTATATCATCCGGTCCTCCAAAACTTGTATTTCCAATAAATGCTGTTCTGGAGGCATAAATGATAAAAAAGATCAATGCACTGATTGCACCTGCTATCATCGTCCTCTTATGTTTTTTCGGCTTCCCTTTAATAATAAACCGCCATCCAAATGCTACAAGTATCGCACTTAGGACAATAAAAAAGGTACTGATTGTCGGTAATAACGGCATAGTTTAAATAGTCCTCTCCATTTTCTTACTTTAATTAGTTGATGATGGTTCTGGTATTGGATCCACTTTAAGGCTCTCACGTGAAAACCAGGTAAAGAAAATTCTCGCCAGAACACACCCGTATGTGATTTCCTGCATTAGCTTCATAATAATTCCACCAAGTTGCTGGTCTTCTAATGTAGTCATTGGTGAAAACATCTCAGGACCAGTAAGAGCTCCTGATAACCCGTTAAGAACGTCAACTGGCACGCATAAGCTTAATGCCTGAATCCATGCTCCTCCATCGCTATAAGTAGCAAATAACGGTACATCCGCAAAGATAATTAACACACAAGCAGGTGTTATTAAGACTCCATTCGCAAAGATATACGCAATTTTTAATATTGGCGGGATGGTATCATATTCTTTTACTGGTGTTACCATTGGCCACCATACTATAAATGCAGCTACCAAGATAACAGTAGATACAATTGCATGTATAATTGGTGAGGATTTTGCAAAATCAAAGACATCTGGAATATGGTAGAGAGAAAATAATGTATTAAACAATAGTAACGCAATAAGTGGTTTTGTAAATAATTTTACAAAAGGTTTAATAACCGGAAACGAAAGGAACTTTCTCCAAATCCAGACTGGTATACCCCGGATGATTAATATAGGGAATATTAAATAATAGATAGCCATTTGAATCATATGGGCTGTCAGCATAATATGTGTTAATAGATCAACCGGCGACCCTTTAATTAAGTATAGTAGTACCATTGCTGTGTAAAAACATATTTGTTGTTTGGTGGTCGGTTTTTCGGCACCACCGAATTTACCTCGATACGGTCCGGTCAGCAGATAATAAGCTACAGCCAACGCTAATACAAATATCATATAATAGGGGCTCCATAGTGCACGAAACCCAAAAATTTGTAGTTCTAACCACATAGCTTCTCACTCCATCATTAGGGCTTGTTCCTTATAGTATAACGTAAAACATTCACATTCACATTATTTGAATGTGACAAATTACAAACAAAAAATAAAAGGCCAGGGGCACTCCCCCAGCCTTTTTATTTCGGTGTTACCACCATGTAAGTACACTTAAAGCGGTAACAGTTAGTATTGCAGCCCATATACCACCATAAATCATAACAGATGGCATTTCATGTCCTGAATGTTTCATATGCATAAAATAATAAAATTGAAAAGCGACCTGAACTATAGCCAGCAAAAGGATAGTAGGAATAACAAACATTTTTGGCATTAACTCCCCAACTACAAGTCCAAATGCTACAAGTGTGAAGATGATCATCAATCCAAAGGTAATGAGTTGATATTTCATTTCTTCTTTATTTTTACGCTTTTGAAACGTATCTACTTTTTTGGAACTGGTGTTTTCAGTCATTTATTAAACCACCTTTCCCATTAGGTATACAACAGTAAAGATGAATACCCAAACAACATCAATAAAGTGCCAATATAGACTTACAACATAAAACTTTGGAGCATTGTATAAGTTTAGACCACGTTTTGCATTACGTAACAGCAATGCAATAAACCAGCATAGACCGAATAAAACGTGTCCCCCATGAAATCCAACCAATGTATAAAAGGCTGACCCAAATGCTGAAGAAGTAAAGGTAAAACCTTCATTGTGGATGTAATGTGTAAACTCATAAATCTCACTGCCAAGGAATCCAAAGCCAAGAATTATAGTAATGATAAACCATAAACACATTTTTCCAAAATCATTATTCTTCATATGATAAATCGCATATACACTAGTTAACGAACTTGTTAACAATAGAATTGTCATGATAAAAACAAGGTCTAATCCAAATAATTCTTCCGCTGATGGTCCACCAGCCGTTGCGTTGCGCAACGCAAGATACGTACCAAACAAACTTGCGAAGAGAACAGTTTCTCCACCAAGGAAGAACCAAAAGCCGATAAACTTATTCTTACCTTCAAGTGTCGCTTTTTCAGGTTCATGTGGCATAGTTTCTGGATTTAAGGAATGATCATGACTCATATCAGTCAGCCTCCCTTTCAAGTTCTTCTTTGGTTATATGATGCCCTAAATCATCTTTTAATGAACGAATTAACATGGAACCTAGGGTAATTGCCATACCGATGAAGACTACAGCTAACCAGCCCTTATCATCCACTTGGTAAATAAAACCAAATCCTGCAATAAATAACCCAAGTGACATAACAAATGGCAGAATAGATGCATTTGGCATATGAATATCGCCTAGTGGTTCTGAAGGTGTCAGTTTGCCTTTACCTTCTGTCTTTTCAATCCATAGTGGATCAAGTCCACGAACAAGTGGAACCTGTTTAAAGTTATAATGTGCAGGCGGGGATGCTGTTGCCCATTCTAACGTACGGCCATCCCACGGATCTGCAGGAGCCTTTTCACCTTTTGCTGCAGTGTAAAATACGTTAATAACAAATACAATTACAGCAAATGCCATGAAGAACGCGCCAATTGTACTAATTAAGTTTCCAAGATCCAAACCTTGATTTGGCAGATATGTTGAATACCTACGAGGCATACCCATTAATCCTAGGAAATGCTGAATAAAGAATGTTAAATGGAATCCAATTAAGAATGTCCAGAAAGTTAGTTTACCCATTCCTTCATGCAGGATTCTGCCAAACATTTTTGGCCACCAATAATGTAGTCCTGCAAAAATACCAAATATTGTTCCACCAACAATTACATAGTGGAAGTGAGCAACCACGAAATAAGAGTCATGGTATTGGTAATCGGCTACTACTGACGCTACCATTACACCCGTCATACCACCAAGCGTAAATGTTGGGATAAATCCAAGTGCCCATAGCATAGCCGAATTAATTGTAATTTGGCCGCCCCACATTGTTGCCAGCCAGTTAAATATTTTAATACCTGTTGGTACAGCAATTGCCATTGTCGCAATCGCAAAAATAGAGTTAGCAACTGGCCCAAGACCTACGGTAAACATATGGTGGGCCCAAACCATAAATCCTAGAAATGCAATTAGCATGGTAGCAAACACCATTGCTGTATAACCAAATAATCGTTTCTTTGAAAATGTTGAAAAAAGGTCACTAAACAATCCGAATAACGGTAAAATCAAAATATAAACCTCTGGGTGACCGAAGATCCAGAATAAATGTTCCCAAATAATTGCATTACCACCAAGGGACGCATCGAAAAATCCGGCGCCAAACATTCTTTCAAACATTAGTAAGAATAGTCCAACAGTCAATGCTGGAAATGCAAATAAAATAAGTATACTTGTAATAAATACAGACCATGTAAATAATGGCATTCTCATATATGTCATACCTGGTGCACGCATATTAACGATCGTTACCAAAAAGTTAATACCACCAATTAAAGTTCCGGCACCAGCAATCTGGAGTCCTATCACATAAAAGTCGACACCATGACCTGGCGATGTAGTTGATAACGGTGCATAGGCAGTCCAACCTGCATCTGGTGCTCCGCCCAAGAACCAACTACAGTTTAAAATTAGTCCACCAAATAAAAATAACCAAAATCCTAATGAATTAATAAACGGAAACGCAACATCTCGTGCACCAATCTGCAATGGAACCGCTGCATTCATCAGGGCGAAGATTAACGGCATGGCTGCTAAGAATATCATCGTTGTTCCATGCATTGTCAATACTTCGTTGTACAAACCATTACTTAGAAATTCACTGTTCGGTTTGATTAATTGAATCCGAATTAACATAGCTTCTATTCCGCCCATTAGGAAGAAAAAACCACCGCTGAACAAATATAAATGCGCAATTTTTTTATGGTCAACAGTTGTTAAATAATCCCAAAGCACAGCACCGAAGCCTCTCTTATGAGTAGCTGCATTACTCACTACTTTAACCTCCCTCATACTAATTTACTATTTCCCAGCATCTTCAGCCGTTATACTAGACGGTTTCAGTTGCAATAAGTAATCTGCAATTTTGCTTGCTTCATCTCTTGATAGCTCTGGGTATTTGCCATCCATCTTGTTACCAGGCTTTATGGAATCCGGATTCATAATCCAACTAATCAGGTTTTCTTTATTATGATCCAATATTCCAGCAATGCGTGTACGCTCACCAAAGTTAGTTAAGTTTGGTCCAACCTGTACCGGTGAGGAACCGATTGCATGACACCCCATACAATTACTTTCTTCAAACAATGTTTGCCCCTGCTTTGCAGTTTCGCCTTCAGCAACTGCTTTAGGATCAACGTTTTGCATATCCTTCACCCATTGATCAAATTCTTCTGGGCTGACAGCAATAATTTTAAAATCCATTAGCGCATGTGACGGACCACATAACTCAGCACACTTACCATAGTAAACGCCTTCTTCATTGGCCTTTATGAACATTGTATTTTCGTTTTCAGGGTTTACGTCCATTTTTCCAGAAATAGCCGGAACCCAGAATGAGTGAATAACATCAGACGATTTCATGTTTAAATATACCTTTTCGCCTGTTGGAATATACAAATCCTGACTTGTTTGTATTTCCTGGCCCTTGTAATTAAAGTGCCACCAGTATTGGTTACCTGTAACTTCAACATTAAGCTTATCTTTTGCCCCTGATTCGTCCGCTAAGTCAAACGTTGCGGCTACAGTAGGAACAGCAATGATAATTAGCAATAATATCGGAATTACTGTCCAAATTGTTTCAAGAGTTTTATTTCCTTCAACTTGTTTTGGAATAAAGTCTTTTTGTCCTTTCTTTTTACGGAAACGAACTAAAACTGTAATATATACCAACATTACAATTAGCAGGACAAATAGCATAATAATTGCAGTCAGAATAATTAAATCTAACGACTTTTCAGCTCCATATCCCTTAGGTATTAAAGCACTTAAATTTTCTTGACCACACCCTGAAAGTAAAAGTGCCAATGAGCCAAATAAAGTTAAAGCTCTAAATTTTCCCATCCAACCTTTCATGCAATCATACCTCTCTTTCTTTTGTTTCTTCCTTATATAATTTTGTGATTAAGGACAATTACGGAATTCATTACTTAACTAAAGGGGAAATCAAATGTTACAACAACCATCATTAAAAATAATATAGTTAAATAGTTCAACGAATAAATAAACATCATATTTGCCCATTTCAGGTCATTTTTCATAAACAACCCTTTAATACCCAGTGCAAGCCAGCCGACATTTAATAACGTTGCAATAACAACAAACGTTGTACCAAGCTGTGCTAGATAAAATGGCAATGGCAATAGACAGGCTGTATAAACAACCATTTGTCTTTTTGTAAATTCAAAACCATGTACAACCGGTAGCATAGGTATACCGGCAGCCTTATATTCATCACACTTTTTCATTGCCAAGGCAAGAAAATGTGGAGTCTGCCAGATAAACATGATTAAAAATAAGACAATCGCCTCAATATGAAGATTTGGATCAATTGCTGCCCATCCAATTAATGGCGGCATGGCACCAGAAAAACTGCCGACTACTGTATTTAGTGTATACCTGCGTTTTGACCACATTGTATATAGAACTACATACGTAAACCAGCCAAAAAAGCCAAACACAGCGGCCTGAACAGTAGTTAATAACAAAAGGATTAGACCTATTCCGGTTGTGGCAATACCAACTATCAGGACATGATTCAAAGCGATAGTTCCCGTTACAGTTGGTCTCGTTTTAGTGCGAGACATAACAGGGTCAATATCGCGATCATACCAGTTATTAAGTATACAACCACCGGCAATTACTAAAGCGGTACCGGCCATTGTTAACAAGAAAATATCCCAATTATTAACGAAAGAAACATTCGTAAAATGAAGCGCTAACCAAAATCCAGTGAAAGTGGTGATTAAGTTAGAATTTACAATTCCTACTTTAAAGAGGGCTTTTAAATCTGCAAACAATGTCGTATCTTTGTTTTCTGATGTAGCAACATTTCCAATCATTCGTGAAGATGTTGTCTCCACTTTATTCATTCCATATATCCCCCCTTCAACTTTCCAACATAAAGGCACAAAATTATATAGAACATATGATGGAACGATAGTGTTACTACTTACTATCTCCAAAAGTATCCTATGTATTACCTTAATTGTATCATGAATTTGTATTACAATCTATTTACTTTATAGGTATATTTCATTTTTAAACAAGTTATATGTGACAGGTTTGTGAAGTCTTGATTAAAAATAAAATAAAAGGGATAAGCCCTTTATATAAGTAAAGTCTTGCCTTAAAACCTATTTTTTCTGATGGTATATTGAAATACAAATCCCCTATATTATTTCTAGCAAAAGACTTCGAACAATGCAAGCTAATTTAATTTTTTTGTTATAATATGGCTTTTCTTGTACGATAATTTGACAATTGTGTGTAAGAATGGCTTTTTCCGCTGATTTTAATTGCTTTGTATATTGAAGAAGTATTATCATGAGGTATATCAAGAAAAAAGTGAGGCATTCTTATGATCAGATCGTTAAAATGGCTATCCGTAGTTGCTACGGTAGGCATGTTTTTTGTATTAATTGGTGGTGCACTGGTAACAAAAACAGGTTCTGGAGCAGGCTGCGGATCAAGCTGGCCGTTGTGTGAAGGACAATTTGTGCCAACAATGATTACTCCTGAGTTGTTAATTGAATTAAGTCATCGGCTTGTAACAGGAGTTGTTGGATTTGTCGTTCTTGCTTTATCCATTCTATCATGGCGGAAGATCGGGCATATCCGTGAGGTTAAATTTTTAGCATTTTTGTCTGTTTTCTTCTTGTTAGCCCAAGCATTGATTGGCGCAGCTGCAGTAAAATGGGGGCAATCAGAATTCGTACTAGCCGCCCATTTTGGTATTTCATTAATATCTTTCGCTTCTGTGTTTTTGCTTACATTATTAGTATTTGAAATTGATAAGAAATTTGATGCGAATTCGCTGCATATTAAAAAGAAACATCGAATTGAAATATATGCAATATCCGTTTATACGTTAATGGTGGTTTATACTGGAGCACTAGTTCGGCATGCGGAAGCAAGTCTTGTATGTGGTGATTGGCCATTTTGTACAAATACTCAACCTTTTGATTTCACTTCATTCAGGCTTGATCAGTGGATTCATATGGGGCACCGTTTGGCCGCAGGTTTATTATTCGTATGGACAATCATTCTTTTTGTAAAAATAATCAGGAATTACCGGAACAATCGGGTTATGGTTTGGGGTTGGTCCGTTACTCTCGGGCTGATTTGCATTCAGGTATTTTTTGGCGCAATGATTATTTTCACATTGCTAAACCTTGGAATAGCATTAATGCATGCTTTCGTAGTATCTTGTTATTTTGCGATGCTGAGTTATTTTATTTTACTTTCAAACCGAAGTGCAAAATACGAGTGAGTGGTACACCAGAAAAAGTAGCAGCAATCCTGGATTGCTGCTACTTTTTTGTACCCATTATTCAAATTCAATCAATAAATCATTCACTTTAATAGCTTCTCCGTTACTGACGTGAATCGATTTGATTACACCGTCAAAAGGAGCCTGAACGGTTGTTTCCATTTTCATTGCCTCAGTTATTAGAAGATAGTCTCCCTTTTTAACTTTATCGCCTTTTTCACAAATAACTTTCACAACTGTACCTGGCATTGTAGCTCCAATATGTTTCTCGTTTCCTTTGTCAGCTAGTTGTTTTGTCGCCAGTTGTGATTTTATATTGTCATCTTTTACAACAACTTCTCTCGATTGTCCATTAAGTTCAAAGTAAATGACTCGTGTACCATCTGCGTGAGCTTCAGAAATAGAAACTAATTTTACGATTAATGTTTTACCTTGTTCAATTTCTACTTCAATTTCCTCACCAAGGCGCATCCCGTATAAAAATGTTGGTGTGTCCAATACAGACACATCACCATATGTCTCTTGAAAACGATGATAGTCCATAAACACTTTCGGATATAAAGCGTAGGAAATCATATCAAAACTTGTCACTTGTCGGTCAAGCGTTTTAAATAATGACGACTTTAATGAATTGAAATCAACTGGCTCCAGCAATTCTCCAGGACGAACGGTTATCGGTTTTTTACCTTTGAGGATGATCCGTTGCAATTCCTTAGGAAACCCTTGATACGGTTGTCCAATATATCCTTGTGCAAATTCAATTACAGAATCAGGGAAATCAATTGATTCTCCCCGCTCGTAAATATCGTCCTCTGTTAAATCGTTTTGGACCATAAATAAAGTCATATCACCAACAACCTTTGAGGATGGCGTAACCTTTATTACATCCCCAAACATTAGGTTCACTTTATTAAACATCGTCTTAACTTCATTCCAGCGGTCTTCCAGACCCACGGCTTTCGCTTGTTGTTTCAGGTTACTGTATTGGCCACCAGGCATTTCATGATTGTAAATTTCTGTATGCGGCGACTTCATACCACTTTCAAAATCCTGATAATACCCTCGAACATCTTCCCAATAATGAGAAAGTTTCTCATAGGATCCTACATTGATTTTAGGTTGGCGCTTATGCCCTTCCAACGCATGATACAGTGACTGTGCACTCGGTTGTGACGTTAGTCCCGCCATTGGTCCGTTAGCCACATCTACTACATCAACCCCCGCTTCAATTGCTCGTGCATACATGTATATACCGTTGCCACTGGTGTCATGTGTATGCAAATGGACCGGGATTGAAATTGAATCTTTTAATGTGGAAATAAGTTGATATGCTGCCTCAGGTTTGAGCAATCCAGCCATATCTTTAATGCCAAGAATATGAGCCCCTGACTGTTCAAGCTCTTTTGCCAGATTTTTATAATAATCCAGATCATATTTTGTACGGCCTTTATCAAGAATATCCCCTGTATAACACATTGTTGCTTCAGCAATTTTATTTGATTCCCGAACGGACTGGATAGCCAAATTCATACCTTCGACCCAATTTAGACTGTCAAAGATTCTAAATACATCAATACCTGCTGTTGCGCTCTTTTCGACAAATTCTTTTATTAAATTGTCGGGATAGTTTTTATATCCAACTGCATTGCTTGAGCGGAGAAGCATTTGTAATAAAACATTTGGCATCTGTTCACGTAATTTCAGTAGCCGTTGCCATGGACTTTCTTTTAAGAATCGGTAGGCAACATCAAACGTTGCTCCTCCCCACATTTCAACAGAAAATAATTCAGGTAATAATCGCGCTGTGGGTTCCGCGATTTGCAATAAATCCTTAGTTCGAACCCGAGTTGCAAGCAATGATTGATGAGCATCTCGAAATGTTGTGTCAGTTAATAAAACGTCCGGTTGATCAAGCAGCCAAGAAGCGAGGCCCTCTGGCCCTTTTTCATCAAGAATTTGTTTTGTTCCCCGCGGTATTTCCTGCAACTTGTCAATTTTCGGAATAGGCGGAGTGGTAAATAATGGCTTTTTCTTTTTGCTAAGTCCTTCAAATCCGTTAACAGAAGTATGTCCAATGTAGGACAACATTTTAGTTCCCCGGTCTTTTCGTTTAGGAAAAACAAATAATTCTGGTGTTTGATCGATAAAGGTAGTACTGTACTCCCCTGATAGGAAGTTTGAGTGGCGAATCACATTTTCTAAAAATGGAATGTTTGTTTTAATTCCACGAATACGGAATTCCCTTAGGTTTCGAACCATTTTATTTGCTGCCTGATCAAAAGATAACGCCCAGGTAGACACTTTTACTAATAAGGAATCATAATGTGGAGAAATTTCAGCACCTTGGAATCCATTTCCGGCATCTAACCGAACACCAAATCCCCCACCTGTCCGGTAAGCCATAATTTTTCCGGTATCCGGCATAAAGTTGTTTAATGGATCCTCCGTTGTAACCCGTGATTGGATTGCATAACCATTCGTTTTGATTGCTTCCTGAGAAGGTATCCCAATAGACTGATCATGCATATCCAGACCTTCTGCTATTTTAATTTGTGTTTGAACGATATCATAACCGGTAATCAGTTCAGTAATTGTATGTTCAACCTGAACTCTCGGATTTACCTCGATAAAGTAAAATTCTTCGTCAGTCACCAAAAACTCAACAGTTCCCGCATTAATGTAATTTACATTTTTCATTAATTTAACTGCTGCTTCGCATATTTCATTTCGTAAGTCATTTGGCAGTGAAACACTAGGTGCAACCTCCACTACCTTCTGATGACGTCTTTGTACTGAACAATCACGTTCATATAAATGAACGACATTACCATTTTTATCACCAATGATTTGAACCTCTATGTGTTTAGGATTTTCTATCAATTTTTCTACATAAACTTCATCATTGCCAAACGCCGCTTTAGCTTCGGATTTTGCGCGATCAAACGCTTCTGACAAACCGGAGTCAGAACGAACAATTCGCATTCCACGTCCCCCACCGCCTAAAGAAGCTTTAATAATAATCGGGAAGCCGGCATTCTCACTAAATGCTTTAACTTCTTCCAGTGACTTTACAGGGCCATCACTCCCAGGGATTACTGGTAAGCCAGCCTGTACTGCCTGATATCTTGCCTTAACCTTATCCCCAAACATGTTTAGATGCTCACTGGTTGGACCAATAAAAGTTAACCCTTCTTCTTCACATCGTTTCGCGAATTGAATATTTTCAGATAGGAAGCCATATCCAGGATGTATTGCATCAACACCTACTTGCTTTGCCACCTTAATAATGCCTTCAATATCCAAATATGCGTCGATTGGTTTTTTCCCCTCACCAACTAAGTATGCTTCATCAGCCTTATAACGATGGTAGGAACCTGAATCCTCTTTGGAATAAACTGCAACTGTTCGGATATTTAATTCTGTACAAGCCCTAAACACCCGAATAGCAATCTCGCCTCTGTTTGCCACTAATACTTTTTGTATGGTATTTAACTCGGCCATGATCTTCCTCCTCGATTAAATGATTGATTTCTATTTGTGTCCTGATTAACCTTAACCGGTTCTTGTTCTTTTCTTTTCACGGATTTTGCAATGTTGTTTAGTATCCCCATGGAGGCCAGCATTACGAGCAGTGACGAACCGCCGTAACTGACAAATGGTAATGGAACACCAGTAATTGGCAGTAAACCACTGATGGCACCTAGATTAATAAATGCTTGGACACCCACCATCGATGATATTCCTATCGCCAATAGAGCACCAAAACTGTCCTCACACTTTCTGGCAATAAAGATTCCTCTAAGAACAATCAACGACAGCATCCCTATTACAATAACTACTCCTACAAATCCAAGTTCTTCAGCAATAACCGCCATGATAAAATCTGTATGCGGTTCAAGCAGATATCCAAGTTTTTGAACACTATGGCCTAAGCCTTCACCTGAAATCCCACCAACACCAATCGCCAGATACGATTGAATCAAATGGTAGCCATCTGTATTTGGCGTTTCAAACGGTTGATACGCCCCCGTAAATCTGGCAAGCCTCTCATCAGTCACCATCTGAGGGGCTGCTAAAGCAATTACAATTAGTCCAGCCAAAATAAGAATTGTTAGATGACGAAACTTTATACCAGAACTAAATATGACAGAACAGGCAATCAGAAAAATAATTGCCGCTGTACCGACATCTGGTTGCATGATGATGAGACCAAGAACAATTCCAGTCATAATTAACGGAGGCACAACACCCGTTTTAAAGTCATTTATGTATGTTTGTTTCTTTGAATAAATGCTTGCCAGATACATAATCAGCCCTATTTTGGCAAATTCTGCAGGCTGCAGACTAACTGGTCCAAAATCAAACCAGGATTTAGCATTGTTTACCGACTTACCAAAGATCAATACCCCAACTAGAAGCACCAATATAATTAAAATAATAATTTTCATTAATTTTTGATAGTACTTATACGGAAACGCTGAACAAAGAATAAAACCTGCCATACCAAGAACAAACCATTGTATTTGTCTATAAAAATAATGTGTACTTTCAAATCCCTCCATAACTGCAATAACCATGCTGGCACTGTAAATCATGACAATACCAAATCCTGAAAGTAGAATTGGAGTTATCATCAGTGTAAAATCGTAATCTTTTAATTTCTTTATCATCTTACTTCTCCCCATAATATGTAATAGAGCAATGATGAAAGAGAAATTTTAAATAGTATAACATACTTAATTTGAATAGTGTATGTATTTTCAGAATTCTGTTTCATCAATGCCTTTTTTCTTTCCCTTTTCTGTCATGTGCTGTAATAAAAAAACCTTGCCTTAGTGTGCGTGGGCAAAGTTTTGCTGAATTATATCTACACAAAACAACCTAACAATATTTTGTTAAATTGAGTTCTGTGCTGCTTCATGTAATATATTAAGCTGCTTCTCCAGATTTTCAAGAAGTGCTTTTCCTTCATCCTCATTGATTAAGTCCAAGCGCACTGCGAAATCAATCTCTCTTGAAAGACCAAACATTTGAGTATCTAATACCTCTTCATATAAGGGGCACTGTGGCATAGTTAAATTATCGATTTGCACCTCGATAAGTTTTACTATTTTATCGGCGTCTGCCTTTAATAGAGCGTACGCTTTTTCACGATGATTTACGGTCACCTCAGGAATCAAATGAATCCCTCCAATTAAAAGACTTTCTTACTATTATATTATCGTTCCACACGATAAAATGCAAATTATATTTTAGAAAATCTTGGCTTGTCGCCAAGAACTAATTGCGAAGCCTTAGATTTTTTTATACTTTATATCGATAAAGATTTATACTTTTTAAAGTGATAAAAATTTCGGGACTGTCCGACCAATTCATAAGCATCTTGTATATGTTTGTGATAGAATAAATATCGTAAAAAATTTATATGCATTCTTCGTTACTGAGAATTAAAGAAAGGTGGAAAAAATAGATGATAGTACCAATTACAGGAAACATTACATATTCCATTACATTGGATCCTACCGTTTGGATTTTTGATGATCGCAAAGTAGAGTTTGATAAGGCATTTGATACGGTATTAGATCAACCGGATGAAGACGAGGATTTAGAAAGGACATCAAAACGATGGGATCGCGCAGTTTCCCAACAACATATCAATCCCCCAATAAACAAAAGTATTTCTAAACTCGAGGGGGAAAAAATATTAAAGGGTACATATGTAATGCCTATTGAAGTATTTGTTAATCACGCGGAAGCCAAGGCTGATGCCAAGACAGCTTCATTAATCATTGAAGGAAATGACGATGTAACCATCTCCCTAGATCAGCTAAGGAATGCCTATTTACTGTTTGCAGTAGATGGACAACCTTTAAAAGAAAACGGACCTGTACATCTATATCACAAAGATGGTTCAAACAGGGATAATCCAATTACTTCCATTAAAAAAATTGTTATAAACTAAGAAAATCGTTTGCCAAATTTTATACAATCTGTTCACTGAAGCTGTTGCCGATCGTGCAACAGCTTTTTTGTATAATTTAGCACGCAAAAACAAAATATAAACATAGTACATTTCTTAGAATCAGGAAAAGGAGGCATAACAAATGAAATTTGGCTTTCGTACAGGATTATGTTTGGTAATGACTTGTATTATTATTAGCGGATGTCAATCTGATAATGAAGACATTTCCCTTTCAGATGAAAAAAGCAATGATCGCTATCTTCAGGTAAAAGATTCGGATCCGGCTGACAAACAAACATTAAGTAATAAAGAAATTGCAGATCACCTGGCATCTATTGCCGCAGGGGTTGGAAATGTCAATAACGCCACAGCGGTTGTTGCTGGTCCTTATGCAGTAGTAGGTATCGATGTCGATAAAGACTTGGACCGTTCAAGGGTTGGAACCGTTAAATATTCTGTCCTAGAGGCTTTGCAGCATGACCCATACGGAAAAACAGCTGTCGTTGTTGCGGATGGCGATGTTATGGAACGACTGCAGCAAATGAGAAATAAGATGGGACAGGGCTATCCAGTCCAGGGTGTCGTGGATGAATTATCTGGAATCGTTGGTAGATATATGCCGGACTTCCCTATTAATGAAAATAAACCTAAACAATCTGATCAAAACAAAAAAGTCCTTCCAAAAAAAGATGAGAAAAAATTAGACGACATTGAAGAAGACCAGTCAAATCATCAGAACAATGAATAGAGAAAAAATTCAGGGCGCCAAGTCGCACATTAAAAGGACTTCCCGACTACCATAGGGTAACCGGGAAATCCTTTTATTTTGTTGTTACTTTATCTTCTTCATTTTTAACTTCGTTGTAATAATTAACGCCGAATTGGGATCCTTCCGATACCATTTTGGAATTTTCAAGTTGGGCTTGGTCTTTATCCTCTACCTGGTCAGGAATTCCCGCATCTTCAAGCGTTGTTTCTTTTTCCTTATTCATATTTTTAATTTTTGTTGTAGTATTTTCAATAGTTAATTTCAACTTTTCACGTTTATTCTTATCCTTTAATACAACCCCTGCAACACCCGCTCCAATTGCGCCGATACCGGAAAGTAAATATCTTTTTTTCATCAAATCGTCCTTTCAAATGTTTTGTAACTATATATTCCCCACTTATTTTTTAATAAAACATGCAATAATTACAACTTCATTACAAATGCTTCCTATGTTATCATTATTAGTAAAGGGCCTAAATTTGAGGTGAAATTGTGCAAGTTAAATGTGTTATTTGTGACGAAGTTGAATCAATCGAAGACTATTCCCTTCAAGCGAAACGGTTGCGGAATCGCCGAATCCATATGTATTTATGTCAGTCATGCTATGAACGAATTGGTAAAAAAACCAAAGCAAGGCATGAGACCGGTAATTTCCGTTTATACAAAAAACCTAAACAAAAAGAAGATCTTATTTAAAAGACTCTAGACGTCCCCATATTGGGGGCTGTCCAGAGTCTTTTTAGTTACTGTGTATTTTGTTTTCTTTTTCTTTCCTGATGTAAACGAAGTCGGTATATACCTAAAACAACAGATATTACAATCAGGCTTTCTGTTATCGGCAACCCAAAAATACTAAAAATTGTTAAGATATACGTTCCGACCGCAAGCATAATATAAACAAAAATTGTTTTAAGTAAGGGTAAACGCCTGGCAAATCCCAATTTAAATGCTATTGAACCAAAAATTAAATTTAGTATATAAAGAATTAAAAACAAGTAATCTGTTCCATAATGCGATAGGACAAATTCAAAAATTGCACTATTGTTCATTCATTAGTATCCCCCGATGCAGTAATTAATAATATGTATCAAAATTAAGTTCATATTCTATCATACTAAATCTTCATTCACGACGCCAGATATAAGAGCTACATTTTGTATAAATATATCGAATGTTATATACTGTTTGTTGTAATTAAATTTGAGGTGAAATCATGAATAAAGTAAACTATCCAATGCTTCTTTTGGCAATCTTGGTAATTCTTTCATTTTTTTCAGTGGGTATTGGTATCGCTCTTCGAAGCATTTGGCTCATTTTATTATTTTTAATCCTTGGTTTTGGCCTGATGGGATTTGGAATTACATTAAAACGTAAAAGAAAGTGACTGGGACAAAACCCAGTAAATAAAAAAGCGTGGCACTCACCGTTCAGGTGACATACCACGCTTTTTTTATATAATCGTTTATTTTTACTAAACAAAAAGAATCCCCTTTGATAGAATTAAAGTAACCACACAATAATTATCGGAGGGATTCTTATGTTTAAAAATTATAACATAAATCAAGTGGTGTTGCCTTTAGATTTAGAAATAAAATTGGACAAAAATGATATTGCCTATGCAGTAAATGATGTTGTAACACAGATTCCGGAGGAAGCATTCGCTGCCTTTTCCCGTGAAACTGGATGTCCAGCCTATCACCCACAAATGATGATGAAAATTATCTTATGTGCCTACACGCAGTCGGTTTTTTCTGGAAGAAAAATGGAAGGGTTACTTAAAGATAGTGTGCGTATGATGTGGTTAGCGCAAGGTTATGAACCAAGTTATCGTACAATCAATCGTTTTCGTGTGCATCCAGAGGTGAAAGAACTACTGCGTCAATGTTTTGTGCAATTCCGTTGTCAGCTAGTGGAAGAAAAACAAATTGATGAAGAAGCGATTTTTATTGATGGAACCAAGATTGAAGCGAATGCCAATAAATTTACGTTTGTATGGCGGAAATCGGTTGAAAGGTACAGTGCTAATTTGGTGGAAAAATCCAACCAAATGTATGATGAATTATTGGAGAAAGAAATTCTTCCGGAAATCGAACGGGAAAGCCTGGAGGAACTGTCCACGAAAGAACTCGAAAAAGTAGTGGAGCAGCTGGATGGCAAGGTAGAAGCGTATGACAAGAAAATAGAAGCGAGTGAAGACGTAAGCGCACGTAAAAAACTACGGTCTGACCGTAAAGCACCGAAACAATACCGCAAACAATTCAAGGATTATTTGGCGCGAAAACAGAAATACCAAAAAGACATGGAGATCTTCGGAGAACGCAATAGTTATTCGAAGACGGATCATGATGCCACTTTTATGCGAATGAAAGATGATTATATGAAGAACGGCCAGCTGAAAGCTGGGTATAATGTGCAGGCTGCAACCGAAGGACAATATGTGCTCGCTTATGATGTATTCCCAAATCCGACAGATACTCGCACCTTCATTCCATTTCTGGATAACATAGAAAATAATTACTTTAAGCTGCCAAAGCACATCGTGGCTGACGCAGGATATGGTAGTGAACAAAACTACGAAGATGTCATCGAGAATCGAAAACGCACACCGCTGATTACCTATAACCAGTATCGAAAAGAGAAGAAAAAGAAGCATAAGAATAACGCTTTCCATACAGCCAATTGGGAATATAATAATGAAGACGATACGTTTACCTGTCCAAATGGAAAACAATTAATGTTCAGCCACATGTCCAATCGAACAGATAAATACGGACTAACACGATCGTTTAAAGTTTATGAGTCTGAGGACTGTTCAGGTTGTCCATTGCGTTCCCAATGCACCAAAGCGAAGGAAGGAAATAATCGAAGAATTTATTACAACGAAAAATGGGAACAACAAAAAGAATACATTAAGCAACTGCTTTCGGAAGAGAAAACTGGTGAAATTTACGGCAATCGTAAAATCGATGTGGAGCCAGTCTTTGGATTTCTGAAGGCTAATTTGTGCTTCACTCGTATGTCTGTACGAGGTAAAGAGAAAGTAGAAAGTGAAATAGGATTTGCATTCATGGCGGTAAACTTGAGGAAGTACACCGCCATGAAGACAAAACAACCACTAGATAATCAAGACAATCCAACGAAAAATGGTTCTGATCATCAAAAACCGATGATCAGAACCATTTTTAAGTTATTTTTGGCTAGTTATGTCCCAGCCTCTTTTTTCCTTTTATTATATAATCTTTAATAATTGTCTTTTGAATGGATGGATGGCAAACTAAAATGGAATTATTGACGAGCATATTAATTTTCTCGCCGGCAACATTGGTCGTGACACCGCCAACCTCATTTACAATGACAATCCCCGCGGCAATATCCCAGGGTGCAAGTCTCATTGTCAAATATCCATCCATGATTCCCTCCGCAACATAGGCAAATTCCAATGCAGCTGAACCGTATGTACGTGTTCCTCTTACTGTTTTCACCAGCTCCTGCATAACTTCTTCTTCAACAAGTCGGTTTTCACATAACCAAAAATGATTTAGACTAATCATTGCTTTTTCAAAAGGAACCTTTTCTTTCAATGGTGGTATTTTAACACCGTTTTTATAAGCTCCTTCTCCTTTTATAGCACTGTAAAGCACATCATCCATTACATTGTATATAAAACCTATTTCCCCAACCCCGTCGTGATAGATTCCAACGGAAATAGCAAAGTTTCGCTTTTGTTGTACAAAGTTCATCGTTCCATCAATCGGGTCAATAATCCAAACTGTTCCATCCAAGGATTTAACCTTATCACCAAAACCCTCTTCACTTAATAATTGATGATCATCATATTTGGTCTTAATTTTATTTACAAAATATTTTTCTGTTTCCTTATCCATTGTTGTCACAAGATCATTCGGGTTTGATTTTGTATCAACAATTAAAGGGTCATTAATTTTTTCACGGATAGTGGTTCCCGCTTCCTTTATCCATTGTTTTGCATCCTGATACAGTTGACTTCGAATTTTTTCGTTCATTTAAAAGCCTCCATATTATATTTAAAGCCTATCTTATCAAATTAAAAAACTAACCACCAAGTGTAATGACTTAAATCGTGGTCAGTTTAATGGAGGAAACTATTCATTTTCAATGGAATAGAGCTGAATTCGCAATTGCTCTAGCCGTTCTTTTGCTTTAATTATCTCTACCTTATCGTTAGCTTGTAATGCGTCAAATAAAGTTACCAGTTCGTAGTCAATTTCCATTCGTATAACGGGAAGTTTTTCCTGCGCTTCTTTTCGTCGCAACGCTTCCATAACATATTTCATGCTGATTCATCCTTTCAGATGCTTTTTTTATATATATGTCGGACGGCGATCTTTGGTTAATAATTTTTTACTATTGCTATTTATATTCCCATATTTTTACGATATTAAACCTTTACGTGGCAGGTTTCTTTCTTGACTGTGTGTGCTTTTTGCTTAATAATAATAATTACAATTAATTTACACTTTAAAGGGGAATACGAATGGCATTTAAAGGATTTATAAAAAATGACTTCCGAACATTTACGATTGATGGATTGGCAGAAAGAATGACAGCAATTAAAACACGCATTCAACCTAAATTCAAAGAAATTGGTGATGCATTAACCGATGATTTAACTGCAATCACCGGTCAAGACATGCATGTGCATATTGCACAGCATGCCAGAAGAACAGTAAATCCCCCTAAGGATACATGGATGGCATTTTGTTACAATAAACGCGGCTACAAACAGCATCCACATTTCCAAATCGGGCTGTTTGATGACCATCTATTTGTTTGGTTGGCTTACATTTATGAACTACCTAATAAACAGGAAATGGCACAATCATTTATTGAGCATGCCGATGATATAAAGAATACTATTCCTGCCCATTACGTGGTATCACTTGACCATACAAAGAAGGACGCTGCACCTATGGAAGATCTAGATTTATCGAAATCCCTTCAACGATTTCACGATGTTAAAAAAGCAGAATTTCTGATTGGCAGACACTTTAAGGCAGATGATCCGCTGCTTAAAGATGGTAAAGCCTTTCTAAAGGAAGTTCTAGATACTTTTGAAACGTTATCACCAATTTATAAATTGTCAATAAGAGAAACGATATAAGTATTCGAAAAACCCGGCATTCGCTAAAGGACAAGGCGAATGCCGGGTTTTTATTGCTGCTCCCTAGCTTGTTTGATCACTGGAAACACTTTATAGCCCGAAGCCATTTCAAACTCTTTAAAATAGGTTTTTTCTTCACCCTTCGATGGAACAATTTCTTTGAACCGTTTGTATGACTGTAAAATTTCGTAATCATCAGCTGACCGTTCATAATATTTTTCGATCGTTGTAAAAAAATGTACAACATCAATAATTTCCAGCCTTGACCAAAGCTCATTCAATGGATAATGGTAATCCATGCAGTCCCCCCCTAAACCCATTCTTTTCTAATACGTTCTGCATCCTTAATCATGGTTGAAATCAATTCATATACAGATGGTATATCATGAATCCTTGCAGCTATTTGGCCAGCCCAGCCAAATCCTTTTAAAGCATTTCCGTCGTATATATATTTCTTATTAGCTTCCCCATTAATAAATGGTTTTAATTCCTCAAATTCTGCAAGTTTTGATTCCAACTCCAAAATTTGTTCTGTCCATGAATTCTTTAACGCGCGTGCAGGTGTACCCAATGAACGTTTTATAACGACAGTTGCATTCTCATCCGCATCTACTAAATCCTGTTTATAGGTTGGGTGGGCGTCAACACATTCTTTCGTAGCAATAAATCTGGTACCCATTTCAACGCCATCAGCACCTAACGCTAAGGCGGCCATCATACTTTTACCGTCCCCTATTCCACCGGAGGCTATTACTGGAATGGATACACGTTCAACTACCTGAGGGGTGAGAATAAAAGTTCCGATATCCCCACGACCTAAATGGCCTCCACCCTCCTGGCCAACCACCATGACAGCATCAGCACCTAATTCTTCAGCTTTCTCTGCTTGGCGTCTCGCAGCCACCAATACAAGCTTTTTAATCGGATAGTCTTTTACCATTTCTAAAACACCTTTAGGATTTCCTCCGGTAACCGATATTACTGGGACCTGTTCATCAATCGCTACCTGCACCATATGCTCGAATGGACGTCCATGCTGACCAATGGCAAAATTAACACCAAACGTTTTATTTGTTAACGATCTCACACGACGGATTTCCTCACGCAAGCTTGATTCATTTGGTAAACTCATCGCAGTTATTTGACCAAGGCCTCCCGCATTCGATACAGCCGCTGCAAGGTCAGCATACGCTAAATAAGCAAGTCCTCCCTGGACAATTGGATAGTCAATCTTTAATAATTCAGTAATCCTAGTTTTCCAATTCACTTTTCCCATCTCCCTAACCAACCTGACTTCGTATTTATTTTCCTTAATGCTAGCATAACTTAAATTATTATGGCTACTTAATAAGCTAGATTTTTAAATAATTATTTGCTATACTACGTTGGATATTTGAATAAATACATCTTATGGAGTGCTTACAATGAATGACCAATCACAAACACCATTATTTGATGGTTTACTAAATCACATAGATAAAAATCCAACCCAATTTCACATTCCGGGTCATAAACAGGGAAAAGCAATTGATGACAGGTTCCGTGATTTTATGGGTGAAAACGCATTTAAGATTGACTTAATAAATATTGAACCACTTGACGACCTTCATCACCCAGGCGGCATAATAAGAGATGCTCAACATCTTGCTGCAAGGGCCTTTGGTGCGGATTATACATTCTTCTCTGTGCAAGGCACAAGTGGTGCAATCATGACAATGGTATTAAGTGTATGCAACCCTGGGGATAAAATAATCGTTCCTAGAAACGTGCACAAATCGGTAACATCCGCCATCATTTTCTCAGGTGCAACGCCCATTTTTATCCACCCCGAACTTGATCGTACTCTGGGAATATCGCACGGAATTACACCTTCTGCTGTTCGCCATGCACTAGATGCCCATCCAGATGCAAAAGCAGTATTGGTAATTAACCCAACATATTTTGGGATTGTAGCAGATTTACAGGAAATAGTTGAAATTTCGCATAGCTATGATGTACCGGTCCTGGTCGACGAAGCCCACGGTGTCCATATTCATTTTCATAACAAATTACCGCTTTCATCAATGCAGGCTGGAGCTGATATGGCTGCAACCAGTGTCCACAAATTAGGAGGTTCCTTAACACAAAGCTCCGTACTCAATTTAAAGGGAGACTTGGTGTCACACGAGCGTGTACAGACAGTTATGTCAATGCTGACAACAACATCCACCTCCTATCTGTTATTAGCTTCCTTAGATGTTGCACGAAAGAGATTAGCAACAAATGGATTTGATTTGATAGAAAATGCGATACAATTGGCGAATCATGCCAGAGATGCAATCAATCAAATACCTTATCTATATTGTGTTGGAGAAGAGATCATTGGAAGTGAAGCAATCTATGGGTTTGATCCAACTAAATTAATCATATCAGTTAAGGATCTTGGAATATCGGGGTATGACGCGGAGGTTTGGCTCCGAAAAAATTATGCTGTTGAGGTGGAACTTTCCGACTTATATAATCTTCTTTGTATCATTACTCCTGGTGACAGTATGGAAACAATAAAAACCCTTCAGACAGCATTAATACAACTTGTTAAAGAAACAGTAAATTATGATCAGGCAAAAGAAATAACGGTATCAATACCGGAAATTCCATTATTGGCACTTTCGCCACGGGATGCCTTTTATGCAGAAACAGAAATCATTCCATTTTCAGATTCTGCCGGAAGGATTAGCGCCGAATCCATTATGGTTTATCCACCCGGAATCCCAATATTTATCCCTGGTGAAATTATTACCGAAGATAATATTGCCTACATTAATAAAAATGTTACAAACGGGTTGCCTGTTCAAGGGCTAGAAGATGAATCATTACAAACCATTCACGTTATAAAAGAACACCGTCCATTTAAATAAGAAAAGTGGAGGCGATAGCTTCTACGAGCCGAAAGACGCTTCTATAAAGTTACTTCGTAGTTTATAGATTTTGTGTCAAAAACAACAATCTTTTAGAAAACCAGTCTATAAAAATGAGTGGCACCGCTTAGGATGCCACTCATTTTTATATTATTTACAATCAGGACAAGCGCCATATAGGGTTGTTACTTTCTCATCATCAAAATGCTCAATTACCTGCTGACAGTCTTGGCAAATGATAGTTCCCATTTCAGCCCAGCTCCTTCGTTTTTATGATAGCGTATTCATATTATAATATGTCACAATGCAAAATACAAGCGCTAATTAGTATATCATTATTCCTTTTATATTACATACTATTGTAACGCCAAAATATTTGTGCATTAAAAAGCAGCCACCTTTCCCCTATAAGTGACTGCTTGCCTCTTTATTTTGTTTTTATTAGATGTGGGTCCACCGTTTTGTACCCCTTATCACGAAGGCCTCTAACGATATCAGATAAGGCTTTAGATGTCCACTCCCTATCGTGCATCAGCAGGTTTGCTCCTGGCTTAAGAAGACTGTATGGAATATCAATTTCAGGGGCTTTTCCGGTAACCATTGCCTTCGTCAGTTTCTCTGCATCCATATAAGGTTCAAAATAATCATATCCATATGACCAATTCATCAAGATCATACCTTGTTCATCGGCAATTTTTCTGGTAGAGTCTGTATTCGCTCCATTAGGTGCACGGAAAAATTTTGGTTTTTCGCCAATTACTTGTTCAACCATTTCACTAACCTTTTCAATCTCTTTTCTCTGTTCCCCCTCCGATAAATCTGGTAAATAGGCATGGCTATATGTATGATTCCCTATTAAAAATCCCATATCATGAATCTTTTTTAACGCTTTTTTTCCTTCCTGGGAGTCCAAATAAATACCGTTCACAAAAAAAATAGCTCCCGCGTCCAACTCTTTTAATGTTTTTGCCATATCAACGGCATATTTATCCGGTGCATCATCAATTGTAAGTAAAACAACCTTTTCATTTGTATCCCCTTTTATAGGTTCTATAGACCAATTCTTTTGATTTACTGAATATTTTGGTTCTGTTGGTTTTTCTACAGACGTTTCTGATTTTTCCTTATCAGTTTCCTCGTTTTTTTTATTTTGATTTTTTTCTTTTCCTTGCTCAGACTCATCTTTTTTTTCTTTATGATTGCCATCTACAGGTGCTACGTTATCAGAACAGGCACTCATAGTTGCCACTAGTAATAACAGACAAATTATAACAATTTTTTTCAAAATAGATCCCCCTTGTAAACTTTGTATGTATATGAACTATTATATCGAATATCGACAAATGATTGCTACAGTTTTTCTGAATTAATTTAGCATTACAGTGGAAGATTAAGTTTACAATAAAACAGTAATGGGTAAGTAAATATAGGAAAAGTAGGCATAAAAGAATTTTATTTCCATTATCGGAAATAATAAGTACATTAGTTGAACTATTAATTTTAATATGTTTTAATACTAAAATGTGCTTTTATAATTCGACAAATACATTTGACTATTAGAAAGGGAGAAGGTCTATGAATAAAGTTACACGCGTTTTTTGGGTTTCTGTGATTATTTCGGTTTTATTCATTATCTGGGGCATTTGGCCAGATAGTAATATGCAGGCCGTAACAACAGAAATACAAGGCTTTATCGTAAGTGAATTTGGTTGGTTTTATCTACTTAGCGCAACCGGATTTTTACTCTTTGCGTTATTTCTTATCTTTTCAAAGTACGGGAATATTAAACTTGGTAAACCTGGTGACAAACCAGAATATTCCTACATAACCTGGTTTGCTATGCTATTCAGCGCCGGTATGGGGATCGGCTTGGTGTTCTGGGGTGCTGCCGAACCACTCTCACACTTCCATACACCTCCATACGGGGAAGGTGGTTCCGTTGAAGCAGCAAAAGCTGCTTTACAATATAGTTTTTTCCACTGGGGCTTACACCCTTGGGCAGTCTACGCCACCATTGCACTTGCATTAGCATATTTTAAATTCAGAAGACAATCATCGGGCTTAGTAAGTGCTATTCTTGAACCACTGTTTGGTGATAAAATGAAAGGTCCGTGGGGAACCCTGGTTGACTTTATTGTTGTATTCGCAACTGTTTTCGGTGTCGCCACATCGCTAGGATTTGGTGCAATACAAATCAGTGGTGGTTTATCATTTGTTTTTGGCTGGGATCAAACGATTACCATGCAATTCATAATAATCCTTATCGTTACCGTTTTATATTTAATATCAGCAATGACTGGTTTAAATAAAGGGATTAAGTACTTAAGTAACGCCAATATAGTGCTTGCTCTATTATTAATGGCATTCCTGCTTGTAATTGGACCAACAGGCTTCATTATGAACCTGTTTACAGATACCTTTGGCAGTTATATACAAAACCTTCCAGGCATGAGCTTTAGAATGACTCCGTTTGATACAGAAGATACTTGGATTAAAGATTGGACATTATTCTATTGGGCATGGTGGATTGCTTGGGCACCATTTGTAGGTACATTTATTGCCCGCGTATCCCGCGGTAGAACAATCAGAGAATTTGTTCTTGGTGTTTTGTTAGTACCAACAATTTTCGGTGCATTATGGTTTACTGTATTTGGTGGATCTGCTATTCACTTAGAAATGTTTGAAGGCACAAATATTATTCATTATGTGAACGATCTTGGTGAAGAAACAGCATTATTCGCTGTATTGCAGGAGTTTCCACTTGGAACGGTAATGTCAATTCTTGCTATTCTGTTGATTAGTACATTTTTTATTACATCAGCAGACTCCGCAACCTTCGTATTAGGAATGCAAACAACCGGTGGTAGTTTGTATCCGCCAAACGTTGTTAAATTGGCATGGGGATTAATTCAATCCGGCGCCGCTGCTGTATTACTCTGGCGAGGTGGCCTGCAAGCATTACAAACGGCCTCGATCATTGCAGCGTTACCATTTACAATTATCATGATACTTGTCGTATTTTCGATGTTCAAAGCATTTAAAGAAGAAGGTAAAAATAGCGATTTAAGACGGAAGAAATAAATGGAAAGTGGACACATCAAATTGCAAAAAAAGAGTTAGGCGGTCATCCCCGCCTGACTCTTTTTTTGCAATAACTAAGGGCTGTGGTTTACCACAGCCCTTAGTTTTATTACTTATTTCATCATATGAATAGGAGTGCCTAGCGCTACTTCTGCAGCTTCCATTGTGATTTCTCCTAGACTAGGATGCGCATGAATCGTCAACGCGATATCCTCAGCTGTCATCCCAGCTTCAATAGCCAAGCCAATTTCAGCAATCATATCACTGGCATTTGGACCTGCGATTTGAGCACCAATTACCAAACCATCTTCTTCCCTGGTAATTAATTTCAGGAACCCATCGCTATCATTTAATGATAATGCACGGCCGTTTGCCGCAAATGGGAATTTAGAAGCTTTTGCTTTGTACCCTGCATCTTTTGCTTCTTTTTCCGTATAGCCAACTGTTGCCAATTCTGGATCAGAAAATACAACCGCAGGCATACCAAGATAATCAATTTCAGCTTTTTCACCGCTTATTGCTTCAGCTGCAACTTTTCCTTCGTATGAAGCCTTATGTGCCAGTGGCATACCAGCAACGATATCTCCAATTGCATAAATATTCTCTTTGTTGGTACGGCATTGTTTATCAATCTTAATAAGTCCTTTGTCGTCAACATCGATGCCAACTTGTTCTAAACCTAACTCGTCAGTATTAGGACGACGGCCAACAGTAACCAATACATAGTCGGCTTCGATTGTTTCTTCTTTGCCTTTCGATTCATACGTTACTTTAACACCATCTTTTGATTCCTCAACACCCTTAGCCATTGCCTCGGTTATAATCTTTACATCTTTTTTCTTCAAGCGTTTCTTAACTACTTGAGTCATTTGTTTTTCAAATCCACCGAGAATATCTTTTGTGCCTTCCAGCACTGTAATTTCAGTACCAAAATTAGCATATGCAGAACCTAATTCGGTACCAATATAGCCTCCACCAATGACTACCATTTTTTTAGGAATTTCTTTTAAATTTAGTGCACCCGTTGAATCCAGCACACGGTCAGAGAATTTAAAGCTAGGAATTTCAATTGGTGTAGATCCTGTAGCAATAATACAATTATTAAATGTATATGTTTGAGAATTCTTGTCATCCATTACTTTAACTGAATTTTGATCGACAAAGAATACTTCACCTTTAACGATGTCAACTTTGTTGCCTTTTAGCAATCCCTCTACACCGGAAGTAAGTTTATTAACAACTTTTCCCTTCCATTCCTGAACTTTGGAAAAATCTACAGAAACATTTTCTGTTTTAATTCCAAGTTCCTCGTTACCATGGGCATGCTCGGTTAGATGACCAGCTTGAATCATTGCTTTTGAAGGGATACACCCAACATTTAAACAAACACCGCCTAAGTCACCTTTCTCAACTATTGTTACCTTTTGTCCTAATTGTGCAGCGCGGATGGCAGCCACATAGCCACCAGGACCCGCACCAACTACTAGAGTATCAATCTCAATTGGGAAATCTCCTACAACCATAATTTACGCCTCCATCATAATTAATTGTGGATCGTTCAATAAACGCTTAATTTGATTTAATGCTAATTGAGCTGTTGCGCCATCAACAATTCGGTGGTCAAAACTCAATGATAATGCAAGCACTGGAGCAATAACAATTTCTCCATCACGCACTACCGGCTTCTCAGCAATACGTCCTATACCTAAGATTGCTGCCTCTGGATAGTTAAGAACCGGTGTAAACCATTGTCCGCCAGCAGAACCAATATTAGTGATTGTGCTTGTTGCACCCTTCATCTCATCAGATCCAAGTTTACCATTACGAGCTTTATCTGCCAATTCGTTTACCTCTTGCGAAATAGCGAAAATTGATTTACGATCAGCATCTTTTACAACTGGTACAAGTAATCCTTTGTCCGTATCTGCTGCAATACCAACATTGTAATAATGTTTGTAGATAATTTCATCAGTCTCATCATCGACAGCTGCACCTAGAATAGGATACTTTTTCAATGTAGAAACTAGAGCCTTTGCCACATAAGGAAGATATGTCAATTTAATATCCTGTTCGGCCGCGATAGACTTAAATTTCTTGCGGTGTGCAACCAATTCGGTTACATCTATTTCATCCATAAGCGTAACATGCGGTGCTTTTGTTTTAGAATTAACCATTGCCTTAGCAATTGACTTGCGAATACCACTCATCTTCTCGCGAGTTTCCGGATATTGACCTTTTGGTGCTGATGTTTCCTTAGCTGCAGATTTATCTTCAGTTTGTTCACCGTCAGCCTCGGTTGTTTCTTGTGTTTCAGTCTTTTGGTCACCATTAACATAACTGTCTATGTCTTCTTTAAGGATTCGGCCATTCTTACCAGATCCACTTACTTCCTGAATTGCCACATCATGATCACGGGCATATTTTCTCACCGATGGCATTGCAATAACGCGTGAATCATCGGTTGATTTCTGTGCTTCTTTTTTAGTTGTTTCTTGCTTATCATCATTAGTTTCTTTAGAAGATTCTTTTTTGTCCTCTTTTGGTTCTTCTTTTGACTCTTCTTTTTCTTTCGAATCGGTCTCTTCTGCTTCCTCTTCCTCGTCATCATAGCCTTCCGCGTCAAAAGTGATGATTGTATCACCAACTGTTGCCACAGTGCCTTCATCAACATGAACCTTTTTAACTGTTCCATCTACTGGAGAAGGAATTTCAACAACGGCTTTGTCGTTTTGGACTTCGCAAATAACGTCGTCCTCTTTTATTTCATCGCCAGCTTTTACAAACCATTTAACGATTTCGCCTTCGTGAATACCTTCACCAATATCGGGCATTTTGAAATTATATGCCATCATTACTACCTCCCGTCCATATTATTAAAAGTTGATTACTTCATTAACCTTATTTACGATATCTTTATGATTAGGCAACCATACCTCTTCAGCTTGTGAAAAAGCATAAACAGTGTCTGGTGCTGTCACACGTAAAATTGGTGCTTCCAGATGCAATATTGCACGCTCTTGTATTTCAGAAATAACATGGGATGCAACACCTGCTTGACGTTGTGCTTCCTGTACAAAAACGACACGATTTGTTTTCTTAACCGATTCAACAATAGTATCAATATCAATTGGGGATACTGTACGTAAATCAATCACTTCTGCATCAATATCATTTTTCTCAAGTTCCTCAGCTGCTTTCAAGGAAGCGTGTACCATTGCCCCATATGAAATTAACGTTACATCCTTACCTTCACGTTTCACATCGGCTTTACCAAGGTCTACAGTATATTCTTCTTCTGGAACCTCACCGCGGAATGAACGATAAAGTTTCATGTGTTCCAAAAACAGAACAGGATCGTTATCACGGATTGCTGCAATTAGAAGTCCTTTCGCGTCATGTGGTGTTGCAGGAATCACAACTTTAATACCTGGTTGTTGAGCAATCAATCCTTCTAAAGAGTCAGCATGAAGTTCCGGTGTATGCACACCGCCGCCAAATGGTGAACGAATTGTAATTGGCGCTGATTTAGATCCACCTGAACGATAGCGCATACGGGCCATTTGCCCACTTATTGAGTCCATTGCTTCATATACGAAGCCAAAGAATTGAATTTCCGGTACTGGACGATAGCCTTGCAATGCGAGACCGATTGATAAACCACCGATACCTGACTCAGCTAGCGGGGTGTCAAAGACACGGTCGACACCGAATTCATCTTGTAAACCTTCAGTAGCACGGAATACTCCACCATTTTGTCCTACGTCTTCACCAAATACAAGCACATTATCGTCGTTTTTCAACTCAGTGCGCATTGCATCTGTGATTGCTTGGATCATTGTCATTTGTGCCATGATTTACTTCGACTCCTTCTCTTTGTATTCTTCCATTTGCTCTTGTAAGTGATTAGGAAGTTCCTCATACATATTTCCAATTAGGTCTGTTACTTTTTGTTTTGGATATTCATCAGCTTTTTTAATTGCTTTTTTAATATCATCTTTTGCTTCTTCAATTACTTTGTTTTCCTCTTCTTCAGACCATAATTTCTTTCCTTCTAAATATTTACGAAATCGTACTAATGGATCTTTTTTCTCCCACTCATTATCAAGATCATCCGTACGGTAACGCGTTGGATCATCCCCAGCCATTGTATGTGGCCCATAACGATACGTTAGAGTTTCAATTAATGTTGGTCCTTCACCTTTAATAGCGCGTTCTCTGGCATCTTTTGTTACCGCATATACAGCTAGCACGTCCATTCCGTCAACCTGAATTCCTTCAATACCAGCTGCGACAGATTTTTGTGCGAGTGTTTTAGCTGCAGTTTGTTCTTCTACTGGAACAGAAATAGCAAAATAGTTATTTTGCACAAAGAATATTGCTGGAGCCTGGTATGCACCTGCAAAGTTGATTCCCTCATAAAAATCACCTTGAGATGTGCCGCCATCACCTGTATAAGTGATTGCTACATTTTTCTTACCGCGTTTTTTAAGTCCAAGTGCTACACCAGCGGCTTGCGTGTATTGTGCACCAATAATAATCTGTGGACTCAATGCATGAACGTCTTCAGGAAATTGATTTCCATGAAAGTGACCTCTAGAGAATAAAAATGCCTGATATAGTGGAAGACCCTGCCAAATAAGTTGTGGAACATCACGATATCCAGGTAAAATATAATCTTCTTTTTCTAAAGCAAACTGACTCCCTAATTGTGAAGCCTCCTGCCCTGCTGTTGGTGCA
Source organism: Virgibacillus phasianinus (assembly GCF_002216775.1). Lineage (GTDB taxonomy): Bacteria > Bacillota > Bacilli > Bacillales > Amphibacillaceae > Virgibacillus_F > Virgibacillus_F phasianinus. Next base: position 3,404,350 of record NZ_CP022315.1, read on the forward strand.
TAAAAACCCAAACGCCCCTGTCTATTTAAAGCAATAGAACGCTGATCCAGCATACGGGTATAAACCATTCTGCGCATTAATTCTTTCAAATCATCGTCAGAAAGATCAGGCATATTATCCTTATTAACTATTTTTCCATTTTCATCCAGAATCTGGAACGTTTCGAACTGACTTTCAACACTTTCAAGTACGTGTTTCAAAATAGTTCACCTCTTCCTTTCCTTCTATCCTTTTAGTTAGTCTTATCTAGCCTTCCCAATACATAAAAAAATCTGTACCTTTTTGCTCCTATTCTTATATTCCCTACCATAACTATCGTTAATCTTGTTCAATGGGATTTTCAAAAAACTGTTACATAATCATCACAAAATTAATTGGTACAATTATAATACAAATAAAGTTTAGCTCATTTATATCGACTTGGTCAATCACTTTGCTTTAAATTTCTACATATTTTTTCAAACGCTTTCGCCAATTCACCCAAACCCACCTTGATCTGTTATATATCTACAGATAAACTGTACTAGTTTAAGTGGAACAAAAAAAGAGCCAAACCCCCGTTTAGGTTCAGCCCTATCGTTATTCCCTATTCATTTTTCTTTTTCGCTTTCTTTTCATATGTCACTTCTATTTTTGCTGCTTTATAAAATTCTTTTTTGAGCTTATTATATTTTTCTGTATAAGCATTGAAATTCTTATTTGCTGCCAGCACATTCTTATAACTTTCATTTATTTTCTTTATATGTTCAGTCAATGTTTCCTGTTTCAGATCCTCTTTTTGAAGCATTGTATATAATTCTTTTTCCAGCTTTAGTGATTTGGCATAAGCATCATTCAGTGTATAATACGCATCATACCTGTTCATCATCACGTCATACATTTTATTTGCTTTATTTTTAGCCTTTTCCTTCTCAAGTTCTCCAATAAGTTCCTTTACTTTTTCAAATTCTTCTTTGGAGCCTTCAATACTTTCTTTTTCCAATGCAATTTTTTCTTTTCGTTTGTCGATGACACCAATCGCCTCCACGGCAATTGATTTTATTTTATCAAATTCATCCATGCTTAAATCAATAATTTGACTATAAAGCTTCTGTTCCTCTTTCTCAAGTTTAACAATGTCATCTTGTTGTTTTTCAAATGCTTTTTCTGCTGTTACCGCTTTTTCCAGATGATCATAAATTTTCTCGGATGTCGATGCTCCGCTGCATGCTGATAACAAGGTGATTATGCTGATTAATAAAATGATTGCTATTCCTCTATACAATTCACCACTTCCTCCTTCGCCTAAAACGGTTAAACTATGTATGATTCTATTGATTATTAATCAGTATAACATATATATGAACCCCAAAATATATATTCATAACAATATCATATTAATCAATAATTGGTATTATTTATGTTAGAATAGGAAATTATGTACTAATTAGGAGTGAATGCATCGTGTTAACAATGAATGATATCGTACGGGAAGGTCATCCTGCTTTACGTGAAGTCGCAAAGGATGTTTCTATTCCTCCAAGTAATGAAGATAAAGAACTTCTAGAAGATATGTTAGCATTTCTTAAAAATAGTCAAGACGACGAAATTGCCCGGGTGTACAAACTGCGCGCAGGTGTGGGGCTTGCAGCACCACAGTTAGGTCTTTCAAAACGAATGATTGCTATTCATTTCGAAGATCAACACGGAAAACTGTACAGTTACGGTTTATTTAACCCAAGAATTGTCAGTCATTCCATTGAAAAAGCATATTTGAATAGTGGCGAGGGATGTCTTTCAGTTGATAGAAGTGTAGAAGGATACGTTCCAAGATACGCACGCATCACTTTGAAAGCCACCGATCTGAATGGAACTGAAATTAAGTTGAGGCTTCGGGATTACTCCGCTATTGTTTTCCAGCATGAGATTGACCATTTAAATGGTGTTATGTTTTATGATCATATAAATAAGGATAATCCATTTTTCGCCCCGGAAAATTCAAAGGCAATAGATTAAAATCAAACCCGCCCCGATTATCTTCTAGTCGGGGTAGTTTTTTATCCGCATACTGAATAAGATTCTTTTTCTGAGTGAAAAATAGGGGAACAGATATATCGCCTGAAATCCTTCAGCAAAAAATGTTTTTTATATAAATCGTGTTTTATTATTTCAATATTGGTCAAACAGTATTATACTATAGATAAGAGGGATTGGATCGGTAGAACGTTTATGTTGCTTTCTTAAGATAAGAAAGGAGATGCATCAAATCATGTTAAAACGCCTAAAAGAGAAACTGAAGAAACGCTGGAAGGATTTTTTAGGCCGTGGACGAGTACCAACAACTTATAAGAAAGACTACCATAAATAAAGCCAATCACATTAGATAGTTGCTACGGACAGTTTTGAACTTATTATGGTTGACGAGCGGATTAAAAACAGAAAGGAATCACATGCTTAATTTTATTTTTCTATTTTGCAAATGATTTTTTTCTAATATATGATGAAACAAAGAAAAAGCGGAAACACTTGGACAATAACCTTGTTGGCTGGTCTTGAACAGAAAATGACTAGAAACCGGATTTTGTTGTTGATCCAGGTTTCCTTCCCTTTCTTTCCTTTGTTTTCAGTAGTGACAGCTGTCTATCCATCGTCAGCTTATTAAATAATGTTAAAAATAATCCATGCATAAGAATCATTGTACTGCACAGTCCGATAATTCTTATCCCAAAAAACAAAGAATTCGAATAGGAGAGATGAAATGATTTACAAAGTATATTACCAGGAATTAAAAAGTGAAATTCCTGTACGCGAACGAACAAAGGGCCTTTATATTGAGGCAGAATCTGAACGGGCAGTAAGAGATAAATTAGTGGATCGTAACTACAATATTGAATTCATCCAACAATTAGACGATGCACACTTAGCGTATGAAAAGAAATCCGAAAACTTTACATTGGAGAACGTATAACCTATGAAATTTGTAAAGAATGATCAAACAGCAGTATTTTCATTGGGTGGATTAGGGGAAATTGGTAAAAACACATACGCAGTCCAATTTCAGGATGAGATTATTTTAATTGATGCTGGAATTAAATTTCCGGAGGATGAATTATTGGGAATTGATTATGTAATCCCGGACTATACCTATTTAATACAAAATCAGGACAAAATTAAGGGGTTATTTGTAACCCATGGACATGAGGACCATATTGGTGGAATTCCTTATTTATTAAGGGAAATTAATATACCGATATATGCTGGAAAGCTTGCGCTTGGACTAATACGAAATAAGTTAGATGAGCATGGTTTGTTACGCAGAGCAAAATTAAATCCGATTCAGGAAGACGATGTCATTAAGTTTCGCAAAACATCTGTATCGTTTTTCCGTACAACACATAGTATACCGGATTCCTACGGCGTTGTTGTTAAAACACCACCGGGAAATATCGTACACACCGGGGATTTCAAATTTGATTTCACCCCGGTAGGCGAACCAGCCAACATTGCGAAAATGGCGGAAATTGGACGAGAAGGTGTACTTTGTCTCCTTTCTGACAGCACAAACAGTGAAGTTCCTGGATTTACAATGTCTGAAAGAGAAGTTGGCGGAAATATTAATGATATTTTTGGACGCGTTGATGGCCGATTAATTTTTGCTACATTCGCTTCAAATATCTACCGATTGCAGCAGGTTGTGGAAGCTGCTGTTAAGCATAATCGGAAGGTCGCTGTTTTTGGCCGCAGTATGGAATCTTCCATTTCGATTGGACAGGATTTAGGCTATATTAATGCACCTAAGGAAACATTTATTGACGCCCATCAAATAAACCGACTTCCCGCAAATGAAGTGGTGATCCTGTGTACAGGTTCACAGGGTGAGCCAATGGCAGCATTATCACGTATCGCAAATGGAACGCACAGGCAAATTCAGACTATCCCTGGAGATACTGTAGTGTTCTCTTCATCGCCGATACCGGGTAATAATGTGAGCGTCAGCCGTATTATCAACAAATTATATCGTGCTGGATCTGATGTTATCCATGGTCCATTAAGTAATATTCATACATCAGGACACGGCAGCCAAGAAGAACAGAAATTAATGCTTCGGTTAATCAGACCAAAGTATTTTATGCCAATTCACGGTGAATACCGGATGTTGAAAGAGCATACTAAACTTGCAGAAGCTTGTGATGTTCAACCGGAAAACTGTTTTATCATGGATATTGGTGATGTATTGGCACTAGGCAAGGATAATGCGATGGTCGCAGGTAAAATTCCTTCCGGATCCGTTTATGTCGATGGAAGTGGTATTGGAGATATCGGTAACATCGTCCTGCGTGACAGACGTATTCTGTCCGAGGAAGGTTTAGTGATTGTGGTCGTAAGTATTGATATGAAGGAATTTAAAATTTCTGCTGGTCCAGATATCATTTCCCGTGGATTTGTGTATATGCGCGAATCGGAGGACCTTATCAATGAGGCACAAAAGCTTGTATCTGCTCACTTAAACAAAGTAATGGAAAGAAGAACTACACAGTGGTCCGAAATTAAAAATGAAATTACGGATACTATTGCACCATTCTTATTTGACAAAACAAAACGCAGACCAATGGTATTACCAATCATTATGGAAGTATAAACAAAAGAGGCTGGGACAAAACCCAGTAAATAAAAAAGCGTGGCACTCACCGTTCAGGTGACATACCACGCTTTTTTTATATAATCGTTTATTTTTACTAAACAAAAAGAATCCCCTTTGATAGAATTAAAGTAACCACACAATAATTATCGGAGGGATTCTTATGTTTAAAAATTATAACATAAATCAAGTGGTGTTGCCTTTAGATTTAGAAATAAAATTGGACAAAAATGATATTGCCTATGCAGTAAATGATGTTGTAACACAGATTCCGGAGGAAGCATTCGCTGCCTTTTCCCGTGAAACTGGATGTCCAGCCTATCACCCACAAATGATGATGAAAATTATCTTATGTGCCTACACGCAGTCGGTTTTTTCTGGAAGAAAAATGGAAGGGTTACTTAAAGATAGTGTGCGTATGATGTGGTTAGCGCAAGGTTATGAACCAAGTTATCGTACAATCAATCGTTTTCGTGTGCATCCAGAGGTGAAAGAACTACTGCGTCAATGTTTTGTGCAATTCCGTTGTCAGCTAGTGGAAGAAAAACAAATTGATGAAGAAGCGATTTTTATTGATGGAACCAAGATTGAAGCGAATGCCAATAAATTTACGTTTGTATGGCGGAAATCGGTTGAAAGGTACAGTGCTAATTTGGTGGAAAAATCCAACCAAATGTATGATGAATTATTGGAGAAAGAAATTCTTCCGGAAATCGAACGGGAAAGCCTGGAGGAACTGTCCACGAAAGAACTCGAAAAAGTAGTGGAGCAGCTGGATGGCAAGGTAGAAGCGTATGACAAGAAAATAGAAGCGAGTGAAGACGTAAGCGCACGTAAAAAACTACGGTCTGACCGTAAAGCACCGAAACAATACCGCAAACAATTCAAGGATTATTTGGCGCGAAAACAGAAATACCAAAAAGACATGGAGATCTTCGGAGAACGCAATAGTTATTCGAAGACGGATCATGATGCCACTTTTATGCGAATGAAAGATGATTATATGAAGAACGGCCAGCTGAAAGCTGGGTATAATGTGCAGGCTGCAACCGAAGGACAATATGTGCTCGCTTATGATGTATTCCCAAATCCGACAGATACTCGCACCTTCATTCCATTTCTGGATAACATAGAAAATAATTACTTTAAGCTGCCAAAGCACATCGTGGCTGACGCAGGATATGGTAGTGAACAAAACTACGAAGATGTCATCGAGAATCGAAAACGCACACCGCTGATTACCTATAACCAGTATCGAAAAGAGAAGAAAAAGAAGCATAAGAATAACGCTTTCCATACAGCCAATTGGGAATATAATAATGAAGACGATACGTTTACCTGTCCAAATGGAAAACAATTAATGTTCAGCCACATGTCCAATCGAACAGATAAATACGGACTAACACGATCGTTTAAAGTTTATGAGTCTGAGGACTGTTCAGGTTGTCCATTGCGTTCCCAATGCACCAAAGCGAAGGAAGGAAATAATCGAAGAATTTATTACAACGAAAAATGGGAACAACAAAAAGAATACATTAAGCAACTGCTTTCGGAAGAGAAAACTGGTGAAATTTACGGCAATCGTAAAATCGATGTGGAGCCAGTCTTTGGATTTCTGAAGGCTAATTTGTGCTTCACTCGTATGTCTGTACGAGGTAAAGAGAAAGTAGAAAGTGAAATAGGATTTGCATTCATGGCGGTAAACTTGAGGAAGTACACCGCCATGAAGACAAAACAACCACTAGATAATCAAGACAATCCAACGAAAAATGGTTCTGATCATCAAAAACCGATGATCAGAACCATTTTTAAGTTATTTTTGGCTAGTTATGTCCCAGCCTCTTTTTTAGGATCAAACGTATGAAACTTTGCGATAGTCTTTTGAAAAATGGCCTGCTTAATTAAAGTAGTCTTCGGGCAGTTCTTTCAAGATCCGGAAACTCTACTTTTCCATTTGTAAAGAATTCCTTCATTAAATACTCACCATAACTAACTGCTTGGTCATAAGTTATTTGGCCAGGTAATGGTGCCATATCTTCTATTACAACATCAATAACTGCGGGTTTTTTTGACAGAAATGCCTGCTTCATGGTGGTTTCCATTTCCTCATATTTTTCAATACGGTACCCTTCCCCACCGCAGGATTCAGCAAATTTGGCGAAATTAACCGCACCCAAATCAGTTTCATAATTTAAATTTCCTTTTGTTTGCTGTTCATACTTAATCATGCCAATCATGCTATTATTTAATACGACAATCTTAACCGGCATATCATATTTTACTGCTGTAATGAAATCGTGCATTACCATCGTAAATCCACCATCACCACATATTCCAACCACCTGCTTATCCGGATATGCTCTTTGAGCAGCGATTGCACCGGGTATTCCGGAACCCATTGAAGCTAATGCACCGGATATAACAAATTTCTGATTTGTAAATGGAAAGAATCTCGTTGTCCAAACGGTTACGTTTCCAACATCACATGAAATGACTGCATCTTTTTCCACATTTTTCTCTAATGCATACATAACCTGTGGGCCATGAATTGGATTCGTTGTTTCTTTTTTCATTTCCTGCATATGAATATGCCATCTTTTCATTTTCTCCTGGTAAGATTTAAGGTGTTCGTCAGATTTTGCCTCTGATACAAGCGAAGTCAATCTCGGCAGTATATGTTTTGCATCACCACATAACCCCTCTTTAATTGGGTAAATCTTGCCTAAATCATCTTGTTTTATTTCTATTTGAACGGCGTTTACATCGTCAGGCAAGTAGTCCCGGTAAGGGAATGTGGTCCCAATCAATATGAGCATGTCTGTGTTCATTACTGCCTCAAACGCCGGCTTAGTACCTATCTGTCCATGCTGGCCTAAATTGAGTTCATGGTAATCCGGTATTGTACCTTTACCCAACAAACTTAACACGATAGGTGCCTTAATTTTTTCAGCAAAATCGACCAGTTCCTCCCTGCTGTCCCTCGCGCCTTTACCAGCCAAAATAACAGGCTTTTTCGCATTATTTATCATGCTGACGGTACGTTCAACCGTTTCTTGGTCTGGTGTTATAGTGGGATACACACGCGTCTCACTTGTTTTCCTTTTATCGTTCTTTAATTTTTTGGCAAACAAATCATCCGGAACGATTAAGACAGATACCCCCTTCTGGACATACGCTTCCCGAATTGCCATGTTAAGCATGTCCGGAAGTTGATATGCCGATTCAACACGTCGATTAAAAACACCAACTCCATCAAACATGCGTTCCAGGTTAATTTCCTGATGGGCATCTGTACCCACAGCAGTACTTGGAACTTGTCCTACTATAGCAAGTACCGGTACCTTATCTTTTTTAGCATCATATAAACCATTCATTAAATGCGTCGCACCCGGGCCAGCTATCGACAAGCAGACCCCAAGCTTACCAGTAAGCTTTGCATAAGAGGATGCAGCCAGTGCACCAACCTCTTCATGACGGATTTGTAAAAAGTCGATATCATCTTCTCTTTTTCGTAAGTCATCTATAAATTCGTTAATTGAATTCCCTGGCATTCCATAGATATGGTCTACCCCCCATTCAATTAGTTGATCGATTAATATTTCTCCAGCACGTTTTTCGAACAAATTATTTCACCCTTTCAGTAAAATCTTTATGTACCTCCTTAATTACTATTTCCTTAATGCCAATAAAAAAAACCTGTAATTAAAAATACAGGTTTTATCCAAAATATTTACTGACGTTCTTCAATTACCAGATGTTTCTCAAACCGGGAAATATCTTTGTCAGAACCAATCACAATTAGTATATCATTTTCACGGAGCTTATCATCGGCACTAGGCGATACATTGATTTCTTTATCACGTTTAATAGCAACAACGTTACATCCGTAATTAGCACGAATATCGAGTTCAATCATAGTTTTGCCAAGCATCTTCTTACCTACTTTAACCTCCACGATACTATGGTCATCAGACAGTTCAAGATAATCCAAAATATTGCTTGATATAATGTTATGAGCAATTCTTTTACCCATGTCTCTTTCCGGGTGAACAACTTGGTCTGCCCCAATTTTGTTCAGAATTTTTTCATGGTAATCATTTTGCGCTTTCACCGTTATTTTCCCTATACCTAAATCTGTAAGAATTACAGTAGTTAGAATACTTGCCTGAATATTATCCCCGATTGCAACTATTACATGATCGATATTTTTAATTCCTAATTCTTTTAAGGTAGCTTCATCAGTCGAATCAGCAATAACGGCATGTGATGCGATATTTTTGAACTCATTCACTTTATCTTCATCACTGTCTATCGCCAGTACTTCCATGCCCTCTGCACTTAATTCACGGCAAATACTGCCGCCAAACCGCCCCAGACCTATTACTGCAAATTCACGTTTCATTCTATTTCCTCCATCATTCACCATACTTTTCAAATAAGTTTATCACAATAATGAATGAAGGGAAATAGCCCGGCTATTTCCCTTCATCCATTCCCTACATAACCTCCAGCATTTGAAACTGCGATTTAATCAATCCGAAATATTCGCCTCTATGCTCCATAAGCTGTTCATGGCTTCCATATTCCAGTACTTTGCCTTGCTCGAGCACATAGATTGTATCCGACTCACGAATTGTTGAAAGACGGTGCGCAATAATAATAGCAGTCCTCCCATTTAATAATCGTTTTAATGCATTTTGTATTTTCACCTCAGTTTCAGTATCAATGCTGGCTGTTGCTTCATCCAAAATGAGAATTCTCGGATCTGCCAGAAGGGCACGGGCAAATGATAGGAGCTGGCGTTCACCGGCCGATAGGATATTACCCCGCTCCTCCACTTCCGTTGCATAACCATCAGCAAGTCGGCCAATAAACTCATCTGCCCCAACAACTTTAGCAGCCTCGATTACTTGCTCGTCTGTTGCTGTAGGCTGCCCAAACCGAATGTTTTCCATGATTGTTCCTGAAAAAATAAACGTATCCTGTAAGACCACACTTATTTGTTGGCGTAAAGTATCTAATTGAACATCCTGTAAATCATGGCCGTCAATTTTAACCGCGCCTTTTGTTGGATCGTAAAAACGACTAATCAGGTTCGCGATGGTTGATTTACCACTGCCTGTGTGACCAACAAGTGCGATTGTTTGACCCTGTTTAATATCTAAGGATATTTCGTGCAGTGCAATACGATCAGCATCATAGGAAAATTGAACATTTTCAAATTCAATATGACCCTTCATATCAGTCAATTGGTATGCATTTTCTTTTTCACTAACGTTAGGCTGTTCATCAAGGAATTCAAAAATCCTCTCTGAAGCTGCCATCGCCATTAACAATTGATTATACATTTGCCCAAGCCGTGAAATTGGCTCCCAGAACATGCCGAGGTAAAAGGCAAAAGTCACGAATTCCCCAACCGCTATTCCACCATTTTCGACCCCAATAATAATTAAGTAGGCTCCATATGTTATTAGAATGATAGTGCCTATCGCATTACTCATTTCAACAAATGGCCGAAATAATGCACTCTTTTTGGTTGCCATCCGCAGGCTCTGAAAATAGTCCGTATTAACACCATTGAAAAATGCTGCATTCTCTTTCTCTTGAGAGAATGATTGTGTGATTCGAATTCCTTGAATGCTTTCATTCAAGTGCGAATTCATTCTGGATTGTTGAATACGGACATTCTGCCAAGCCCTCCTTATATTCCGGCGTAACTTAGTAGATATATAAAACATAATTGGCAGTATTACCATAATAGCAAGAGCCAGTTTCGGGCTTAATACAAGTAAGATAACAACAATTCCAATTAGCGATATGATATCCATCAATAAATTGATTATCCCGTTGGTAAATAACTCCTGCAATGAATTAATATCATTCATAATTCGAACCAAAATGGATCCTGCTGACCTCGAATCAAAAAAGCGGTGTGATAATCGCTGTACATGGGAAAATAAATGTTTGCGTAAATCGTAAATCACACCCTGGCCAAGAATGTTTACCCATTTAATCCGAAAAATATTGCCAATATAATTAATTAGATAAAGTACGCCAATTAGAATTACCAAATTGGTCAGCATTCCCGTATCCTTATTACTTATCGCAACATCAATTGCAACTTTACCTATTAGAATTGGGACAGTTAATCGGACTGCTGTAGAAACAAGCATTGCGATGATTGCACCAGGTAAATAGGTTTTTGAATATGGTTTTAAGTACTCTAATAATCTCCACATTTGCTGCCAGTTAAACGGTTTTTCTACTGCCTGATCAACTGTATAATGAAACCGCTTTAGATGACGGTTTTTATTAATCTGCTCACTCGATTTAGCCAACTTCTTTCCCCCCTTAGTGATTCGCTACATTCATGATTACATCACGGTCCTGGTATTGAATATCATAAATCCGTTGGTATACACTGTGATTATTTATTAACATTTCATGTGTTCCCCGCTCAACAATTTCCCCGTCTTCCAATACGAGGATTTCATCAGCATGCTTTAATGAAGAAATACGATGGGCGATGATGAATGTTGTACGACCCTTCATTACCTCTTTTAATGCTTTTTGAATCTTAAATTCAGTCTCCATATCTACTGCAGACGTGGCATCATCAAGCACAAGAATACTAGGATTAATACAAATAGCCCTAGCAATCGCAATCCTCTGCTTTTGACCGCCGGAAAGTCCCATGCCCCTCTCACCAAGCATCGTATCATAACCTTTAGGCATCTCCATTATGAAGTCATGTGCTTGGGCCCGTTTTGCTGCATCGATAATCTGCTCTTCTTTTAAATCGGGATTTCCATACGCAATATTTTCTCTGATACTTGTGGAAAACAAAAATGATTCCTGTAACACAAATCCTATATGACTGCGAAGCGTCTTAAATTTGTAATTTTCTACTGGGATTCCATCAACTAGAACTTCCCCCTTTTCAGGCTCGTAGAATCGTGTAATTAGCTGTGTAATACTTGTTTTCCCCGATCCAGTCGCACCAATTAAACCAATCACTTTTCCTTCTGGTGCATCGAAGCTGATGTTTTTAAGTGCTGAATCGTCATTCTTTGTGTAAGTTAATGTAACATCGTTGAAGGTAACATGACCTTTAATCGGTGAATCTATTGGACGCGCGCTTTCTTTGACATCCTCTTCTGCATCTAAAATTTCCAACAGTCGTTCACCTGATGCCTTTGACTGGGAAAATATGTTGACAACAAACCCAATGTCCATCAATGGTCCCAAAATGTACCAAACCAGACTAAAGAAAGCAACCAGTTCACCCAAATTCAATTGACCATTGATTACTAGATAACCACCGAAGGCAAGTAAAGAAACAGCACAAACATTCCCGATAAATTCCATTAGCGGAAAATACTTTGCCCAAAGTAATGAGGTATCTAAATAACGCTGCCGGTAGTTATTATTATTTGAAGAAAATCTGTCAATCTCAAAGTCCTCACGGGACAAGGATTTAACTGTAGTCATCCCACTAATGTTTTCTTGTACACGCGTATTTAATCGTCCAAATGATTTTCTAATTCCCCTAAATGCAGGATGAACACGCTTGTCAAAGCGAAATACTACAACCGCAAGAAATGGCATTGCAGCCATCGTAACTAATGCTAACGGAACAGAATAAAATAGCATGACACATAGACTAATAACAATTAAAACTAAAATACGGAGAAGCTCGGCAAATCCACCTGATAGAAAAAAACGAAACCCTTCAACATCTGCTGTCAATCTTGACATAAGGTCCCCCGTTTTCGCATTATCATAATATTTAAATGATAACACTTGTAACTTTTCATACAGTGCGTCCCTTAGTGTATAAACAGACCTAATACCAAATAATTCACCCAAATATTGATGAAAGTAGGTAGCAAAACCTTTAACAATCATGATTAGTAAAAATACTGCGGCAATGTATGGGATAAGTGAATACTGATCTTTTAGGATTACTTCGTCGATGGTTTTCTGAAGGATGATTGGATATGCCACTGTACTAGCGGTTACGATTACTAAAAATAATAACGAAGTGAAAAAGTATTTTCGAAAAGGCCAGTAGAATTGTTTCAGTTTTTTGAAAGTTTTCATGCCAGTTTTCCCTCCTTAGTTGTTTTCCGTAATTACTAATATAACGGGTTCCGAAATAAATATCCACTCATTTTGCTTAATTTTTGAAAGTTTTTTATAATTATTTTTGCCCGCTTTCGCCTAGCATTTTCTATCGCTGCAATCGATAAAAATCGACGTATGCGCTAGGTTGTTTTCCACTGCGGATCGTTGCCCACCTCAGGGCACGGCTTCAGCCTCTCTAGGAGGCTCATCAACTGGCCATGGAAAGTATTTTTCCGTAGCGGTGAACTTACACTCCTATAGTTACTTCGTAGTTTATGGATTTTGTGTCAGAGGAAAGACAGCCTTATTCTTAAACAGAAAAAACACTTCCTGCAAGCAAACTGCAGGAAGTGTTTTTCAATGATGTAATTTATTTTTCCGTGGTGCCTAGCACACGATTGACGCGCTTGCGAAGCATTTTCATGCCACCGCCGCCTGCCTGGAAATGTCTTAACTTACCGTCTGTATCGAAAACATAGTAAGCAGGGACATATTGATTATCAAATGCATCAGTTAATTTATGTTGATTATCCACAAAAATCGGTTGAGTAATATCATGTTCATCCGCTACTTCTTTTATTTGGTCTAAATCCAAGTCCTTTTCCGAACGTGGCATATGAACAGCAATAACATTTAACTCATCTTTATACTCGTCGCGAAATTCGTTTACGTTTGGCATTGCTTCCTTACATAACCCACAGCTTACTGACCAAAAATGAATTAAAGTGGGTTTATTGCCAATTAAATCACTTTTGTTTATCGGATTGCTATTGAACCATTCTGTTGCCCCATCCAATTCGGGCATATCGGCACGTAATTTCATAAGTACTACCTCCACTATTGTCTTATTGAAAAAGCTGACTCAGCAATATTCTTATTAAAGAGTCAGCTACAATATTTATATGTTACGCAATTTAAAATTATAGTGTTTCCTGGCCTGGTTTCCAGTTTGCTGGGCAAAGACCACCAGTTTGAAGTGCTTGTAATACGCGTAATGTTTCATCCACGTCACGGCCAATGTTGTTATGGAAAACAGTTTGGTATTGAAGTTCACCTTCAGGGTTGATAATGAACAATCCACGTAAAGCTACACCTTCATCCTCTATTAATACACCGTAATCTTTAGAAACACTGTGATTATGGTCCGCTGCTAACGCATATTGTAATTCACCCAAACCATTATCATCACGGGAAGTGTTAATCCATGCTTTATGTGTATGAATTGTATCGGTTGAAACTCCAATTACTTCTGCATCCAAATCCTCAAATTCATCAAAGCGATCTGACATTGCAGTGATTTCAGTTGGACATACAAATGTAAAATCCATTGGATAAAAGAAAAGTACAGTCCATTTATCATTTTTCATATTTTCTTCCAAGTTTACTTTTCCAAATTCTTTATTTGGCATAACAGCATCCATTGTAAAACGTGGTGCTTGTTTTCCTACCATTCTATCTGCCATCAAAAATCCCTCCAACTTTTAATTAAATAATATCCAATAATGATTATAGGCAACCTCTTAATTTTAGTCAATATTAATTAATAATTAATTTAAAAAGGAATGCACCTTTGTCACATCTTGGTCACTATTTTTTCCATCCAATATTAAGTATAACCCGTACAAACGGTCCCTAAACCAAAAAAGATGATCTCCCATAACCGGTTATCTGCACAATTATTACCCTAACACTAACCTTTTATCTTTGTCCATTATAAGTAACTGATTCTCACACGAATAGCAATTAGTTGAATTGACTACTTGGTTTCGATATCATAACAACCATAGAATTCAACAAGAGAGGTGCCTTATATGGACATATTCAAGAATGGACTTAACATTGATATTGGTGGAATACTATCCGATGTAATTCCTACTGTCCTACAGATCGGATTAGTAATTTTGGCCTTTATTATCTTTGTACCAATTGGGAAAAAAATCATTGAAAAAACAATTCAAAAAGCGGGAAACAACCAGAAACTATCCCCCGGTCGTGTTAAAACTCTGGAAAAATTATTGATTAATGTATTTTCGTATGTGATGATTTTTGTTTTTATTATTATGATTTTTGGAATCTTTAACATACCCTTGGGACCATTACTTGCTGGTGCCGGAATCATAGGCTTGGCAATAGGATTTGGTGCACAGGGTCTGGTCAGTGACATTGTGACAGGCTTTTTCATTTTATTAGAACGTCAAATTGAAATAGATGATTATATAACATCTGCCGGTTATGACGGAATAGTGGAGGAAGTAGGCTTACGCACAACTAAGATACGAAGTTTTGATGGAACGTTGAACTTTGTTCCAAACCGCCTTTTAGAGGGGGTATCCAATCACTCACGCGGAAACATGCGGGCATTAGTTGATATTGGCATAAGCTATGAAGATAATATTGACGAGGCAATTATTGTTTTAGAACAGGTTTGTGCAGAGTTTCAGGAGGATGAACGCTTTAAGGATGGCCCCAATGCATTAGGAGTACAGGGTTTGGGAACATCAGATGTTATCCTTCGGGTTGTCGGACAAACCGTAAATGGAGAACAGTTTGGATGTGAGCGGGATATGCGCAAGCGTATCAGGGTAGCTTTTGATGAAGCAGATATCAAGGTCCCTTACCCACATCAGGTAAATATATAAAAAGTGTCTAAATTAAAAAATAAACCCAGCTCATGTTATGAGCTGGGTTTATTTTTTTATCCCAATTTTTGTTCGACCATCTGGCAAACATCTTCGGCATTATATCCATCCGCATTAATAACTGGGCCGGCAATACTGGCAGTGGCCATTCCCATAACGTTTTTGTCCTGACCAGAGATTACACAACAGTCACATTGGCCAGTATCTTCTTCGGAATGTAAATCTATTACCTCATGGCCCTTTTCCTTTAATGCACTTTTAACATCCGTAAGTGTTCCTTCAACACCAATTCGCGCCATTCTTATTACCTCCTATATACATACTTACTCCCACCCTAGTTTTCACAAAAAGTAAAAAGGTATACAGGAAAAGCGTTATTCATTTTCTTTTTTTGGCAGTAATATTATCAACACTAAGGTTATTACGGCCAGGAGTAGTAAACCCATATAAACATAGTGAAGGCCTGATGTTAATCCATCTCGCAAAACGGCTTTCACCGACTCTGAAAGACCACTTTGCTGGTCAGATGCTAAAATTTGATTTGCTGTATCCACCGAAATTTTATTTTCTAGTCCATTATTCGCAAGATAGGACTGAATCTGGCTATTTAGTATGCCGCCAAGTAATGCAGCACCTACCGCACTTCCTAATGAACGCATGAACATATTAGCTGCCGTTGCAATTCCCCTTCTCTCCCAGTTCACGGTACTCTGAATTGCCACAATAAAGGAAGTGCTGCTCATACCCATTCCAACACCTATGAAAAAGGAACCTGTACCGGCGAAAACTGGTCCCATGTCAGGTGTAAGAATAAAAAAGAAAATGGCTCCGATTACTAAGGACAGTCCCCCTATTAAAGACGTGGCCCTGTATCCAATGACCAAGAGCAGTCTTCCAGCAACAGTGGACGCGATTGGCCATCCTATTGACATTGTTGTCAGGGTAAATCCAGCAACGGTAGCTGACTGATCCATCACTCCTTGGACAAATGCAGGCAAGTAACTTGAAACCCCGATAAGAATCATACCTGTTGTTAAGGTAGTAAGATTTGCTACCCGAATTAGTTTAATCCTCCAGATATCAAATGGCATCATTGGATCCTTGACCCGTTTTTCATGGAAAACAAAGAAATATAATCCGCCTCCTGCAAGAACAAGCAAACAAAACATAAATGGCGATTTCCACGGTATGCTTATGCCACCCTCAACTAAGATAAACATTAATGAACTAACAGCAACCATAATCAGGATGGAACCACCGTAATCGATGGACCGCTCTTTTTTCTCAATATCTTCATGTAAAAACAAAATAATTCCAAGCATCGCTAAAAGCCCAAGTGGGATATTTATCCAAAAGACATATCTCCAGCTTAACAAGTCAACAAACATTCCACCCAACAAAGGTCCCGTGACGGCGGATATCCCCCACACACTGGATAAATAACCCTGAATTTTGGACCTTTCTTGTTTATTATAAATATCACCAACAATTGTTGTTGCGATCGGCATAACTGCACCAGCTCCAAGCCCTTGAACAAACCGAGCTATAATAAGCATGAATATAGAGGTACTTAAACCACAGCAAATGGAACCAATGATAAATATAGAAACACCAACGACAAAAATTGGTTTTCTTCCAAAGATGTCGGACAGTTTTCCAAAAATCAAAACGGTGGCTGCATTCGTTAACAAATATGCTGAAAACACCCAACTATATAATGAAAAGCCACCAAGGTCTGCTACAATACTTGGAATTGCCGTCGCGACGATAGTTCCTTCAATTGCAGCCAAAAACATCCCTAGCATGACGGAAGCCAAAATGAAAGGTCGTTTTAATTTTTGTGTTTTATGTATAGATGTATTCATTATGTATCACAACTTCTCTTATCAAAATTAATACACCCTTGTCATAAATAAAATGGCAAGGGTAATAATTATCACTTTTCATTTGTAGGTTTTTTTGTATAAATCTCCCTGCTGAATTGTTTTAAAATCGCACGTCTTGTCACAATGCCGTCAAAGTAACCATCAGTATCGGCCACACAAATGAATGGAAAATCGATGACTGCCTTCAAAGCAGCTAAAAATGAATCATTTCTGCGTAAACACGGGATGTCTGTATGCATTATTTCTTCAACACGCATCTTTGATAGCTTCTCAAATTCAAACCGCTCAAGACCCAAAATTTGATTTAAAATAACAGTTTTACCGATTGTTCCAACCAATTTGTAGGATGAGTCTAATACGGGAACCGCAGAATAACCTGATTTCACAAGGACCAGGAGTGCATGTTCAAGCGGGTTGTTCAACTGTACATGAGCCACCTTTTCAGATGGTATCAATAAATCCTCAACAGTAATATCCGTCAATTGTTTGTCTTTTAATGTACTCATAAAAACGCTCCTTTATCTGTAAAAGTGCTTAAGGAATAATAATCCTAACAAAAGGAGTAAATAATAGCTATCTACATTCTCAGTCTACCATAATTAAATGACTAGCAACATTTAAATAATTAAATTAATATGGAGTTACTACCTTTATATGTTAACTGACCTGCACATGCTTAGGCTTTTCATTAAAAACATGAAAATTATCTAAAAAGGATTGTGAATTCTAAAATGAGGACACATACATTTTCAAAAAAAGAAGAAATTGCCCATGCTATAACACATGGAATTGGTGCGTTACTCAGTATTGTTGCACTTGTCCTGTTGATTGCCTACGCAACAATAAACGGAGATCCGTGGCAAACAATGTCCGTTACGATATTTGGTTTAACTATGTTTTTCATGTATATATGCTCCACAATCGTCCATAGTCTGCCTGAAGGTAAATGGAAGGATATTTTTCAAATTTTCGACCATTCATCCATCTATTTGTTTATTGCCGGCTCGTACACTCCACTACTACTAATAGTCCTTCAAGGTCAAATCGGCTGGCTATTGTTTGGAATTGTGTGGGGGATTGCATTAGTTGGCGTTGCATTTAAAATATTTTTTGTGAAGAGGTTTGTTGTGCTGTCCACAATTATGTATATTCTAATGGGGTGGATTATCGTTTTCGCCTGGCGGCCTTTAACAGAAGCGTTTGATGAAAAAGGTTTGCTCCTTTTAGTAGTGGGTGGTGTGTTTTACACCGTAGGCGCAATTTTTTACGTTTGGCGTGGATTTCCATATCACCATGCCGTGTGGCATTTGTTTGTATTGGCGGGCTCTGCTTTTCACTTTTTCACGATATTTTATTTTGTAATTTAATAAAAAGCTGCCGTCATAAGCAATGGACACTTCGAACGCTTAAACCCTTGCGTTCTTCGGTCCCTTGCTTATGCGTCCGCTTCTGAACAGTCGCCTTCGCTTTTCTTTGTCCAGCTGCGGCTCCTAGAAGCTGCCGTCATAAGCAATGGACACTTCGAACGCCAAAACCATGCGTTCTTCAGTCCCTTGCTTATGCGTCCGCTTCTGAACAGTCGCCTTCGCTTTTCTGCCTAAAAAGGGAATTTGTTTAGCCATTGGCCGCCGTCCATTGTGATTACTTCACCATTTATGTAAGCTGCTTTTTCAGATAACAGGAAATGAGCCAGCTCAGCAATTTCCTCGGGTTTACCTAGTCGCTTTAACGGAACGGATCCAATCGTACGCTTGGCAGCTTTCTCTGATTCAAATAATTTGTCTGCCCCGCCTGTTCGTTCGATTGGTCCAGGTGCGATAGCGTTTACCCGGATTCCATATTGCGACCCCCATTCAACTGCCAGTGTCCGGGTCATATTCAGCACGCCTGCTTTTGCTGCAGATGAGTGAATAACACCGGCTCCGGCATTCCAGGCATAGGTTGCGACCATATTTAGTATCGAGCCTTTTTTGCCGTTTTCTATCCAATGCCTCCCCACCTCGCTACTGCAATAAAATGTTCCATTTAATACAATATCGATAACTGAATTCCACCCATTATACGACAACTCTTCGGCCTTACAAATAAAGTTACCTGCTGCATTATTTACTAAATGGTCAATTGTGCCAAATTCCTCAAGTGTTTTCGTTACCATTTGTTTTACATCTTCCGTATTTCGAACGTCCATTGGAACAACAAGAACCTTTCCCGTTCCAATTTGGTTTAACTCTTTTTTTGTATTCTCCAGACGTTCCTTATTCCGGCCAGTTATCACAACATTTGCAGCTTCCTGCACAAATTTTTTGGCCATAAACTTTCCCATTCCACTTGAACTTCCCGTTACAATAACTGTTTGATCCTCCATTGTTTCTCCCCTCTCACGTCAAAAATGAATGACTATTCAGTTCATTGTTCTTAGCATATTCCTTTCTGCGTGAAAAGTAAACAGATAATTTGAACAAGTGCTGCCTTTTACGATATTTTTACATCTATTTTTGCATTGTGTTGATTATAATAATCCATGATATAATTCTATTATCAGTATTAGAAAGGTTTGACTACATGAACAGAAGATCATTTTTAAAAAAGTCATTTGGTAGTCTATTAGCATTTCTTGGTTTGGGCGGTGGAACCTATTATTATGCTCGGGAAATAGAGCCAAGTTTATTAGATATCCATGAGGAAACCATTTCTTCGGACAAAGTTACTTCCGAATTTGATAACTTTAAAATTGTACAATTTTCGGATACACATATAGGATTTCATTATTCTTTGAGCCAACTAGAGGAATTGGTTCAGACCATCAACAAACAAAAACCAGATTTGATTGTGTTTACAGGTGATTTGGTCGATGCTCCAAATTCGTACAATTGGAACACTACATTAATACGAATATTAAAATCGTTAAAAGCAACTCATGGTAAATACTGGATATTTGGAAACCATGATCATGGAGGATATGGAACAAATATCGTAAAAAACGTTATGGACCAATCAGGTTTTAAGCTGCTTCAAAATCAGCAGACCACTATAAAAAAAGGGCAGGAATCATTTGCTCTGGCCGGAATAGATGACGTAATGCTGGGTGATCCCAATCTGGAGAAAACCTTAAAAAATGCAGATCCATCACTTTTCACAATCTTACTTGCACATGAGCCTGATTTTGCAGACAAGACGGTAGACTATCCTGTGGATGTCCAATTATCGGGGCACAGTCACGGAGGACAAGTACGTTTACCTATTATTGGACATTTATATACACCGTTATATGCTGAAAAATACGTAAAGGGTAAATATCAATTGGGTCAATTGATTCTATATGTTACAAAAGGAGTCGGCACCACCAGATTACCATATCGTTTTCTATGCGAGCCTGAAATTTATGTGTTTACTTTAAAAGCAACCCATAGTTAACAGAATATCCATAGTATTTTTTAATGAGAAATGCTAAGCTAGAAACGATTTTCTAAATAGTAAGGAATATTTTATGAAATTATGTCTTGCTCCGGCGCCCCTAGCGGCTACTTGACCTGTTTCTTCTGTATGGAAGAATATCCGATGTTGCTTAGGAAGCATGCCATATGCCGCTAGATGGTGCTTGTGCTTTTCATACGGAGGTTGAAATATGTTAAGAATTGGTAAATTAGCAATCCCATTATTGATGTTTGTCCTTATCCTTTCGGCCTGTGGTGATAAATATGAAGGGGATTTCTCCTATGAGGTTCAAGATTTTTCCTTTACTAACCAGGATGGCGAAAAAGTAAGTAAGAGCAGTCTCGAAGGAAAGTTTTGGGTAGCCGATTTTGTTTTTACAAATTGCGAAACCGTATGCCCGCCAATGACTGCCAATATGGCTAAACTTCAGGATAAACTGAATGAAGCAGAACTTGATGATGTACAGCTTGTTTCATTCAGTGTTGATCCGGATCGGGATACGAAATCAGCTTTAAAGGAATTCGGGAAATCCCATGGGGCATCTTTTGATAACTGGCATTTTTTGACAGGTTATGAATTTCAAACAATTAAGGAATTCTCAATCAAATCGTTTAAATCCGCATTAGAAAAAGTAAAAGATTCTGATCAATTAATGCATGGAACCAGCTTCTTTCTTGTTTCACCGGAAGGAAATGCAATTAAACGCTATTCAGGAATAAAGGCTGCGGAAATGGATAAAATTGTAAAAGACATCAAGGAAATGAAGTAAGTATAAAAGCTGGGTTCTCCCCAGCTTCTTTTTTCTTGACTCTCACTTATTGTAAATGGACAAGCTTTACGATAATATAGAGTTGACATGACGATTATAGAAAAGGAGGATCCTTATGGCTAAAACAAAATCCATCTCTTCTGCCGAACTTGCAAGAGCTTTATACACTATTAATAGACATGCAAAAACCGCACCAGAACCTAAACATTTATACTATATTAAGAAAGAAGCAATTAAAAAGCTACTCTCAGAAAATCGCGCTAAGAAAATTGGACTTCACTTTTCCGACCATCCGAAATTCAGCAATCAACATTCTACATTACTTATAAAAGTTGAGAACTACTATTTCCATATCCCTCCGGAGAAAGATGACTTCAATCAGCTTGAGCATCTGGGAACCTTGGATCAATCATATCGAAATCCTCAAACGAAAATGTCACTCTCACAGGCGAAACGAATAGTTTACCGTTATATTAACTATACACCGAAGCCGGGAAAAAAACCTAGAAACAGAAAATATACTTCTGCGTATTATACGCCTTCATCTTTAGGGAAAATGGAATGGCCACCAACAAAATCTTATCGTAAATTTGAATCATAGCCCACATTTGTTTGAATTTATTGTTCATAAACCTGTCAAACTGGCAGACTAAGCTTGTAGGGAACCCCTTTGGTTTTGTACAAGCTTTTTTGTGCACAGCTCGGGGGAATATTAACGCAGCTCATGCAGGTCGTTTGAATCTTCACAAGAGGCCTGACTTGTTAATTGCAATTTGATGAGAAGCAACTCAATTTTTTTAAAATGAATTTATCCCTTATACATTTTTTGTAAAGATACTTTGGAATAGAAATAGTAAAAGCCGGACAATAACTAAAATACCGCCAAATAGAGCCATGCATACTAATGTAATCTTTAGTAGATAAACGTAGTCACCTTGGAAAAATAGAAATCCAATTGAAATTGTAAATATGCATATCAGTAAACTACACATAATATAACTCAATATACGTTCTTGTTTTAAAGCAATAAACCACTGTATAACTGGCTTAATGAAGAGATAACAAATGAATGCGCCACAAACAATCAATCCCATTAATCCATATGGTCCAACACCTATCGTTAATAATTCAATCGTTTTTTCCATGCTGCGGATTCCCCCTTACGTTTACCATCATTATCGCCAGGTAGCGGTGCGTTTAAACTTTTTCTCAAGTAAATCAAACCAATGAACTACCCACCACTTACCACCCTTGATGGGTTGCTTGAAGAGGGAGACTTCTCTAAGAAAGACATTAAAAATAGAGTGACATTTTTCTATCACTCTACCTTTTAGTTCATTCTATTGTTCCTGGTTCAATCATAAAAAGAAAAACGTCTTGGCTTTTTTTGTTCCTTTTGTGTTTGCTTATTCTCGAGACGCATTTCAATCTGAGACAATTTCTTCTCATCTGTAAGCAGTTCTTGTTTATATTGTTTAACGAGGTCTTCGAAGTTTCTAGTCTTAGGACGCATTTGCCTCACTCCTTTTATTTTATAATCTTATTATACCCTATTTCCAAATCGATAAATCAAAATTGTTTGAACATTTAGTGAAGAAATAACGTTTTTTCTTTAAGTAGTCATCTTTATACACTTTCTACCTTAAAACAAAAAAACTGATATACATGAATTGTATACCAGACCTTGTCAAAGCTATCTTAGGATAAAGTTTAATTATGTTCGCTATTTTTTGTTTCATTAAGTAAGACGCTATCATACAGATTTAATAATTTATCGAGTTCTTGGCTAATGATAATTGATTCTTTACTTGTGAACCCTTTTTTAAAGGCAACCTTTGCCATTTCGTTACGCAGAAATTCAATTCTTTCCAACAGCATGTCTATTTTCCTCATTTCAATTAAATGGTTACCTCCCCGCACACTCATAGCTGATACCACTTTAGCACAGTACAATAGCTTTTGCCAAGTTTTGATAAAGGAACATGAAAAGTTTTTTACAATTTATGCAAAAGACTATAATATTATTGGGGAAAGTGATACCGTTATACTATTGAATAACTGGTTTAAACAAGGATAAACATTTATTATTTTATCAGTTGATAAGAATGCTATCATGATTTATCTTTAAGAATAATAGTATCCAAGTAATACAATGCATTTTATTTGAATGGATCATGTTAGGAAAGGATGTCAAAGTTGGTAAAGAAGGATAAACAGAAAAATGAATGGTTAGAGTGGGGAAAGGCAATTTTTATCGCAATATTATTAGCATTTTTTCTACGTACGTTTGTTTTCGCAACATCAATTGTTGAAGGTGAAAGCATGGTCCCTACATTACAGGATGGAGAACGCGTTATCTTTAACAAACTAATATACCTAGTTGATGAGCCAGAACGTGGAGATGTAGTAATTATTAAGCGCCCCGTTAAAAATTACGTAAAACGTGTAATCGGTTTACCAGGTGATACTGTTAAATTTCGCAATCACCATTTGTATATTAATGGTGAACAATATGAAAAAACCTTTATTAGTGTAGATGCTTTAAATCACACAGGAAATTTTGGCCCGATAGAAGTTCCAGATGATAAATACTTCGTAATGGGTGATAATCGGGCTATCAGTAAAGACAGTAGAAATGGATTAGGTTTTATTAATGCGGATGATATCGTAGGCCGATCTGAATTTGTCATTTATCCATTTGACGAATGGTCCATGATAAAATAATTAATGAGGGTCAGACTGTTTCATCGGTCTGGCCCCTTTTTTTAGTTTATATCTTCACTGTTATTACTTCTCATTATCAAATACACAATATCCAATATTTAAGATTACAAGTGCAAAACAAACTACCGACAATGCAATTTCCATTAAAATGTGCACCTCCTCAACATGATGTATGTAATTTAAAATATAAAAATAGTATGTGCAGAATTAGGCAACAAATGCCTCTCTTTCATCATACCAATTTCCCCATCCTAAATAAAGCAAAAATATGTTAAAATGATATAGAAAAACGGAGATGAATGATACATATCAACACCTGTGATGAAAGAGGTGGCAGTTTTGTTTCACTGTCCTTATTGTGGTACAAAAGTAAGAGATAATGAATCCTATTGCATAAAATGTGGCAAACAGTTACCAGAAGACGTGCATAATCGATTAACTAAACCAGCCAGGTCGAAAAAAATTTGGTTTTTACCATTAATCATTTTTGCCTTATTAAGTTTATCAATCGGCTTCCTTCACTTATTTTTGGAAAATCAAACCGCCCAGGCAAAGGACCTCTATTCCAATGCAGAAAAAAAGGCTAGCGAGGGGAACTATAAAAAAGCTAAAACACTTTTTGAAGAGGCTTTAAAGCAAAAAGAGAATTTCCCTCAAGCGTCAAATGCAATAGAATTCATGGATATAGCGATGCAAGTTCAAAATAATCTTGATAATGCAGCCAAATACCTTGCCAAGCAGGAATATCAAAAGGCCCTGCAGCATATAGCTGAGACGGATTCTACTTTAAAAAATTATAACGGCTCTGTAGTAAAAAAGTTAATAAATGAAATAGTACTAATGAAAAATACCATTAAAACAGACCAATTAAAAAACCAATTGGAAGAAGAACCTTCCATTGATCAATTAAAAATATTACTATGGGAAGCTGAATCAATAGAAAGCAGCGAGGCTGAAAAGATAACAACTAATATTCGAAATCAAATCATCAATTATACCTATTCTAAAGCGAGTAAACAGCTAAATAAGCTCCATTTTTCGGATGCAGAGATACTCGTTAAAGATGGGCTGGTTTATGCACCTGATTCCAAAAAACTTAACAGTTTGCAAACCGCCATTGATAATGAACGTGTTGCGTTTGAAACCGCGCAGCAACGGCGGATTGAATCGGCTATCAGTAAAGCTGAGGAGGAGCGAAAACAAAATAAAAATGACGCTGTGAAACTTGAGAGTGTTAAACTGCAAGAGAATAAGCAGGACAAGCTTGTTGTGAAAGGCAAAGTGAAAAGTGTCGCAACTATACCAATCAATACCATCTTGGTGGAATATGATTTACTGACAAAAAACGGCGACAAATTTAAAGCAAATGAAGTTTATGTTTTCCCTGATACACTTTATCCAAATGAAACTGGTGAATTTGAATTTACTCACTTCGATATAACTGGCAAGGCCAAGGAATTAAAAGTAAAGGTATCCAAAATCAAATGGTATACGGAATAATAAATCGCACAAAAACGAGGTGTACATCGTTGAGGAAATATCACTATATACCAATAGCCATTACAGTTTTCATAATGATCTTGGGTGGTATTGGTATTTTTGCTATTCATAACCAATGGTATTCAGACCAAGTAACCGTCAGCAGCTCTGGTATAAATAAAATAAGTAATTCACCTCAAACATTAAATCTGAAGACAATTATTCATAATGCAGAAAAGAACGTAATGCAAATTGAAGGTCAAAATGGGGATACAACAATTACCGGTTCGGGCTTCCTTTATAATGAAAAAGGCGACATTATAACTAATGCTCATGTCGTAAAAAACGCCGATATCATTCGTGTGCGAACATCGAATGCGCGCGTCTACCCTGCTGCAATAGTTGGTATTAGTGAGGATGTAGATATAGCGGTAATACGGGTACCGCAAATGGCAAATCGATCCCCTATCCCAATTGAAAAGGAAATCAAAGCGGAATTAGGCGATGAAGTTATCGCTCTTGGCAGTCCACATGGCTTTCAGAATACTGTTACACTTGGAATTATCTCCGGTACGGAAAGAAATTTTACTGTTGATGGATTCGATTACAAAAATGTCTATCAGATATCTGCCCAAATAACACATGGAAACAGTGGCGGACCATTAATAAATCGTTCAACTGGCGAGGTAATTGGAATTAACTCTGTCGGTACAAAAGATGGAACAATTGGATTCAGCATCCCCCTTGCTGATGTCATTGATCAAATTGAACAATGGTCAAACGAGGCGCAATTAGAGGAGTTAAAGTTTTCAACAACATCACAAGTCATAGACAATATTGATGAGGAAGCATTTAAGGAAGATGCTGCATACTTAATTAACTATTTCCTTGACAGCATAGTGATGCGTGACTATATTAGCGCCTATACGGTTTTAGGCAGTGACATGCAGAGCGGCACATCATATTCTGATTTTCGTGAGCAATACATTCATGTCGTTAACCTTACTTATAAGGATTTCACAACTTCCCTGACCGATAACAACCAAATCGAGGCTCCTATTCAAATAGACTACTCGTATAAACAACCGGATAAAGGTACTACTAAAAAAGGAAACACATCGTACAAATTTGTAGTAGGCTATGAAAATGACCAAATAAAAATACTAAACATAACGCAAATCAAAAAGTAAAACAACAGCGTAAGCGCCCATTACAAACAAAGGGCCAAGGCAAAAGTGCTTTAGTCAGAGAGAAATCCGAACTATGATTCAAAATTCTTTAATTAAATTTTGTAGTAGTTCGGATATTTTTCTTGGCTGTTTCCATAAACCGCGACGTTACAGCAACGTGATTTCCGCTGCGGGCAGTCGCGCACCTTAGGGCGGCTGGGTATGTTCCAGCCTCTTCCAATTTTAAGCATAGCTGCAATACGTATTTTTCCCATTCTTTTTTGCTTCATATAATGCTTGATCCGCCTTTAATAAAATACCGTCAATGTCTGTATCATCTGTTGGATAAATGCTGATTCCAATACTTAATGTATTAGTAAATGTATAATCATCAATTTTAACCGGTGAACTCATGCGACTGATAATACTCTTTGCAATGATTACCGCTTCCTCCGCCCCATCAATTTTCTTAAGCAGAACAGCGAATTCATCTCCCCCAATTCGGGCAACAAAATTGCCTAATGGGATAGTCTCTTTTAACCGCTCCCCAATTTTAATCAAAAACTTATCGCCTATATCATGACCGCACTCATCATTAATTTTTTTGAATTCATCTCCATCTATATAACAAACAGCCATATACTTGGATATACCGTTATCAATTTTCTTTTTCTCACTGGTAAGCTCATTTATAAACTCCCGCTTATTCGGTAAGCCGGTTAAATAATCTGTTAAGGCCAGTCTTTTCAACTTTTCTTCCGCTTTTACCCGGTTTGTGATATCACGTGATGCGGTAACAATTTGGCGGAGACTTCCATCTTTATTTTTAACAGGTTTGATATTGGATTCGACCCAAATGGCCCTCCCGGATTTTTTAATAATCCTAAACTCCGTCAATAGCGACTTTTTCACCTTTTTAGTTTTTGCAAGGATTTTTCCTAATTCCTTTTTATCATCCTCATGAACATGATTCAGCACCCAATTTCCGACTAAACTAGCTGGGTCATAACCTAGTGTAGGCAAGTGTGAAGGTGATGCATATGTAATAATTCCGTTTGCATCAATAATATTTACCAGATCCTGTGTATGTTCTGCAATTAATCGGTAACGGTCTTGTGTAGCAGTTAACTTCCGTTTTGTTTCGATTTCATCGGTTATATTATGAATAATTACTGCAAATGCGACAAACTCCTGGTGCTCGTTTGGAATCGGCGTAAAACTGATCGTTGTATAAAGTATTTCTGCACTTTTTTTGGTCAACTCCAATGTTAAATTGTGGATCTTCTCCCCCTTTTTTAACAACTGGCAAAACCTTGTAAATTTGTCTTTTAGTTGTGGTTGAAATTCTTCCAATTTAAGATTTAACAATTCTCCCTTTGTGTATCCAAATAATCGGATAAATGATTCATTCGTTACCAGGAACCTACCTGTGAAATCAATCATGGCGACACCATTATCCGTTGTATCCATGTAAGTTGAAAATAATCGGTTTAAATACTTTACATCATCTGATTTCTCAGAAAGCTGGGTAACATTCACGGTGACTCCCACAATATAGGTAATTTCATTACCTATATTGTAAACAGGGATGAGCTGTGTCCGGGCTTCATACTGGCCATTTGGAAGCATAACATTGTCTTTATATGTAACGATATCGTTTGTTTCCAGAACGCGTAGATAGTGCTCCCGCAAGAATTGAGCATGACCAATGGAATTGCTGTCTCTCAGCTTACTGCCAATGTCGCGTCTGGACAGTCTTGCTAACTCCATTGCTGGTTTATTCATATATTCATAGATAAACAGGTGAGCAGTTTGTTCTTTTTTCACCTTCATCAGGAAAATGCCATCTGTTACAACAGCAGAAAACTGTTTTATCCATTCTATTTCTCCCTCGCTAAAACGTTTTATCTGCCGATTCATATAAAAAATCCCCAATCTTATGTTCAATTACATTCATTTTTTATTAAAAAACTGATGAAAACGTCCATACATTCAGGCTACATTTACATATAGTATAACTGTAAACGTCTAGGAGGTGAAGTAGTATGTCATATGGATACGGTGGATGTGGCGGTTATGAAAACAATGCTTACGGAAACAATAATTATGGTAATTATGGCAATTCATTTGCCTTAATTGTTGTTCTATTTATACTTCTAATCATTGTAGGAACAGCTTTTTACTGCTAATTTATATCTTTTGCTTGTGCTATTTCACTTTAGCACAAGCATTTATTTATAGGATACCGACTCGGGATTTAAATGTTTAAGGATAAAATAAAGCATTGTACAATGTTCAAAATTATTCGTCCTGAGCTTTGTTAGGCTTTCCATTTTTTTGAGTCGGTATATTAGTGTATTGCGGTGGATATACAGCTTTTTAGCAGCCTTACTTATATTCATACCGCTTTCACAATATGTCATAAAATCTGTGGTTAAAGCAACAAACGCTTTGTTTTGATATAAAGGTTTTAATCGATTAAAAAGAATAGATTGCACGTCCGTACTAATAGCATTGGGTAATAGTTTGAACAATATATCCCAATCATAATAGGTAACGATTGCTGGACAAGTTCTGCTTTTACCAACAAATTTTCTTAATTCCTCAGCTTCCTGATAGGCTCGTTTGATATCTTTCATTTCGTAATACATGCTTCCTGCGGTTATCTTGCAATCTGACACATCATACGAATTAAACAAATCCATTAAATGGCTACTTTTGCTATGAAACTCGTCCATTAGCCTGCGATATTCCCCATTATCTTTAATAGGCAGCAACAAAATCATTTTTTCGATAGTTAAAAATCCGCATATGGCATTATCATTTTTCCCGAAGGTTAATTTTGTGCAGTTAATAAGAGATGCTTTAATTTGATCCAGGAATAACGTCAGTTTGTTGTGTTCCATGTTTTCCATTAATGAATCACCTACATCAATGACAATGCATCCCCAATTTATGTTATCTTCAAACCCAAGGTAACTAATAAAATGGTTCAGGCGGGTATAACTAATTTCTTTATTTACTAACACATACTGCAGAAAACTTTCAACTGCTCTCCCCTTCATTTCTTTCACCTTTAGTTGATGCGTTTCCTGCCACATTAATTCTACATATTTCTTTACCAGTATGGCATATGGTTCTACCTCATCTGGATCGCCAATTATTCCGAGTACGCCCACTATTTTATAATTAAAATAAAGCGGTACTGCAACACCAGGCAAAACATTATCCATTGTGGAAACTTTGACTTTACTGTACAATATTATCTTATCTTTTTTGATGACTTCGATAGACGGAGTATGAAGTGTTCCAATTCGGCTTTGGTTTGTATCCCCTATTATGTATCCCTGTTTATCACTTAAGCTGATAGAAAATGGCAGAATTTTTGTAATCGCTTTCACTACTTTTTGTGCAAATTGTACTAACTCCTCGATTGCTATTCCCACCCATCTTTATTTAAATTAGTTTCACTTCTACTTTACCATATTTTGTGACATGGAATTTAAAAAGTACAAATTTTTGTACAAAATAACCATAGTATTTCACCCGCTTTTGCGTTATAAATAAATAAAATGTTATGAATTATCCGAAATAATTTATTATCTGGGGTGAGGTATTGGCTAAACAGACGGACGTAATCATTGTGGGTGGAGGAGTAATAGGTTCCAGTATCGCCTATCATCTATTAAACGATGGATTTACTGGGAAGATAAGTATATTTGAAAAAGATAAACTATATGAATTTTCCTCTACACCAAGGAGTGCTGGCGGTATAAGACAACTGTTTACTACCAGTATAAATATCCAAATAGGCAGGTTTGGGTTGCAACATTATAAAACATTTCCAGAGGATATGAAGATTAACGGGGAAAGGGCCGAGATAGACTTCAAACAACGTGGGTATTTGTTTCTAGCGAAAGATAAAAATATGAAACAACTAATAAGACAATGTCACCTGCAGAAAAAATTTGGTGTTCCTTCAGTACTACTTAAGCAAGAGGAATTAACATCGATTATCCCTGAACTGAACATCGGAGATTTACAGGGAGGCTTATATTGCAGTGAAGATGGCTACTTGGATCCCTATTCAGTTATGCAAGGATACGCGAAAAAGGCAAAAGAACTGGGAGCTTCCTATATTTATGACGAAGTTGTTTCCATTAAATATGATAGACAGGGTATTAAAGGAGTTAAAACGAATAGCGGCGAAATAGTAGAGTCTCCGGTTCTTATTAATTGTGCAGGTCCATGGGCACCTTATTTAAGTGAACAGATCGGACTTCCTCTGCCAATCGTACCTTTGAAACGACAGATCATTCAATTTGATATAGCTGACCCTCTTCAAAAGAAACTGCCGCTAACCGTGGATCCTACAGGGGTTTACTTCCGTCACGAGGGTAATTCATTAATCTCTGGATTTTCAGAAGCAGTTAAACCCGGGATAGACTTTAGATGGAAACGTTCCTTTTTTATGGAACAATTATGGCCCGTGTTAGCCAATCGAATTAGAAACTTCGAGCGTGCAAAAGTTTTACATGGGTGGGCAGGTATGTATAGCTATAACACGATTGATCAGAACGCGATAATCGGAGAACATCCATTATTAAAGGGTTATTATCTGGCATGTGGATTTAGCGGTCATGGCATGCAGCAGGCTCCCGCAGTAGGTAAAGGACTATCCGAAAAAATACAAACAGGCGGTTATCAATCAATAGACCTAAGTCCGCTACGATTTGAGAGATTTGCAGAAAAAGAACTGATCATTGAAGGTGCAGTTGTTTAACTACCAATCGTCTATAAAGAAAGGATGTTGATCATGATTTATTTAAGTGCAGCTGACATTCGTTCAACTGTGTCGATGTGCGATGTCATAACTGCAATTGACCAGGCCTATGAACAATACGAAAAAGACTCCTTCACCATGCCAGCTAGAATGCAAGTAAACCAGGGTGGTAATACATTGTTGGCTATGCCTTGTTTTACAAAAGATTCAATAGGTACCAAGCTTGTCACACTTTTCCCGGAAAACAAATCACATCCGGCAATCCATGGTGTAGTCGTTCTGAAAAGTGGTACAACCGGTGAAATTCAGGCAATTTTGGACGGATCATTTATAACCGGTTTCAGAACTGGAGCAATCGGTGGATCTGCTATCAGGAGCCTATCCCCTGAAACTAGTTCGACACTTGCAATTATTGGTACAGGCGTACAGGGGCTTTATCAAACAATTGCAGCATGCAGTGTTCGTCCTATTTCAGACATTTATTTATACAACAGAACCCCGGAGCGAATACCATCCTTTATCAAACAGGTAAAAGAGTTTATAGGTGAAACTATTCGTATTCACACTGTTGGTTCCTCTGAGGAAGCTGTAAACTCAGCTGAAATCATCATCACCACCACGACTTCCAAGGATCCGGTTATCCCAAACAATTCCAACCTGTTTAGGAATAAATTGCTAGTTGGAATTGGATCTTTTCAGCCATCTATGCAGGAATTTCCAGAAGCTGTATATTACAATACGGATCAAGTATTCATTGATAGCTTGGATGCCATCCATGAATCAGGCGATATCATAACACCTCTCAAGAATGGCTGGCTCACAAAGGATTCCATAATTTCATTTAGCTCTCATCTTTCATCAAGAAACAAGGTTATGCCTGGTAATGGAAAAAGTGTCATTTTTAAATCTACAGGAATGGCTTTATTTGATGTGGTAGTAGCAGCAGACATATATGAAAAGGCGGTGAAAAAAGGAATAGGAACAAAATTAGAATAAGGAATAAAAGCGGAGACGACTGGCCTTAAACCTACCAAAAATAACTATGGGGGGATACGATGAATATCATATTAATCGAGTTTATCTTTTATTGTGTCGCAATATTGCTTATCGGTTATGTGTTCAGTAAAAAAAGTAAAACACAATCGGACTTTTTACTGGGTGGAAAGAAGCTGCCAGGCTGGGCGCTTGCTTTTTCAGAACGGGCCACCGGCGAATCTGCGTGGTTATTACTTGGATACACAGGATTTGTTTTTATGACAGGGTTATCCGGTGTATGGGTTGCCGCCGGAATTGCACTAGGTATTATATTTTCATGGCTGTTTCTAGCAAAAAAGTTCATGAGGGAGACAGAAAAATATAATGTGTTGACACTTCCCGATTATTTAGCTGTACGTTTTGGTCAGAAAGCCACTATTATTCGTTGGATAACAAGCCTTTTAATTGCCGGTTTTCTAATGTTTTACGTTGGTGCCCAAATGGCCGGTGCAGGAAAGATGCTTTTTACTACATTTGGTTTGGATCCTACAGCAGGTGTACTTATTGCTACCGCGATTATTATTATTATTGCCTTTTCAGGTGGTTTCATTTCAGTTGTATGGACAGACATGATACAGAGTATCATGATGCTTATCACTTTGGTAGTTCTCCCTATTGTTGCACTTGTTTATATTAATACCAATGACCTCTCAATCACCCAGTCATTGGTATCTGCAGGCAACTCCTACAATTCCTGGTTTGGTGGCTTGACAGGATTCGCTGTTGGGGTTTTATTCTTCAATAATTTTGCATGGTTCTTTGGATTCTTAGGCGGTCAGCCACAGTTGAGTACGCGGTTCATGGCACTCAAAAACGATAAAGATGCACGGCAGGGCAGCACTGTGGCCATTATTTGGACATTCCTGGCATATGGAGGCGCGTTTATAATTGGTCTTGCTGCAATTGCTATTTATGATCAGGGATCATTTCCTGACGTAGAAACCATTTTACCTACCATGATTTTAGACCTTCTTCCCCATTGGTTTGCAGGCATATTACTCGCCGGAATATTGGCTGCAATTATCACCACCGCAGATTCACAGCTTTTGGTAGTAACTAGTTCAGTCAGTGAAGATATTATTCACAAAGCAATGGGTATACAACTTTCAGAAAAGTCACTTGTATGGATTTCCAGATCTTCTGTATTGGTTTTTGGCTTAGTCGGAATGATTATTGCCCTTGTTTCTGATTCCCTTTTATACTTGGTCGTCAGTTGGGCCTGGGCAGGAGTAGGCTGTACATTGTCTCCGGCAATTTTGATGACTTTTTTCTGGAAAAGATATTCTAGTACTGGGTTAGTTGCAACAGTACTTGCCGGATTGTTCTCAACCATTTTATGGATTAGCACTCCACTTGAATCCATTATTACATCAAGATTCAGCACGTTTTTTATTGCTGCATTTTTTGGGATAGCATTCAGTTTGCTTTTCCCAGATAAAAAAGAAAGCTCAGCAGTATCCAACACAGAAAAAGCACTTTAATAATGGTTCTTTTCTAAGAGACTGTTGTTTTTGACACAACATCCATAAACAACAAACTATGCGAAAACAGCCTTAATATAACGAAAGCGTCCCGGTTATTGCCATATGATATCCTTAACAGCACCATCTTGAATACAAATTTTTATTTCTAGGAAACGAAAAGAGGCTGCCCTTCCGTTGGGGGCAACCTTTTTTCCATGTCACTAATTAAGCTTGGAGAAATTCTGCCAATAACACTGGCGGTTACGATTGGGCAAGTTGGTTAACTCATCATAGAATGCCATAAATTCAATTCGCCGTTCATTTTCAATTTGTTCGGTAACATCTCGAAAGTTACCACACGAATAATATCACCATGATTGTTAAATGGTTGATCAGTCATAAATTCAATTTTCTCTTTAGACATAACCTTTCTCCTCCAAGGACTCACATCCCTTATCCAATAATCATCCTTTCCTTTGGATAATGGAATTTCCCGCTTGATTTATTGTTTTTAAACATAAACAAAAATGTAATGATACCTACACGTCCAATAAACATTAAAACCATTAAGATGACTTTACTTGTTGTAGTAAGTTCACTTGTAATGCCAAGTGAAAGCCCCACTGTTCCGAACGCCGACGTTACCTCAAAGAGTATTTCTGACAGCGGATACGGCTCCATGATAGACATGATTAAAATAGAAGTGAACACAAAGGCGAGTGCCATTAACGATACTGAAACCGCCTTCAATAGATCCTCCTGATAGACTTCCCGTCTGAATATACGAATACTTGCACCACCCCTGGCGAATGTAATAATGAATATCAATACCAAAGCAAATGTTGTGGTCCGAATACCACCACCCGCACTACTTGGTGACGCACCAATAAACATTAAGAGGGACATGAACAAATGATTTTGCTCCGTCAACTGACTGACATCCATCGTGGAAAGACCACCACTTCTGGTTGTTACAGACTGAAACAGACTATAAAATAACACCTCGTGCCACGATTTGTCGGCAAAGAAATTTCCCGCATCGAATAGCGCTATGAAGATTGCCCCAATCACAATTAGTGAAAAGAAGGTTAAAGTTGTAACTTTGGTAAAAAGGGTGAACCGTAACCCTTTACGTATTTCTTCTCTTGCAAACATGTATTCCTTGACTTCAATTAACACTGGGAAACCAATTGCACCAAAGATGATCAGCAGCATCGTAATGAATTGAACGAAGTAATCATCTTTAAACATCATTAATGAATTTCCCGTAATATCAAACCCAGCATTAGTGGTTGCACTTATGGTACTAAAAAATCCATTAACAACCGCTTCTCCGGTGGTAGGAAAATATTGCAGATAATAGGTACTTAAAATAATGAATCCAAAAAATTCAATCGTTAATATTACATACATAATTTGTTTGATTAATCGGACCATACCGGCAAAGGAAGTTTGATTCTGATCGGTCATGATTAGACGGCGCTCTTTCAGTCCAATCTTTTTCCCAAGAATTATCCAGATTGATGTCCCAATTGCCATAACACCGACCGCACCAAATTGCATAATAAATGCTAATAAAAAATATCCCAATGTATTAAATGTTTCAGATATACTGATTGGTGATAATCCAGTAACGCTGATTGCACTTACCGCTATAAATAGAATATCGATAAATGAAGTATTGACACCATCTTTATGTGCAATAGGCATTGCCAAAATACAAGTAGAGACAATCACTGCCACACAGTAAAAAAATAGGATTAGTTGCACTGGCGATAATTTATTTATCCAATCAGTTTTAAACAATTTCAAAAACATAAAGCTGCTCCTTACATCTACAATGTCAAACATTTTTCTGCAAAACTTATCCTCATTATAGCAGGCATATAAAAGATTTGCGCGCATATTTAACAATTAGCTTAAATTTTAGTACGTAAAATAAAAAGGTTAGTAGTCAAACACCCTACTAACCTTGCTCTATTAACTCTTTGAATTTTTTATATAACGATTCACCCTGATAACCGTCTTCAATTAATTTCTTTAACATTTCCTTGACAATGCCTTTGCGCTGATCAACAATTGTCCCCATAAAAATGACATTAATGTTTTCACCAATTTCATTTACGGACAAGATTGAAGTAATAAATGTTGCCGGCGTATTCGTTTTCTTTGTGATTTTCACCTGGAGCATAACAGTATCATCTTTTTCTTTTAATTTGCGAAAGTCTTCCACAAATGCCTTCTTCATAAAAGCCTCAATCACCCAGCGGTTCTGATCATCTTCCTTATTAATGACTAGGCCATCAAGCAACGGAATTTCGTGTTGAATAATATCATCATTTTTATTTTCCACAATTTCAAGTGAACTTAATTTAAATGTCTTCATCCATCCACCTCCATGCGAATGCACTATCCGCCAATATAACTCATCTCGATTTTCTTTCTGTTTGTGTTTTTTAATGCTGCTCGATCGTCCGAATACCGGTCAGCTCGTCTGCCCCAAATAGCTTTTAAATTATTCGCCAATACTTGATCCGAGATTTCTGACCTTAAATCCTTTCGTAAATCATAACCATCTGAGGCAAACAGACATGTATAAAGCTTACCGTCCGCCGATAGTCTGATTCGTGTGCAACTGCTGCAAAATGAATCCGTCACTGAAGATATAACACCAATTTCTCCATCGCCATCTGCATATTTGTACCTTGTAGCTACTTCACCATAATAATTTTCTTCTGCTGGAACAATCGCCATTTCTTCTTTAATTCTATCAATAATTTGTTTCTTTGAAATCACATTATTCATATCCCAGCCATTGTGGTTTCCAACATCCATAAATTCAATATAACGTAAAATAATATCTTTTCCTTTAAAATACCGAGCCATAGGCAGAATTTGGCTATCGTTCATACCTTTTTTTACAACCATATTTATTTTCACCTTAAGCCCCGCTTTTTGTGCTGCTTCAATTCCTTTTATTACTGGAAGAGTTACAACACCTCTGCCATTTGTCTCTTTAAAAACATTATCTTCAATTGCGTCTAAGCTAATATTTACCCGCTGCAGGCCGGATTCTTTTAACTTTTGTGCTTTTCTTGGCAAAAACACACCATTTGTTGTCAGTGCAATATCCCGAATGCCATGAATGTTATTTAATCGTGCAATCAGTTTGTCCAAGTTCTTTCGCAATAATGGTTCTCCGCCTGTAATCCGGATTTTCTCCACACCTAGTTTAGCAAATTGTTCTGCCACGCGCGTAATTTCATCGAAGCTTAATAATTCGCTTTCAGGCAAAAACATATGGTCATCTCCGAAAATTTCCTTTGGCATACAATATGTGCATCTAAAGTTACATTTATCGATCACGGAAATTCTAAGATCCCTTAGTTGTCTTCCGAAATGGTCTGACACTTGACTAATTTCTTGATTCACTTCCCCAACTCCTTTTAAAAGGTTGTCTGGCCTTCCATTTGATCAAGCCATAGAACATCAACTATTGCACCTTTGTTATACCCCCTCGTTCCACCCGGTAATACCATCAAACCATTTGTAAATGCTAGCGAAGTAACAACGTTTGATTTATCGATACCTGCCGGTGAGACGCGGACCTGGCCATCTTCAATGGATAGGATACCACGAACAAATCGAGTGAACGGGTTAGGCTTTGGAAAATCGTCCGTTAATATAGCTTTCGACCTTTTTAATAATGGTGTGTCATTCATTAAAAAGGTTTGTAAAATGGGCCGTACAAATAACTCAAACCCTACATAGCAGGCTGATGGATTACCCGATAAGCCAAATAGCAGTTTATCCTGTAATGCCGTCACCGTTGTGACACTTCCGGGACGCATGGCAACCTTATTAAATAAGACAGTAGCATGTAACTTTTCATATATTGCCGGCATTAGATCAAAGTCTCCAACTGATACACCTCCAGTTGTAATAAGAAAATCCACTTTATCGATTGACTCTGCAATGGCTTGAAAGCTGGATTCCAGTTCATCGTCCAATTTTCCAAAATAATGCGGATCGCCACCAGCCCGTTTTATTTGGGACATAATCATGTAGGCATTGGAATTACGGATTTTACCTGGCTCAAGTTCTGCATCCACATCAAGCAATTCCGATCCGGTTGCAAAGATACCTACAATCGGCTTTTTCATTACGTGTACTGTCTGATAGCCAAACGTAGCCAGTAATGCTTTTACTCCTGGATTGATGAGTGATCCTTTCCTTACAAGTTCTTTTCCCTCACCTATTTCAGAAGCCTTTTTCACAACATTCTGCCCGGATTCCATGGTGCGTTTGAGCGAAATGAAATCCTTCCCATTCCGTTTTATTTCACTGCATATTTCAAACATGGCAACACAATCAGCACCGTCAGGTATTTGTGCTCCTGTCATAATACGCGTTGCCTGATATTCTTCCAGCTTTTTTTCAGGTACATGGCCTGCCCCCACATGCTCGACAATTTCAAATTCAACCGGATTATTTCTGGATGCCTGTTCCGTATCGCATGAGCGAAGAGCAAAGCCATCATAAGGAGACTTATTAAATGACGGGACAGGATTCGTTGTGTATAGCGGTTCCGCCAATCTTCTACCATCACATCTATCAATTGACACAACTTCCGTTCCCCCAGCCTTACGAAATTCCATTACTTTAGCGATTGCTTGATCTACTGGCATAGGCTTTCGTTTCTCCACCATCTTTTTCAAAACCCTTTCCAATTTAATTTAATCTGATACCTTTAGTTTAACAAATTATTTAATGAAAGAATATTTTTGCTTCTCACCTTTCACTATAGTTTCACATTTCTTGATTGTGGGTATTAATTATTAACGAAACAGTATAATAAAAATGGATAAGCTTTAAACAAGAGGTGATAAAGGATGACTTGGGTATACCTTATAATAGCAGTTATAATCATCGTACTACTCGTTCTTTTGTTCACTAATAAAAATAAAAACCCGAATCATGATTCATCATTGACCATGGATGAAAAAGAGGAATTAAGAGAGGATTATCTGACACATGGTGGTCACGATGAACATGAGGATAACAAAAATATCTAAATAACTGCTCTTCTATTTGTTAGAAAAAACAGCACCCCATGAGTGCTGTTTTTTATTGGAAAATCAGTTCTTCTGAATGTTCGATCTTTTTATCTTTTCCCTCCACTTGGAAACTGGCTAAACAATATAAGGTGTATTTCCCTTTTTTTGGTATTGTAATTATCTTTGCTTTTTGGGGATAATAGCTATCTCCATGTTTCATCTCCTCTTTAACATTGCTGCCTGTAAAGTCGTGATTCCTTCGACCTAATGAAATCGATATTAGAGGTGTTTGATGCTTAATTTCGATGGGGTCCTCTCCCATGTATTGCAACGATCGGAATACCTTTATTTCCTCATTCACTTCTTCAACCCTAATATGTAAAATAAAATCCCCAAATTTTGCTTTGCCCATTTGATTAGCGACCAGGCTAGCCCTGCCAAATCCATTCCAACTGGAAATTAGGATGACGATGGCCATGATGGACACAACAGATAGGATTAGCTTTTTTATATTCATGATAGTCCCCCTGTCATACATTCTACCTATAAGACGATTTATCCCTGCAGAAAGTTTCATTTTTATAAAATAATTCAGTTTTTTATCCTATATTAAGATTAACATAAAAAGGAAATAATTATAAAGCATAATAACGACAAAAAACACAATTATAATAAGTGATACCTGAAAGGAGGTCATTAGATGACTGTTTCAAGTCAAGTGAAGCAAACAATTGCCGGATTAAAAAGCGCACAGGCTAGTTTTGAACAATTTGCATTACAAACACAGAACAAACAAGCAAAACAAGTATACGAAGGGGCAGCACAACAAACAAATGCAATTTTGCAAAGTGTTGAACCACGTATGCAGGAAATCGAACAGGAAGAACCACAATATAAGAATGTTTAGTAATAATTACGGGTTGAATTTTTTTCTTCAACCCCCTACTACATAATCTGATAAGAGTAGGTGATGTTAAAGTGAAAATGCACAAATTAATTGTTCTTCTTATACTTAGCTTTTTGGTTGCCTGTAACACAAACTCAGATTCGGCACCATCAAATGACCGGTCAAAAACTGAACCATCGAAAATAAGCAACTCTTCTTTACCAGATCAGGCACCATCAAGACAAGCTAAAAGTACACTTCGTAAATATAAAGAAACAACAAACATTTATGCGGTTAATACAGATAAAAATATGCTGGTGGCCCTTGAAGTACATCAGCATGACCGAATAAAGCTTACAAAAATAAAGGAAAAATTTGCTTCAAAAATAAAAAAGCAATTCCCTAAATTTAAGACAGAGGTTTCAACAGACAAAAAGTTAGTACTTGAAGTCAA